>DIGA01000111.1 GCA_002419365.1 Mageeibacillus sp. UBA5734 | reverse complement strand
TCGCATCCGAAAATGTTTGACTTTCTCCTGGGCCGGTGCTATTATTATTGAGCACACAACAAGAAACTCTTGCTCGTGTGGCGGAATAGGCAGACGCACCGGACTTAAAATCCGTCGGATTAACCTCCGTGCCGGTTCGAGTCCGGCCACGAGCACCACCACTTGGGTGCAACGAACCGCCTCAATTTCATACCGCGGAGTGGAGCAGTTGGTAGCTTGTCGGGCTCATAACCCGAAGGTCGCAGGTTCGAATCCTGCCTCCGCAACCACATCATCCTCCGACCCGGAGGGCAAGTAGACCGTCATCACCTGGCGGTCTATTTTTGTTTGAAGGCGACTGGTGAAAAGAATCTCAAGTATCTTTGCAAGAGGCAACACCAATCAACAAAAACTTGAAATAACTGTTCCCGCCGGCAAATAATTGTGATATAATTTTGATTCAGTTGCGGAATGATACAAAGAAAGAATGTGATAGATCTATATAAAATCTCCCATTACCTGATGGTTTCGAACGATTCCTCAGGCTTACCTATGACAATAACAGATGATTCAGAGGGCGGCTCTATCTAAGAACCGCCGGTCGCAGGTCATTATCCTGCATCCATGAAAAAAGGAGAACACTATGGTCAAAATCACAGTCAATAGCCCGGAAAGCTTCGAACAGGCTCTGCGCAAATTCAAACAAACCGTCGCCAAGGAAGGCATCCTGCGCGATTACAAGATCAAGTCCCATTTTGAAAACAGCCGCGAAAAGGACATCCGCCGCCAGGCCGCTGCCCGTAAGCGCAATCGCAAAAAGAGATAACTCAACCAGGTAACTTAAAACACCATGAAAACCACCCATTCGGTTTAAACTAATAACCGAAAGGTGGTTTTTTTTATGCCTGAAACGATCTCGATAACCGTTGAAACAATCATTCACTCAACACTGGAAAAAGCCTGGCAATGCTGGACCGATCCAGCCCATATCACACAGTGGTGTTTTGCCTCTGATGACTGGCATGCACCGTCAGCGACCAATGACCTTCGATCTGGGGGATCCTTCACCACACGCATGGAGGCACGAGACGGCAGTTTCGGCTTTGATTTTGGCGGCGTTTACGATGTGGTGATCCCTTTGGAGAGAATTGCCTACACCATGGACGACGGACGCAGGGTCCAGATCGATTTCCTGCCAGAAGCGGATCACGTACGCGTGATTGAGCGATTTGACGCCGAAACAGAAAATTCGCCGGAGATGCAACAGGCTGGCTGGCAGGCGATCCTGGACAATTACCGGAAACACGTGGAATCCGTCTAAAGTTAACGGGTGCGCAGAATCTGTGCACCCTTCTTGTTTTCAGACTCAGGAAAGTAATCAACGCTGGCTCGAGAAAAATGCCTCGATCTCGTTTTTTATCCCTGTTATGGTCCCCTGGTAGAGCGAAGCATGACCTCCACCTTTACCGGTAAAGCGTTGCAGAAATGACTGATTCACAGCCCGTAGGCTTTCATCGGTGCTATACATCGCATAGCGGTATTCGCCGGGTGCCTCTTCCCTGCCGGCAGTATCCTTTGCTGACAGAATGATCGCCCGCCCGGTTTTCTGGCCGAACAATTGACAACATTGCCTGAGATCATCAGCACTCAAATCATCTTCAAAGCGGATCAACCAACCGTTGATGGGTTTAGCTTGAACCGATTCATATATCCAAACTTGGTGCTTCAGCTCCTGGTTTTGCTTGTTCGCAGCCGCCAGCTCAGCTTTCATTCGCTCCACTGCCTGCACCACATTGTCAGCTGAAGTGGACAGCCCGGTCGCGATCGCCTGCACGCGCTGCGCCTGAGTGCGAGCTTCCTGCCAGGCCCACGCGCCGCAGAGCATGGTAATCCGGGTGCCACCCTTGTACTTCTCGGCTTTGACGAAACGGATGATGCCGATTTCACCAGTATGCCGGACGTGAGTGCCACAACAGGCACACAGGTCCGCACCGGGGATCGAGACGATCCGGATAGTGCCTTCAAGCGCTTTTTTGCTGCGATAGTCAAGGTTCGACAGATCCGATTCCACAGGATAGGCCGCTTCGACCGGCACATTCTGGTAAATCACCTGGTTGGCCAGTCGCTCCACTTCTTCCAGCGCGACATCATCCAGCACACCATTGAAATCCATGGTCACGGCCTCGCGGCCCATGTGGAAGCCGACATTGTCGAAGCCATGCCGTTGTTTGACCAGGCCGGACACGATGTGCTCACCACTGTGGTGCTGCATGCGCGCAAAGCGAATGTCCCAGTCGATCGCGCCATGCACAACCGAACCTGTCGTCAGAGGATCACGCAGGAGATGGACCAGTCCCTCCGGCCTTTCCCGGACATCGAGCACCGGTTGACCACCTAACATCCCTTGGTCGGCCGGCTGGCCGCCGCCTTCCGGGTAAAAGGCGGTCTGGTCGAGGATTACAGCGTAGCGACCATCCGCAGGTTCACAGCTCAAAATACGGGTGTCGAATTCACGCAGATAGGCATTGGCTTCATAGAGGCGTAGCGTCACATCATTCATTGGTAAAGATTCCTGTCCCGTTTGTGATTCAATCCCAGACGACCCATCAACGTCTCCTTCAGGACTTGGGACAATGGATGCCCGCCTGCTATTGTGACATGTAACAGGCGCACCATTCAAGCGGTCTTTTTTTGCTGTGCTTGTTTTCGTGAAAAACAAGGATCAGGATAAAACCTTTAGCGTGAAGGGTGGTTACCGCTGCGGAACATTCCGCGCGCGGTGCCACCCTTCAAGCGCGTTGAGCTGCGAGCCGCAGCGACCTGCCACAGCGCGCAACTCGCGAACGCGATCGCTTACTGAACCTCTTCGTCGAAAACGACGGCAACCTTGCCGCAATTGCCGCTGGCCATCAGGGCATAGGCTTCGTCGGCCTGGTCAAGGGTAAAACGGTGTGTAACGAGATCTTCCGGATGGATGCCCCAGCGGACGATCTTGGAGACGAGTTCTTCCATTTTCCAGATGCTGGTGACCCAGGAGCCATAGATGGTTTTCTGGTCGTGCAGCATGTCGGGGCTGGGATTGAACTCGACCGTTCCGCCTTCGCCAACGAAGGCAATCCGGCCCCATTTGCGGGTGGCACGGATGGCGAGCTGGCGGCCGGAGGTATGGCCGGAGCAGTCGATGGCGCGTTCGACGCCCTGGCCGCCGGTGGCATCGAGCACAGCCTGCAGGGTTTCGGGGCCTGAGACGAAGACGGTATCAGCCAGGCCTTTGTCAAGGGCGAGCTGGCAGCGGTCCGGATTGACATCGACGCCGATCAGCTTGTTGGCGCCGAGGGATTTGGCCAGCATCAGGGTGGCCAGGCCGACCGGGCCGAGGCCGACGACGAGGACGGCATCATTGCCGGAGATACCAATTTTTTCCAGGCCTTCATAGACCGTGCCGAAACCGCAGGCGATCTGTGCGCCGTCGGTGTAGGTCAGGGAATCCGGCAGCGGGACGAGATCTTTCTCATCGGCCAGGATGTAGGGGGCCATGCCGCCGTCACGCTGCCAGCCGTAGGCCGCACGCAGCGGGCTGGTACAGCTGATCATGAAGCCCTGGCGGCAATCCATGCAGACGCCACAGCCACTGATGTGATAGATAACGACCCGGTCGCCTTCTTTGAAGCGGCGCATACCGGGGCCGCATTTGACGATCTGTCCGGCCGGTTCATGGCCAGCGATCTTGTTCTGGTAGCCTTCCGGACCTTTGCCGAGGTGTTCGCGGTAAATAGCACGAATGTCGCTGCCGCAGATGGTCGAGGACTTGGTCCGGATCAGGACCTGTCCATGGCCGGGTTCAGGGATTGCGACTTCCTTGAATTCGACGGTGCTGTTGCCAGGCAGGTAGGCGGCGAGCATTTTTTCCGGGATCTGGTTCATGTTCTTTTCTCCTTTGATACTCTTTTGGGATAACACCCTGTTCTGATGTTTTCACGGACACTGATTTAATTAGCCTGGATTCGGATTTAAACCGGGGATGGATGGATCAGTCCTGTAGACAGTCCAGCAATCAATTGGCCGGGTAAAACAACCTCGCGAACTTCACAGGCAAAGCCGTCCGGTCCGGACAAGCGTTCCAGGATCAACTCGGCTGCCGTTTCACCGATTTGCCGCACCGGCTGGGCGACGATGGTCAGGCGCGGCTTGAAAATCTGGGCCATGCTCAGGCTGTCAAACCCGATCCAGGACAGGTCCTGCGGCAAGTTCAGCCCACGCTCGTTGAGAACGAGTCCGGCGGCAAACGTAGTCTCATAGTTCGTGGTGAAAATCGCAGTCGGCCGGTCCTGCATGTCAAGCAGTGCCACAAAGGCTGCCGTTCCGCCTGGTATCTGGTAGTCACTGTGGCGGATCAGGCTGGAGTCAACCGGGATCCCGTGATCGTGGCAGGCGGCCAGATAACCTGCGAAGCGCCTGCGCGAGGTGTAGAGGTCGTCTGGTCCCAACACCAGTCCGATCCGGCGATGACCGGCCTGGATCAGGTGGCTCACAGCCTGGTAGGCCAGGTTCTCGTTGTCGACCAGGACGGTGTCGAGCGCGACACCCTCTACCTTCCGGTCGATCAGGACAACGGGAACCCCCTGGTCGCTGGCTTTCCGGATTGGCTCAGCCGAGCCTGAGAACGGCATCATGATGATCCCGTCCACCTGTTTTTCCAGGAGGATCTCCATCTTGCGGCTTTCCAGCTCCGCATCGAGCTGGCAATCGCAGACGATGGTGGAAAAGCCAGCTTCTGAGAGCTTTTTCTCCACAGCCGCGATGATCTCCGTGCTGAAAATCTGCTCAATCGAGGGGATCAGGACCCCCACCGTCATGGTCCGGCGTGTTTTCAGGCCACGGGCGACGACATTGACGCGATAGCCCAGTGTTGAAATGGCCTGTTCAATGGCCTCACGGTTTGCATCCAGCACATGGCCGCCATTCATGTATTTGGAAACAGTCGCAATCGAAAGACCGGCAACACGGGCGACATCCTTGATCGTGACAGCCATGGCGTCAACCCTGGTTCCGACCGGATCCGGTGATGGTGCCATCGAGGTCCCACAGGTCTTCCCAGCTGTGGGCGCCTTGCCAGAGGAAAACCTGGCCCTTGATCAAGCGGCAGTTCTTGTCAGCCGCTGCGATTGCGGCCATTTCTGCATCGCTCAGGGGATCTTCGGTCACAGAGCGGAGATTGGCGACATAATGGGATTCATGGACGGAAAATGGAATCGGCACCTGGCCACGCTGGACGGCCCACTTCAGGCAAACCAGTGCAGGATGGATGTTGTGATTCCGGGCAGCCGCTGTAATTTCAGGCATTTCCAGATCGACCACATCCGTCACGGTGGTATCCCGGGCCGGCCGGGCTGGCGAGCCAATCGGGGAAAAGCCGATCGGCAGAATGTCATGGTCGAGGCAATACTGGAACAACTCCGGTTGCTGGAAGCTCGGATGCAATTCCATTTCCAGTGCAGCTGGCTGGATCCGGCATAGAGGCAGGACAGCTTCGAGTTTGGGAATGGTCATGTTGGACATTCCGATATGGCGGACCAGCCCCATGTCATGCAATCGTTCCATCTGGCGCCAGGTTGCCATGAAGCGCTCCACTGAAAAGGGAACGGCATCGGCTGAACGCGCATCACCCGAGCAGCCCGGTGCATGGTAATTGGGGAAAGGCCAGTGGACGAAATACAAATCAATCTGATCGAGCTGGAGGTCTTTCAAGGACTGGGCGCAGGACAGCAGGACATCGCCCCGGCCGTGCTTGTCATTCCAGACCTTGGAGGTGATAAACAGCTCGTCGCGCGTGACACTGCCGTCTGCAATCGCATCGGCAAAGACCTGGCCGATCTGGGCTTCATTGCCGTAGACCGAGGCACAGTCAAACAAGCGATAACCGGACCGGATCGCACCGGCGACCGCGTCGGAAATCTGCTGTGCTGTGTGATTGTCCGAGCCGAAGGTCCCCATTCCGATACCGGGGATCCTCTCACCTGTGGCCAGACGGCGTTTGGGAACGAGATCAGGTTCAACACGAACTGGCATGGGGCGGTCCTCCCTAACTTGATCTAATCAGCGCGAAACGTTTCGCTCTTCAAAGATAACACCGCCAGCAAACACTGTCAATATATTTTGTAAATAGACTTTATGAAACCGATGAAACGTCTGCTGGTTAGCCGCTGTCAATCTGACCCGTCAGATCAATTCCATCAGGGGATCTTGGCAAAACGGACTGGAACACTGTCTGGAGTAAGCGCGGCGAAGGCATATCCATCCGCCTGGAGGGCTTCAATCACCTCCGGCAAAGCCTGGACAGTTGTCTTTTTGCCCATGGAGTCATGAAAAAGGATCACAAGTGAGTTCTTGCCCTGTCTGGATTGACGGACATTTTCCACGATCTTGCTTGTCGCAACAGACTGGCTGACGGCGTCGCCGCTGGCACAGTTCCAGTCAAAATAGGCATAACCCTTTGCGGTCACCGCATCGATCAAATCGGCTGCGATGGATTCGTTGTAGGCATTGACGCTGCCACCGGGAAAACGCAAGACCGATGGCTCGACGCCTGTGACAGTTTCGATCAAAGTGGCATTTTCTGCAAGATCGGCGAGGAAGCTGTCAACGGACTGGTAAATCTCATCATACCGGTGCGAGGCTGAATGCAGGCCGATGGCATGCCCCCGGGCGACCAGATCGCGTGCGATCTCAGGGTAATCTTCCAGAGCTGGATTGGTGACAAAAAAGGTCGCCTGGACCTGGTAATCGTCCAGCACATCGAGGATTTCGGTGGTGCGAGGGGACGGCCCATCGTCAAAGGTCAGATAAGCGGTCTTGGCTGGCAAAGGCAGCGGTTCCTGAATGGGGTCCACATCGGAACCGGCAGTGCTTTCCGAATCCAGGCTGATGATTTCAGTTGAGTGTTGCACACCACTGCCCTGGAAATTCGCCTGGCCCAGGCTGGTGTCCGTGGTCAATGCCAGTGCGACATCCGGAAATGATTCTGCGGTCTCGTCCAGTCCGGGATGCGAAGCCATCAATGCGTTCATTTCTGTCTGCAGCTGGTTGATCTGGCCTTGCAAATCAGCCTTCATCTGGACAAACAGGATGGATAACGTTACCAGTGCAACCAGGCTCAAGGGCAGAATGATGAAGAGCATCGTCAAGATCAGCTTGCGGAAGAACTGGACACTACCAATTGCGACCCTGGTATGGCCAGCGCTTTTTGCATGTGTCCGGGGCAGCGATGGATCCTTGTATGGCATGGTTATTCCAGAATTTGATTCGCTTCCGCTGCAGTTTCACTGGAGGACGTGATGTTCAAATGGCCAAACACCTTGGCACCGGCATCGATCTGGATCGTGCTGGCATGAATGTCACCGAGGACCGACGATTTCGACAACAGGTGCAAGGTGGCATTGACACTGATGTTACCCTTGATCTTGCCATTGATTTCCATCTGTTCACCCAGGAGGTTGCCTACAACCACGGTTTCACCGCGCACGACCAGATGCTTGCTGACGGAGATCTGACCTTTGATTTCAGCACTGTCGAGTTCCAGGTTTTCACATGCAATGTCGCCTTCGATCTTGCCGGTGACCCGGATCAGACCTTCGCTTTTGACATTACCGATGATGGAACCCTGGACGTCGAGGTCGCTCTGGCTGGCAAGGTCACCCTTGATCACGGTGCCCAGTGTAATGATGGTTTTGGCTCCGGCATTTTGACCGGGTCGGATGCCCAAGTTGGACAACGATTTTACAGGTACCGAAACGGGGCTTTTTATGTCTGGTTCAGGTGCTTCTGACTGGGTTTTCCCAGTAGCAGACGGATCCCAGAGCGGTTCCTGGCCGACAATCTCCTGCCCATTCGCACCCTGTTCATCCGGAACGGCCAGATCATTCGGCTTGGCTCCGATCATTTCATCGATGGCCTGGCGAAAATTGTCACGTAACCCCATGAACTTGCACCTCCGGAATATTACTCAATTGCACATAATTTGTTTACATCACTCTATAATAGACCTTTTAGGTTATTTTTGACAATACAGCATGTTTTGATGCATTCCAGATGCTATTTTCTTGTATATTTGTAATTTTTAATGCTTTTCAAAGATATTATCAATAGATGCACCGGCTATCAGGAGGGGCATTTGCAGATTAATGATACCCAATCAGACTCAGGTTATTTCTAACATGAAAAACACTTGTTTCGTACAAAACACCCTGAAGGTTTATAATTGTAGTGAATGATGGAGGCACAGCCATGACAACTGGCACGCGAAACAAACCATCCATCCCCTGCCTGGTCCATGTAATTGTTTTGGCTGGACTGATTTTTGGTTCCTTGGATTGCGTAAGCCTAGCCAAATGGTATGAATTGTCAGCTGGTATCGGGGGGATCATAGCGCTGTTGCTGGCCTGGTGGTTCTTTCAATGGCTTTGTCCGGGAGCGTATTGCAGCATCCTGGACATCGCCGTTTCCTTTCTGACCGGCCAGGGCATCGTCTGGGGAACGATCTACCACGGGTATGACCAGTTTTCCAGTTATGATACTTTGATTCATTTCCTGTTTGGCATGGCCCTGGCCTGGACAGGCGTTCTCCTTTTGTATCGTAAAACAAAAGACCTAAAGCAAGGCCAGCCGTATGAACCCGGGCTGGTCCTGCTGTTCGGTCTGTCTTTTACGATGCTGGGGAAATTTGTCTGGGAACTCTACGAATTTGCCGGCGACAGGCTGGTGGCATCAGACATGCAACGCTGGCAGGAAGGCGACCTCATTGCCCTCACGGACACCATGATCGATTTGGCTGCCGGACTGTTGGGGGCGCTTATGATCGGTTTGCTGGTTTACTGGAAGCTGCGGCACAATCCGGAGCATTTTTACCAGGAACGGATTTTGCCCCATTTTGATAACCAGAGGACCGCACTGGACTGATCAGGACAGGTATTTCTTGCCGAGCCTTTCGATGGTGGCATGAAATTTTTCATGACTGTCAGGCCCCATCACGTCTGCTTCATAGGCTTCGAAGGCGGTAAGCAGGCGAGCTTGCTCATCTTCAGGCAATCGCTGATCCCCCATCATGAAGAGAACTTGGTTTTCCTTGCCTATGTGATTCCGGAGCAGTTCGACATACGACCTCGCAGCAGTTGCAAAATCGCGGGGTGAATAAACATCCGTTAAGGCCGTCGTCATCCGGGCGATGTAGGATCGACCTTCAACATGCTCAGCCAGCATCACACCGATCGGGCCATTCTGACGCGGGATACCAGCCTTTTCCAGACTCGCAAAGTAGAGCCCCTCTTCTTTTCCGTGGTGGCAGCGATCTGCAAATTGTTTGAGAAAATCGACCAAAGCTTCCAGATCCTCGATCTCAACCGGTTGCCGATCTTCGAGGCGATCGGCCATTTCCTCCAAAATCTCGAGACCATGGAGGATCACCTCGTGTTCATCACGTAAATCTTGACTGGCATAGTTCATAACAATCAACCTTTCTGGCTGGTGGACCTGCCAAATTTATGGAGACAAATATGCATTGATTTCATCCGCGCAGGTAAGAGGACCGGAATCTGGCATGGATTTCAGCCAGTTCGAGTTCGCCATCGATATAGGGCTGGTACATGTCATATGGATCGCCCGCACCATAGGCGCCGCAGGCGGAGCAATTTTCACAGCCGCCCCCACCACAATCGAGCGAACGACGGATGATTTCCTCCCGCTGCTCCCGGGTTGTGTTTTTGATCAGATACTCATCCACTGGCCAAGACCTCCTCTTTTCGTGTCGAATGACCGACCATTCAATGATCTGATTTCATTATAAAAACCAGTCAGTTACTTGGCCTTTTCGTTCGTTACAGTCTTTGAACCAGGATCAGCTGAATGTCCCGTGATAATTTCCTGTCAATCGACATTTTTGGGCTACGGTTTACCTGCCAGATCGTGTAAAATTAAAGCAGCAGCCCAGCTGCCCCAGATCCAATCAGAATAGCGGACGAGGAGCGTGAGTTTTTTGAGAGCTTTTATCGGGATCGATTTCAATGACGAGATCAAGAACGAAATCCTGGCCATTCAGGACAAGCTGAAACCCCATATTGATTCAGGACGTTGGAAGTCCTTTGATGATTTGCATTTGACTTTGAAATTCATGGGCGAGATTGGTTCTGGTCCTTTGGAGCCGATCAATGACGCCATGAAAGCTGTCGCAAAACAGGTGAAACCCTTTGCCTTGTCTTTGGCTGATTTCTGGACGTACGATGACAAGGATCTGATGCGCTTCCTCTGGCTGGGCCTGTCCGGCGACCTCGATGCGTTGCGCAACTTGCAGGCTGCGGTCGACAAAGCGCTCGAGCCTCTCGGATATCCAGCCGAAAAGCGCGGTTTTGCCCCCCATGTCACGCTGGGTCAGGACCTGGTTTTCAAGACAGACTTCGAACAAGTCAAAGCAGCCCTGGGACCGGTCCAGCTTAAGGACATGACGGTCCATTGGCTGGTCCTCTTCGCCAGCGAGGAAACAGAAGGCCGGCGTATCTACCGCAAAATCGCCGAATATCCCCTGGCGAACAACCCCTGAAGTCAGGTAGCCGCTGACTGGAATCCAGGAGGACTGGATTGCCCAGACACATCTTGCACGATTTTATCAATGTCTATGCAGGCATCCGTGAATTCGGCCGGAAGATCGAGGAAAACCATCTGGTATCCTATGCCAACCAGCTGACCCTCAGTCTGATCCTGGCCTTTTTCCCATTTGTCATTTTCCTGTTCACTTTGCTGGGATTCTTGCAGTTGGACCCCACTTCCCTGCTGGAACAACTGGCCCAGATTCTGCCACTCTCGGTTTATCGCCAAGTGTCCGGGATCATTGAGGATGTCCTTGGCCGCCAGCATGGACAGCTGTTGTCGATCTCGATCGTGGTTGCGATCCATGCGGCTTCCAGGGGCTTCAGAGCTTTGACCAAGGGCAGCAACCAGGTCCTGGGGCTGGTCGACCGGCGCAATTTTCTGATCAACTACTTGATTTCCGTGGCCGGGGTGATTGTCTTTGCCCTGACGATCATAATCGTCCTGGTGGCGATGGTTTTCGGCCAGCAAATCATCAACCTGCTGATGCTGCGCTTCCCCCAGCTTCCCTTGTATCAGCTGATCCAGCTTTCACGCCATGTCTTGCCGGTCCTGCTGATCTTTGGCATCCTGACCCTGTTCTATAAGTTTGTACCTGCACGCCGGGTTCGGTTTCGCGCGGCCTTCCCCGGGGCTCTGTTCACGACAATCGCCTGGACCGCTCTGACGCTGCTTTTCCAATATTACGTCGACAATTTCGCTGATTATTCAGTGTTTTACGGCGCTCTCGGCACCATGGTCGCTTTGCTGCTCTGGGTCCAGCTGATCTCGACCATCATTTTACTGGGTGTGGAAATCAATGCCTTGCTGCTGCGGCGAGGAGATGGCAAGGCAACACACAAGCCAGACCAGCCGGGAGCAGACTGACCTATTCAGAAAATCCGGGTAGCATTTTTGTCAGAACCTCATACCGATCCCACATACCTGTCAGGTGTCAAAATGCTCCGTTTCGCGGTCCTGTTCGAGCTGTTCTTCAAGGGCCTGGGCCTTGTTGCTGCTCAGATGGTTGACCTGGCGCACAGTGGCGTCCTCCAGGCAATCAAGCAGCAGCCGGCGCACGAGGTCATCCTGGAAAGCTTTGTTGATCGCCGATACCACTTCCGGTTCGGTCCGGATTTCGAGCAGCCGGTCCAGCAAATCAGCCGGACTGTCGCCACTGGCTGCAGGGTAGTTGACGATCGCCCGGGACAATCCCTGTTGCAGGACCATTTCCATGGAGAGTTCCCGGTTTTTCAATTGGTTAATCAGCAAATCCATTTCGACCATCCTTTCGTTTGACTGAACAGATTTTTACCATCGCACCGTTTTGGAGTTCGACTCCGGTCAGGCTACCGCCGTAGACACAACCGGTATCAAGGGCGATCCAGCCGGACCGGCTGACAGGCACGTTCTGGCGGACCAGGGCGTAGGTCGGTGTGTGGCCAAACACGATGGTGAACGGCCACTGCTTGCGGCTGTTGTAGAAGGCTTCGCGGATCCAGAGCAGATCGGAATCATCTTGCTGCTCGAGCGGCTTGTGCGGGTTGAGCCCGGCGTGGACAAAGAGAAACCCATCCCTTTCATAGGTCAGCGGCAAACTGGCGAAATAGTCCAGGTCTGCCTGGATCACCTTGCCATGCTTTCCATAACTGGAGAGGGTAAAATCATTGCCATTGAAGTTCCACCAATCTCCGTCTCCGGAGAAAAATTCCAGCGCCATCTGTTCGTGATTGCCACGCAAAACAATCACACGGTCCGTTCCATAGTGCGCCTGCAACTGGCGGGCCTTTTGCACCACGTCAAAGCTGTCGGGTCCGCGGTCGATCAAGTCACCCAGGATGACCAGTGTGTCTCGAGTCAGATCGGGTTCCAGGCAGTCCAGGACCGCACAGAACTCCCGGTAGCAGCCATGGATATCACCGATGGCGAACAATCTGCCGGTCTCGTTTTCATGGTGCGGCTGGCGGTTTTCCATAGCCCTGGATCTCAAAGCAACGGGCCCTGGAAGAGAAAGGCGATGATGGCCAGATTCAGCACCGTAGCCAGGGGTAGCAGAATACGAAACTGAGTTTTGCGGGTCTTGTGCCGGAAAACTGTGGCGCCCGCCCAGCAGCCGGCTCCTCCCATGGCAAAAGCGGCTGTCAGCAGTGTTTTTTCCGGCACACGCCACTGATTGTGGATCGCCTGGTATTTGTCATAGCCCATGAGCAGAAACGTCAGGACGTTCCAAATGGCCAGAACGATGAGCAGATAGTCCATGTGTATGCCCTTTCAGTTCACGACGATCACACCCTGGTAGTCGACCGTGAAGGTTTCGCCAGGAGCCAGCGCGATATGGCCGGATTCGTACGGATCACCATCGAGTGTGACCAGGACATTCGGGACGTCATAGGCGCGCCCGACCGCATTGACAATGGACCGGATAAGCGCAGCTTCAAATCCGGATCCAGCATTCATATCGGTCACCAGACTGCGGGAAAAATCGATCGCCACGACACCCCGGTCCTGCTGGAGATGGACGGAGTTGATCACGGTCTGCGGGCTCATCAATGCAGGCAGCTCCGTATCGGACTCTAGGACCAGGACCTGGCCAGGCTTGATGGTGTAAGGCGATGGGATGCCATTCAATGCAGCTAGATCCTTGTATTTCTGCCCATCGCCGAGGTTGTACAGAGCGATCGACCACAGGGTATCGTGCGGTTTGACGATGTAGGTCCGTTTTGGAAACGCCTGGGCGGCAGAACGGAAGAAGCGGTCCAGGATCTCGCGGATACCTGTGTTGGTTTTCATCTCGACTGTCACTTCTTTGGCGACGATCTCAATGTCGGTCTGGGTCATGCGAGGGTAATAGACGGTCAGTCTCTGGCTGCGGGATGCATGGAGTTGCCGCTCAGCCAGCTGCTGATGGATCTCGTAGCCATTTTGGGCTTTCATCTGGACCAGGCCAAAACCTCGCGCGTAATAATGCTTAGTCACCACATCGGAGCTGGTAGTCGTGACCTCGATCGCATGGAATGCACCCGCTTCCGTGTCAACAGGCACATCAACTGCGGTGATTGCCCGGATCCCGTGCTCAACATTCCAGGTCGTGCCTACCTCCAGCGGCTCCATCAGGAGAATTTCGCCATTGGAAAGGGGTGGCAGCTGGGCGAGGTCTTCACGGACATACAGTTCCGGGAGCTCTTGCAAAATCTGGACTTTACCATTGCCCACGCCGTAAAGGACATGGATTTCGGTGCCGCCATTGTCATAGGCCAGCTGAACCTGACCTGGCCTTGAATAATCGACATAGACGGTCATCGGAACATATTCGTTGCCCGTCCCTGAATAGCGGGCAAAGACATCCGGCGTCAGGGGGAAATATTGCTCAACGGTCCGTGCAGGCTGCGTGGGCTCAGTCAGGGACGGTGTGGTTTCTGTTGTGGTCAGTGCGGTTGTGGGGGCAGTTGTCTCGGTTGGCTGGGTAGCAGGCTGGGTTGTAGGTTCAACGCGCGTTGTTGTCTGGGCGGTCGTTTCGGTCGGTTCGGTCGCAGGCCCGCTTGTGGTCGGGCTCTGGCAGGATGCCAGGGCAAGTGTGAAGACTAGGACCAGGCACGTTGCCGCAAATCTGAACCGGAAACGGATTATGGATCTCATGTTCAAAGCACCCTCTTTCTGTCTCCATCTAAGTACCATTATAGTCCATATTTTAGACGGAAATGTGACAGAAAAAGATCCGGCGCAGGCCGTGGGCGGGATCGCAAGCGAGTGCGGGGCGCGCGGGCTTAGAACACCACCGTCAGCATCCATTTGCAGTCTTCGACAGCCTGGATGGCATGGGGCAGGGTGGCTGGCATGACAATGCTTTCGCCTTCCTTGAGGATGTGGTCGGTACCATTGATGGTGAAGCGGCCGACACCTTCAAAGACGGTGACCAGGGCATCCCCCTCGGAATCGTGGGAGCTGATTTCTTCACCTTGGGCAAAGGCGAAAAGGGTCACGCTGACAGATTTGTTCTGGACCAGGGTCTTGCTGACGATCTGGCCGGGAGCGACTGAAACAAGGTCTTTGAGACGGACGATTTGTTCGTGAACGATGTTTTTGAGGAGTGCCATGAGTGTGTACCTTCCTTTTCATGGGGTGTGAGGTCTTGCCTCACGATTGTTCCGTACACGTTTACTGTAGCACGAGCGACTGAAAAACTTCGTATCCCCAACTACGAAAAGTCATATCATGTTTCTTGACCGCTGCAGCATCCAGATGCTAAGATCCCTTTATTCCTATTATTTATATGGGAATTGATATGTATAACCAGCAAGGCACGATCGCCAGGAGGATCGAACCATGGCAGAACATTTGGAAACCATCGCCGTTCATGGCGCCAACGGATACGATCCACAGACCGGGGCGGTCAGCATCCCGATTTACCAGAGTGCGACCTTTCGCCATCCCGGGCTCCAGGTAACGACCGGCTACGACTACTCGCGGCTGCAAAATCCAACCCGCGAGGAGCTGGAAAAGACCATCGCCCGCCTGGAGCAGGCTGAATTTGGCCTGGCCTTTGCCAGCGGCATGGCAGCCATCTCTACAATCGTCAAACTTTTCCCGGCCGGTTCGCACTTCATCCTCTCGGATGACCTCTATGGTGGCGTCTATCGCCTGATCACGGAAATCTACAAAGGCTACGGCATCACGGCAACTTTCGTTGATCTGACTGACCTTGCCGCGGCACAAGCGGCGATCCAGCCCGATACAAAAGCGATCTTCCTCGAAATCCCGACCAATCCGATGATGAAAATCGTCGATATCCGCGCACTCAGCCGACTGGCACGGGCGCACAATCTGCTGACCATCGTTGACAGTACGCTGCTCTCCCCTGTCCTGATCCAGCCCTTGGACCTCGGTGCCGATATTGTCATTCACAGTGCCAGCAAATACCTGGGCGGCCACAATGATACCCTGGCCGGTGTTTTGGCCCTGAATGACCCGAAATTAAATGATCAGTTGCGCCTGATCCAGAAGTCTGAAGGTGCGGTGCTGGCCCCGCTCGACAGCTGGCTGATCCTCCGGGGGCTCAAGACGCTTGCCATCCGGATGGAGCGACAGCAGCAAAACGCCCTGGCCATAGCCGAATGGTTACAGAATCACCCCAAGGTCGAACAGGTTTTTTTCCCTGGCCTGCAGGATCACTCCGGCCGCGAGCTGCTCCTCACACAGGCCCGCGGTTTTGGTGCGACCCTCTCCTTCCGCGTCAAAAATGCCGCGACGGCTGAAGCCGTGCTCAACCAGGTCCGCCTGATCTATTATGCCGAAAGCCTCGGCGGTACAGAAACGCTGATCACCTATCCGATTTTGCAGACACACCAGGCGATTCCAGCCGATATGCGTGCTAAACTGGGAATCGACGACCAACTGCTGCGCCTGTCCGCCGGGATCGAGCACATCGATGACCTGATTGCCGATCTGGAGCAAGCGCTGGCATAACCCGTACGCAATGAAGCTCGGGTGGCCACACCAGGAGCCAACCCCACGAACCAAGGAGATCCGGCCCATGCCATTCCATTTCGACGAAATCATTGACCGCCAGAACACGAATTCCCTGAAATACGATTTTGCCAGCGAGCGCGGTATGCCGGAAGACCTGTTGCCGCTCTGGGTTGCAGATATGGATTTTCGCACCCCGCCAGCTGTGATCAATGCGCTGGTCGACGCCGCTCAGCACGGTATTTTCGGCTATTCCGAAGCCAAGGACGATTATTTCCATGCCGTCCAGAACTGGCTCGCCAACCGTCTTGGCTGGCAGGTCGAAAAAGACTGGCTGATCAAGGCACCCGGGGTCGTGTTTGCAATCGCCAACAGCGTGCGTGCTTTAACCGAGCCAGGCGATGCCGTGATCATCCAGCAGCCCGTCTATTATCCGTTCGAGTCCGTCGTGCGCGACAATGGCCGCCGTCTGGTCGTCAACGAACTTCTTTATGCAGACGGACAGTATCGCATCGATTTTGCCGATTTCGAAGCCAAAATCGTTGCGAATCGGGTCAAGCTGTTCATCCTCTGCAATCCGCACAATCCCGTCGGCCGCGTCTGGACCCGTGCGGAACTGGAACAGCTGGGCGAAATTTGCCTCCGCCACCAGGTCCGGGTCATCGCCGACGAAATCCACGCCGATTTCATTTACCCGGGCTACCGGCACGAGGTGTTTGCCAACTTGCGACCTGAATTTGCCGCGATCACGGTCACCTGCACCGCACCGAGCAAAACCTTCAACCTCGCCGGCCTGCAAGTTTCGAACTTATTCGCCGCCAACCGGGAGATCAAGCACGCGATAGTCCACGAAATCCACCGCAGCGGCTACAGCCAGCTGAACACGCTCGGCCTGGTCGCCTGCCAGGCTGCCTATGAACACGGCGCTGAATGGCTCGATGAACTGATCGCCTACCTGCAGGGAAATTTGTCTTTTATTCGCGACTTTTTGCAGGAACACCTGCCGGAGATCCGTCTCGTCGAACCCCAGGGCACCTATCTGGCCTGGCTCGACTGCTCCGGCCTCGACCTGCCTGAAGACGAACGCCAGGACCTGATCGTCCACCGGGCCAAGCTCTGGCTCGACAAAGGCTCGATGTTCGGTGCCGGCGGTGAACATTTTGAGCGGATCAATTACGCCTGCCCCAGGAAGGTTCTTCAGCAGGCGCTGGAGCGGCTGGAGCAGGCGGTACGGGGAAAGTGAAGCCGGCTTGGCAACGGAAGGGTTGGTCGTACGCTCCTGAACGATTGGCTGATGACCCATCAGAAGCCACCGGTCATCATCGAAGAAACGGTCAAGACCTGGGCCAAGGCGATCGAACGAACTGGATCGCCCAAGCAGGCCCTGGATGAACACAACAAGTCTGCGATTTTGTAATCGTTTTTGCAGGAAACCCTTGGATTCTAATCCTGTTTGCATCAATGCAGCCTTGTGTAACTGTTCTAGCAGGCACCAGGCGTTTCTAATCTTTTTTGCAGATATCTTCACATTTGGAGTAAGTAGTCAAAGATGGTATGCCTTTAATGAAGACAGTCTGTCCTCCATGGGAGATCGCCCTGTCGTCTTCTTGTAGGCAAAAGAGAAATGGCTCAGATTCTGATAACCTAATTGTGTCGCGATCTGGCTGACTGGATAATTCGTATTTTGTAACAGTATCCGTGCTTTTTGCATTTTTTGCCGGATGATGTATTCTTTCATGGAAATTTGTTTTTCTTTTTTAAACATCCGTGTCAAATAATCGACGTGATAATGAACATGGGCAGCGATCTCTTCCCGCCGCAATTCACTTTCGAGATGTGACTCGATGTAAAAAACAACTCGATCGATGGTTGAAGTGGTTCCAATCATGGTTTTTACTCTTTAATTGATTTGATGCTCACACCACATGCCGAATTTGGGACGGCGTCCCAAATTCGGCAGAGGAAGGTGTCATCGTCTGTTTTCAGCCGCAGCAAGGGTGTCCGGCCACATGTGCGGTGCTGGAGTTAAGCGCGGAATCTTTCATGCACAGGTGGACTGCGGTAGTCTTGAAGGCCAGAGGCAAGGCTAGGATATTGGGGTTCTCGCCGACGATCTTCTTCTTGGCATCGAGGAGGGCTTCCTCGATCGTGGCCCGGGTCTTCAGGCCCATGCCACGGGCGATGCCAGGCTCGATCGCGCCACAGAGGTAGATGGCCGCGGTGTTCATCTCGGCAATATGGGCGCTCGAGATCATCGAGAAGCCGTGGAACGGATGGAAGGCATTGCCGTAGCGGTACTGGCGGATGTAGTCCTCGCGGGTCGCGAACAGTTCGCCATAGCGGTTCATGTCCGGCAGGATGTTCATCTGGTCGTGCTGGAACATCTCGTACATTTCACGCAGGTAGGGCCAAAGTTCATCGTGGAAATAGCCATTACACAGCGAGGTGCAGATGATGACGCAATTGTCGCTCATGATCCGTTTGTGACGCACCACCTGGGCGCTGATCGCCTGCATCAGCATGATCGGGTTGGTGCCCATGCCATCTCCGTAGTGGAAAAACTGCGGCAGGCCGAAAATCATCACGTCGTACTTCTTCTCAGCC
Organism: Mageeibacillus sp. UBA5734; assembly: GCA_002419365.1. Taxonomy (GTDB): domain Bacteria; phylum Bacillota; class Clostridia; order Saccharofermentanales; family UBA5734; genus UBA5734. The sequence goes on along the minus strand of DIGA01000111.1, from coordinate 33,790 downwards.
CAGTGGCAGTAGGTGCGCTTGTCAGCGACTTCCCAGCTTAGAGGCTGCATCTCTTTGGCATAGCCGCTGAAGATCGCAATCTGGCGCGACTTGGAGTCGAGCACAGCATCGCAGCAGAAGAACTTCTTGCCCATGCGCTCTTCCATATGCATGCCAATTTCGTCAAACTTGCTGCGCATCAGGCTCGAGCTGTTGACCGGGGTGAAGTCCGGCCGGTGCATGACCTGTGGCACATGGTGGCTGGCGATGCTTTTCCAATGGGTGATGCCCGTCGAGCAGTGCTTGTAGCCACCGCTGTAGCCGCCATAGGGATTGCCCTGGGTGTGGCCGATCAAGACCGCCACATCGGCATCGTAGACGTATTTGTTCATCAGGACCGGGTCACCGCGTTCGGTGGTGCCCAGGTCGATCAGATGGTCGTAGTCTTCGCTGTCGTGATTGATGATCTGGTGGGTCGGCCAGAATTCGTTGAAGATGGCGTCGCCCAAAACACCACGGATTTCCTGCTCGGTGTTCTTCCGGTGCAGGCCGTTGGAGCAGATCAGAAGGACGTCCTTCTTGGCGACGCCAGCTTTGTACAGTTCTTCAAGGACCAGTGGGATCGAGACTTTGCGGTGGCTGGTCGCCTGTTCGCCGCCTTTGACGCGGTCCGGGAAGATGATCACGCATTTGCTGCCCTTTTGGGCCAGCTGGCTCAAAGGCAGCATGCCGATCGGGTTGTGGAGGCTCTGGCGAGTCGCCTCGATCACATGGTCTTCCGGGATACAGACCGGATCCGGCACGGTTACACCAGGGATGAACACATCGGTGTTATCTGGGAGTTCGGCGCTGACTGTGCCGTGGCCGTATTCAAATTCCAGTTTCATGCTTTTTCCTCCTCGGTTAGACAGCATTCAGGTACGTGCGGATGATCTCGATGTACTCGTCCGGATAGAACCCGATCTCGCCGGAGAAGCGGGTCAGGGCGATCAGGCCGCCGTCAATCTCCGGGATCGAAGCCAGCATCGCCGCGTTTTCAACTTTCAGGCCTCCGCCATAGACGATGTCCATCCCATTCGTCTGCGCCTTGACAAAACGGGCGATTTTCTCGATGTACGCCCGGTCCGGCGGCGTCTTACCCGGGCCGATCGCCCAGACGGGTTCGTAGGCGATGACGACACGGCTGGTATCGACACCGGACAGGCCAACCGAAAGCTGCTCGGACAGCACGTCCTGCCAGCGCTCCTGCTCTTCACTGGTCTCGCCTATGCAATACAGAACCGAGAGCCCGGCAGCGACAGCGGCCTTGACTTCCTTGTTGAGGATCCGGTTGACCGCTGCCGGATCGACGACACCGGCTTCGGCCAGGATGCCTGCCTTGTCGCGGCGTTCTTCACAGTGGCCGACCAGGGTTGCCGTTGCTCCGAGCGCCTTGACAGCGTTGGCCGGGCGATTGGTGGTGAAAGCGCCGAAATTGCCGCCGACGGCGGTGTCCTCGCGATAGACGCCCTGGCTGCCGACCTGGACCGGACTGCCCCGTTTCAGGGCAGATAAGGCTGATGCCAGATGGGCCTCCGGCAGGAACTGGACAAATTTCACCACGGACGGATCGAACTGGGTCAGCTGGTCCTGGGTCTGTGAGACGATGTATGCGCCCCAGTCACGGACAGGGGCGATGCGGTTGACCCCACCCAGCTCCGGCGGAATGTCGAAACGCTTGAGATTTAGATAGATATGTTTCATGTCAGATACCTCCAGGATGGTTTAGACCAGGCTGATAAACTCGGGCAATTCTCCGCCTAGAAGTGGCCGGCACCAGTCACAGAACGCCTGTGTCACGTCATTCCCCCGTTCATTGATATACTCCTTGGGCATCAACCGCTCAGTCAGCTTGATCTTATCAATCGGCAAAAGAATGGGGTCAATTTCATAGGGTGATGTCATTAGTCGATTAAATCCGACCATGACTTTATTTGCACCGGATAGAACTGCTTCGGCAGCCTTATACCCAGCCAAGATCGCTTCGTCTCGATCCACGGTAGATTGCAGGGCAATGGATGACCGTCCGGCAATGCCCGGTTTTTCGCTTCTGGCCTTGATCCCTAGCTTTTTGATCACCAACTCAGCCAAGTAGGCACTCACGTCGCCGAAATAGACCGAACGGTCTGTCTTGAAAATCGGCGGCACAATCGGATCTCCATTTTCCAAATGCAGACCCTCACTAACCGTAACAACAACGCCTCCATACTTTTCATGACAGGCTTTTACATCGGCCAAAAACTCGGTTTCAATAAAGGGTCTTTCTGGCAGATAAATTAAATGTGGAGCCGGATTACCTGAAGATCTTGCCAGAGCTGCAGCAGCTGTCAGCCAGCCAGCGTTTCGCCCCATCACTTCGACAATGCAAACATGGATGGGCAAGGACTGAACATCGGCAGCAATTTCACGGACCGTTTGGGCAATGTAGCGAGCTGCACTGCCATAACCAGGCGCGTGGTCCGTTAAAGCCAGATCGTTATCGATCGTTTTGGGAATGCCTGCCACAAGTAAGCGATATGAATCATTAAACTCCAACTTGACAATTTCAGCTGCGTCAGCCAGTCGGGCACATGCTTCCATTGTGCCATTCCCACCAGAAAAGAGTACATACCCGACATGGAAATGGTAGCATTGTCTGGCCATAGCCAGATAATCTTCCGGTTCCAAATGCGTTCGAGACGTGCCGATCGCGGTCCCTGGCGTTGATAATAATTGTTCGAGTTTGGATTCATTCAGTTCCGTAAGATCAATCAGATCGCCTTTGAGCAATCCTTCTGTACCAAAACGCGCACCATAGACTTTTTCAACCAGTGAACTGGATAAACCGACCTTAATCGCTCCATACAGAGAAGCATTGAGCACAGCAGTTGGTGCACCGCCATGGACAATCAGCAAATTCAGTTTCATTTCAAAATCCTTTCCCGAACCTTTGCCACAGGATAAATAATACTCGTTTCATACGTCCAAATTCTCTTAATCTATGGATTAATCATCAGAATTCCACCAAAAACCAGCATAAAAACGTAAATAAACACATTCATCGTTTTCCAGGAGATTCTTTGAAAAATTTGATAACCAAGATAAGTACCTGCAACGACACCTAACAATGCACTGGGAACATATTGCACGGATTGAAAAGTCACATTACCCATCAAAAAATGCACCAGTAAGATAGACAAGGTATTCAGGATGAAATACGCTTGCAAGGTTGCATTGTAACTCATTTTATCTTTCGTCACTGCATTGAAATATCCGACAATGGGCGGACCCCCTATATTGAACAACCCTCCCAGCAAACCACTCATGATACCTGAAACAAACCCAAGTATTTGGGGATGAGCAACTGTTTGATCATAATTGGTCCGTCTCGTATTTCTTTTAATGAGTGTGATTGAAATCAAGATCAACGCAAAACCAAATAATCGCCGGACCAGGGCCTCATAGCTCGTCACCAGGAAAAATACACCGACAGCCCCGGTCAACAAAGCAGATAGAAACGGTACGATCAGCAATTTGATTTGAATGTGGTGGCGTAATTTAATCGCAAGCCCAACAGTCATGACAATGGCAGCCATCAGTTCAGTTACGGCAGCATATTTAACCGGCATGATCATTGGCCATAACGTCATGCAGATGATTGCAAATCCAAAACCGGTAGCTGCCTGGACAAATCCACCCACCGCAGAGATCGTGGCAACAAGAATAAATGTGGCCATCAGGGCAAAACGATCGCCTGCGACAGATTTCTAGGCTGGTCCGCATTGATATTCTTTTGCAGAGAGATGAAATACCCGGTCAACTGACCGACAAAACTGGCAATCGGGGCTATGTAAGCCGCTTCAAGATCCAAGTCCAGGTCCAGCTGATACTTGCAACCATCAACTTGGCCACCCAGATTTCCCAGGGCCGCGGTCACAGAACCAAATGTCTGCATCTGCTTTTGCAAGTCAAAATCAAACTTGCGCGTCGCTGAATCTGTCAAAACCAGGATGAGTGTACGATCATCAGCCAAACTCATCGGCCCATGACGGTATTCCAGGGTGTGATAAGATTCAGAGTTTGCGATGCCCATTTCCTTGATCTTGTTCATGCTTTCATTGGCAACGCCCTGATATACACCTTGTCCGAGCATGACGAACAAATTAAGGTGTGGATTTTCCATAATGATTTTACGTGCCCATTCCTCAATCCGCATCAGACTTGTGCGAGCCTTGACCGGATAATCTGCCAGTTTGGCCTGGTCGAACACACCTGCTGCATAATCAGCCAGAATAGCCGAAAGGTACAGCATGCTGGAATAGGAGCTTGTCATGATGACGCTTTTTTCATCGGCGTTGGGTGAATGGATCATAAAATCATTGTAAGTAGCAGAATCCGCATCACACGTGATGGACAAGGACTTCACGTTGGGAAACTGGCGGACCTTGTCAATCGCCATGCGGACTTCAGTCGTATAGCTCTTGCGGGTGATCGGAACGACGAGAGTCTTGCGATGGGGCTTGATATAATTCTGCGGGAAATAATAGAGCTCCGAGCAGGGGACTGCAGATGAACCCATCTGATTTTTTCCGGCAAACATGAAAGCCGCAGACTGGGCCAAGTAAAAGGAGGTGCCACAGCCGGTGAAGATCAATTCGTCAACCGGTTCAGAAAAAACATGGTCCAGCACGGACAGGATGGTTGGCAAATTCTGATTGATCGCCGAAAATGCCTCCGGCTGGCGCATGATTTCACGATAGGTGATTTGGCTGTTCTGATTTTCCATTTCGTATTCCTCCGAGATCGTGTTATTAACCCTTGTTCTGAGAGCCTGACAACTGAATGATCGCCCGGATATCTTCAGACAGTCGTTCGCTGACAGCCTGGGACACTTTCCAGGAATGCCCCTGATGGTTCATCTGGCTGATGGCTTCACCATAATACTGCAAGTACTTGTAACGGACATCCGTACCAAAATTGATTTTGGCTACGCCGATTTTGATGGCTTCCTGGATGGTTTCTGGCTCCATACCCGTGCAGCCATGCAAAACTAGGGGAATATCCGAAAAGGACCGGACTTTTCGGAGAACATCCAGCTTGATATCTGGCGTTCCCTGGTAGTAACCGTGCGCGTTTCCGATACCGATTGCCAATGTGTCTGGCTGACAAAGTTCAAGAAACTGCCGCACTTGGTCTGGATCGGCGGTATTTTTATTTTCAAGCGCGGCACCTTTTTCATCGAGTCGCAGCAGCTCGCCGATTTCAGCTTCAACAGGCACGCCAAACGCGTGACCGACTTTGATTACCTCATTGGAAAGGCGAGCATTTTCTTCGATCGGTAAAGTGGAGCCATCGATCATGAGCGAGGTAAAACCAAGCTTCAACGCATCCATGCAAACCTGAAAGTCACTGCCATGGTCCAGGTGAATGGACACTGGCACGGAAACTTTGCTGGCACACCACTTGCTGACCTCGACAAACCAGTCATTGCCTGAGTACGCACCGGTCGAGACATAATGGGCCAGGATGATGGGGGAATTCATTTCTTCGGCAGCCTTGCAGACCGCCCAGATGATATCATAATTGCCACCCTGGGTATTGATGGCTGGTATCGCATAGCCCTTGCGACTGGCATCGAGCAGTAATTCCTGATTGGTTGAAAGCATGGCAATCTCTCCTGATCTGTTTCATTCTGATTTAGGCATGTGTATTGGGGCGATAGATAGCCTGGCCCTGGCTATAAAGTCCGGCTAGATCCGTTTGTCCGCCACCCATGACACCTTCATGGGTGCCATCCAGGGCTGGATCGACATAACGATGAAACCACTGGTCCATCTGCGATTTCATTTGCTCAACCAGTCCGTCCGAGCCTGCCTGGCCATACAGGTTGGTGGTTTCGTCAGGGTCTTTTACCAGGTCATAGAATTCATGCGGACCGTATGGGTAGCGATGGATGTATTTATGGTTCTCATTGCGGATCATCCGGACGGGACCATACTCGTCAAAAACAACCACTGGCCGATCTGATTTTTCCTGGGAACCGAGCAATTCAGGGACGAAACTTGTTCCCGGAAGCTGATCGGCGGTGGGATTTTTCACCCCGGCCAATTCAAGCAAGGAGGGCATGAAATCATAAGCACTGAAGGCTGTTTCCACGACCTTTCCCGATGGCAGAACGCCAGGCCAGCTCAGGATCATGGGCACTTTCACCGAGGTATCATACAGATTCAGCGGGAAGGTCCCATTGCCCTTGCCCCAGATCCCATGATGACCACAATTGAAGCCATTGTCTGACATGAAGCAGACGATCGTGTTGGCCAAAAGGCCCTTCGACTCGAGCTTGTCCATAACCAGGCCAATTTGTTCATCCATGGCTGTCACGGCTGCAAAGTAGCCGATCAGATTATCCCTGGGGTTGGCATACCCTGGCATGACATCTGTCAAGGCCCAGGGGTGTGGTTTTTGCTGAGGACACGTTTCAAATTCACAATCTTGATACAGCTTTGTGAATCGTTCTGGATGATTATCTATCCAGGGGCTGTGCGGGGCGGTGTAATGGATTCCAAGGTAGAAGGGCTGCTGGTCACCGGCGACCGAATCGAGATAGGACAGCGCCTCACGCGTGATGACATCCGTGATGTACTCTGTCTCAATCACCAGTTCTCCATTGCGAATCATCGGAGCGTGATAATAAGGTCCGCCACCTTTCTGGTGGACATACCAGAATTCATGATCCTTCTGCGGATGCCGCCCGTCGCCTAAATGCCACTTTCCTGACAAGCCACAGTGATAACCTTGTTCTGACAGCAATTCTGTATAGGCCAGGTGGCCAGACATGAAACTGATGCTGCTTTGCCCTGCTCCGCCATTGCCTTCACACAGGTAATCGTGGATGCCATGCTGGGAAGGAATTTTGCCAGTCAGGATCGAAGCCCTGGCCGGCGAGCAAACCGGAGATGTGCAGAAAAAATTTTTAAACCGGACACCAGTGCTCGCCAACCGGTCCAGGTTGGGGGTTTGGATCTCAGGGTTGCCATAACATCCCAAAGCCCAAGCCCCCTGGTCATCGGACAAGATCATGACAATGTTGGGTTTTTGCGTGCTTGTTTCAGGCATAAGACATTCCAATCCTTTTCATCATCCCTTTACAGCACCAGCTACAAGACCTTTGATCATGTATTTCTGGAAGAAGAAGAACAAGATGACCATGGGAACAGTACCAACGATGGAAATGGTGTTGATCAAGGACCAGTCATAGGACAGCTCACCGAGATAACGCAAGGCGATACCTGCTGACAATGTCCGGAGCTTATCGTCCTGAATCAAAGTTGCCGCATGGAGGTAGTCATCCCAAGTCAATAGGAAAGAATAGATGGCAACTGAGAGAATACCTGGTTTGACCAGTGGTACTTCCAGATTGAACAGGATTTGCATTCGGGATGCCCCATCGATTCTGGCTGCTTCATCAATAGCAATTGGCACGGCATCGAAAAAACTACTCATCAATACAACGGTGAAAGGAATCTGGGCTGCTACGATAGCAAGGACAAGTCCCGGGATTGTGTTGATCAATTTAGCTTTGCCCAGCAATCCATAAAGCGAAATCAGGCGACTGATGACAGGAAACATCTGGGATGTCATGAAAGCGGCGACAATAAATTTGTTCCAGTTGAATTTGAACCTGGACAATACATGACCGGAGAAGATGGCTAACAGGGTTGTCAACGCCATGCAAATACCGGATACCAGAAAATTGTTTTTATAGTAAATGAAGAAAGTATTGTTGACGGTGAACAGGTCAATATAACTGCGCAAAGATCCATCTGCCGGGAAAAAAGTCGGTGGGAAACGATAAGCCTCCATATTGCTTTTGAATGAAGTCATCAAGACCCACAAGAGCGGAAATAAGAGGAAAGACATGATCAGGATCAGCAAGGCGGTGTTCAGAATCGCACTGGAAGCCTGGGATGTTCGTTTGTCCATGATAGCCTCCTCAATCCATTGCCTGTGGCTTCAGGAGCTTGTTATAGAAAAAGACAAAGGCCATCATCAGGAGCATCCAGACAGTCGTAACGGCAGCACCAGAACCAAAATTGCTGGAAACGAAAGCTTCGCGGTAACTGAGGACGGCCAGCGTTGTCGTTGCATTATCTGGTCCGCCACCCGTCATCGTCCAGAACAGGGGGAACTGCTTGAAATTTTCAATGATCGACATGGAAACAGAAACTTTGATCACGCTGGTCATGTACGGGACTATGATGGCAAAAAAGCGTCGAGTCGCATTAGCCCCATCGATGGTAGCAGCCTCAATGATGTCATAGGGCACATTTTGCAGTCCAGCTAGCAAGAGCAACGTCATCAAGGGGATTTGCTTCCAGAGTGCTGCGATACCAATCCCAAGTAAGGCTGTCCTGGGGTTGTTGAGGATGGCAAAATCTGTCACCTGGCCTCCCGTGACAACACTGGCCAGATACTTGAGCAGACCGTACTGTGGCTGGAAGACCCACATCCACATCAGACCGGATATCATGGTCGGTACGACCCAGGGTGTCATCATGATGCTGCGGAGAAATCGGGATCCATGCTTAGTCCGATCAAGGACCAAGGCCAGGGCAAAGCCAAGCAGCAATTGAACCAGGACTACACCAAAGACAAAAGAAAAGGTCGTGGTGATTGCCGGAACCAGTTTTTCATTTTCAAACAATTTAATGTAATTAGCAAAATTGTTCCAAGTGCCTGGCCGTCCAGAGATAATGTTGCGGACTTTGTAATCCATGAAACTGCGGATCACGGAATCCACAACAGGTACCAGAATAAAGACGGATGTGATCAGAATCGCAGGAAATAACAAGCCAAGGGAGAATAGTTTGTCCTGAGTAGCTTGTTTCAAAGGGAGGGACTTCACCATAAACACCGCTTTCTAAAATGGCTTATCGGGCAACTGATATTCACATGAGTGGAGGGGTGTGGGAGCTGATCAGACAGCTCCCACACCGGGTTTTATTTATTGTCCAAGGACGCCTTTTGCTGCTTTTTCAAAATCAGCAATTGCTGTTTCAACGGCCTTGTCACCGACGGTGATGCCTTGTGCCAAGGTGCACAGCTCAAGATTGAAGTTATTCTGGGAGGCAAACAAAGGTGTTTCAACAGCTTTGGAGGTCGAATCGGCAGCGCCTGAAAGGATCTTGGTGTTGACGCCTTCTGGCACTTGCGCCATGGACTTACGGGCTGGATATGCTGGCGTGATGTTAGCCATGTAATCATTCAGAACTTCCGGGGTGATGACATACTGGACGAATTTCTTGGCGGCGTCTTTGCGGGCATCGTCATTATCCATGACAAAGAAGCAGTGGGATTGCAGAGTGGTTGCACCAGTACCAGAACCTCCAGCCAGGGGCATTGCCGTGGCTGTAAAATTCACTGCATCAGGATTGATACTCTTGACACCATTGAATCCCCAAGCCTGGTCGTAATACATAGCCAGTTGACCGAGGGCAAAAAGGTTGCGCAAATCTTTCGGTTTTGAATTCTGGGGATTATATCCCTTGTCATCCAATAGTTTGATCATGGCCATCGCATCTTTGAATCCGTTGTTGTTGACATCCAGATTACCCTGTGCATCGAATAAACTGCCACCGAAATTGGCTACAGCAGAGGTCAGGGAAGCACCAACGACTGGAACGGAGGCTGTCGGCTGACCGAAGGCAAAAACAGGGTTGCCATCTTTGGTTTTCAGTTTGGATAATTTCTCAGCGTAGGTCAGCATCTCATCATAGGTCTTGGGAGGAGCGTTCGGATCAAGCCCAGCCTGCGTAAACAAATCTTTGTTGTAAAAGAGGATCGACGATGAGACATAAAGCGGTGCTGCGAAGACTTCGCCATCAAATTCGTGTGCAGCCAAAACATTGGGATAATAGTCATTGATGAAATCCTGGTCAAGGACATCAGCAATCGGAGCCGCTAACCCAGAATCAGCCATGGTCGGGATCCAGATCATTTCGCCAAACATGGCATCCACTTTGTCACCGCCGCCAGCCATGTTGATGACCTGGTTCAGGATTTCGCCGTAAGGTGCTGTCACCCATTCAATTGTAATATGTGGGTATTTGGCTTCGAAATCAGCCTTGGTTTTGGTCCAGAATTCTTCATAACCCTTTTCAAGCAAGGCATAATTGGCAACTTTGATGGTGACTGGTTCAGCTGGTGCCTCTGTTGTAGTTTCCTGAGGAGCAGCAGTTGTCTGGGTGTCCGGAGCTGCAGTGGGAGCCACAGTAGTAGCAGATGAACCACATGCTGCGAGTGAAACTAGCATAACAATTGACAGGATCAAGGCAAGAACTCGTTTCATAAGTGTCTCCTTCGTTAACTTTGATTAAGCAATTGATCATCGTTATGGAATTTTATACATACGTGTGTATATCGTGCCGCAAATAGACCTTCTCTCCCCCTCCTTATTATAAGATTCAAATTTCTTCTGTTTGGTTTTGGATCACTTAGATTCAGACAAAGAAAATGTAAACTCGTGTGTATATCTGTTTCTACAATACTGAAGCCCATCCCCGTTGTCAATCATTATTTGTGAAAAACCCCGATTATTTTTAATTTGATCCGTTGTCAATTCAATGATTCGCACAGATGTTGCCCGCGAACTGATTTCGGATCTGGTCAGCGCAGGGAAAAGCAGCAGCTTCCAGCGACCCATGTCTCCTGCAGGGTCATTTTTGAGTCGAGCACGACCAAATCTGCATCATATCCTGGTTTGATCTGGCCTTTGAAGGAATCGATGCCTAGCATCCTTGCTGGATTGGCAGACATGAGACGAGATACTTCTGGAATCGACTTGTCCGTGAAGTTCAAGATGTTGTGAAATGCATGAATCATGGTCAAGGTACTGCCAGCGCGAGATGAACCGTCAGCCAGGCGTGCATCTCCATCGATGACTACAACATCATTCACCCCCAACTTAAAAGCCCCGTCGCCCAAGCCCGCTGCCATGATGCTATCGGTTACAGCGATGATACGCTCAGGCCCTTTTGTTTTTAATAAAAGTCGAACGATGCCTGGATGAAGATGACGGCCATCACAAATCATTTCGCAATAAATATCACTTTCCAAAGCGGCACCGAGTATGCCTGGTTCATGCTGATGGAGTAATTTCATGCCATTGAATGTATGTGTCGTCGATGTTGCTCCTGCTTGGATACAGGCAATTGCGGCTTCATAAGTCGCCCCAGAATGTCCCAGGGAGGCGATGACACCCTTTTCTGTGATCCTGGCGACAAATTCTTCTGCTCCATCCAGTTCCGGTGCAATCGTCATGAGCCGGATAGCATCATTGGCTGCAGCTTGCCAGATGGAAAACTCTTCCCAGGAAGGATTTCTCAATAAAGAGAGCGGCATGGAGCCTCGATATTCCGGGCACAGGTACGGGCCTTCCAGATGGGCACCAAGAATTTGTGCGCCTTGGACAGTAACGGACTGACTCTGCATGGCAGCTGCAATTTCCAGTAGGCACTCTGTTGTCTGTTCACAGGTGTCAGTCAGAACAGTGGGTAAATACGCGGTAGTTCCACAAGAAGCAAAGAATGTGCTTAATTTTAGCAGGTCGGATTTTGTTGCGTGATTGACATCAATACCCATCCCACCATGCGTATGGCAATCAATAAAACCTGGCAAGATCAGTCGACCAGACAGATCCACGACGTTGTCGCCACTTGACGTTCCTGGCGCAAGGATGGCCAGGATTTTTCCTTGAGCTATGACCAAGTCTGCCAGGATCAACTGGTTATCCAGCACCACCTGGCCATTACTGAAAACCACAGAATCTTTCATTGGCATGGTATTTCCCCTGACTTCAGGATTTTTCTCTGTCCCCCGACCACAATCAGATAGACAAGGTTTGGGTGAGCTCGAGGCTCTTCCCCGGCGAAATATGTTTCAAGTTTGTTTTATCCAGAATGGAATGAGGAGCATCTTCTGAGTCCGGCTGACCGTTCCAAGGTTCAATACAAAGATACCGAGCCGGGAAACCTGTGGACCAGAGCACCAATCTATCCGCATGCGTGTATGAAACAATAACCCTGTTGCTTGAATCTGGCTGTGATACTGTAACTCGTCCCTCTGATTCCGGTAAAGAAAGAATCAGACTGGTTCGGATAGGTTCATCGGTAAGATGTAAGCCGGATCGTGCTTCAGGCCAGAAAGTTTGTTCTCCTGTCAAAAGGCCCTTATCATTGGCTTGAAGCAGAACAAAACCTTCATTGGGTTCGAATTCCAGCAACCAGCGTGCCTTTGCGTGTCCAGAATCAAGCGGCAAAGCTAGCCCCGTATGAAAACCTAAAGCAGCCGGCATGGTCTGGTTGCCAGTATTGAAAGCTTCCAGTTTGCACGTCAAAGACGCTCCAACAAGACAATAGGTAGACCGCAAAACAAATTCAAAGGGAAATTTGGCATAAGTTTGGCTGGATGAAGTCAATTCGAAAACCAGGCAGTCTGTCGTTTGAGAAACCAACCGATGCTGACAATCTCGAGCAAAGCCATGAATTCCAGCAGTGAAGTGATGGCCATCATGTTCAAAATTCCCATTCAGAATGGACCCGCACCAGGGAAAGAGAATGGGAGAACGACGTGGCCAGATGGTTCGATCTCCCTGCCAGATCATTTCTCGATCATTCTGGATGTCCAGCAATGACCAGAGTTCTGCCCCTTCATCATTGACAGTTGCTTTCAAAAAGTCATTGGATACATCATACAGCATGGAATACATTCTCCCCTTCGACAGTTCCAGCGCTGGTTCAAATAACTTCAATCACTTCAATCGCCAGCAGACCAGCCAGTGATCGCATCAAGCCTGAAACATCCTCCCAGACAATGCTGTAATGGTGTGGAACACCTTCGCGGACAATGGTATCCAGAACCTTTCGGACAGGCATATCAACTTTGACATTCACCATGACACCTTTTGTGTTTCGCGTCGTCGCAACGGCCTGACCATTTAACAGAAACAATTTATACTTGCCACCAATATTGCAAAATCTGGCAATTGTCACAGGACCTTCCTTGAGTGTGCCATAGAATGCGGTTCCTTGACCGGCCAAAGGGTGGTTTTCCAAAGAAGTCGGCGAACGAGGATCCATCAGTGATATTGCAGCCTGTCCACAATGCCAATAGGTCAGGGTATTATGATCTTCATCAAGATTAATCATGTCACAAATGAAAGGTGGCAATCCTGTCATGTATTTCTCGATCACCATCGCCAAAGTGGCATCCATGTCACCTTCACAGGCAATGTTCATGTTCTCATCTGCCAATCGGCTCATTACTGCACAAGGGGTTGTTTTCAGATTGCCCATTTCAGGCCAGCATTTCAAAGCAGAAAAATCATATGCCTGTTCATGTAAAACATCCTGCAAGGCATAATACAATCGGGAATGGTTTTCCAGATAGCCTTCCGGGAGTTTACTTGTATCATAGGCAGCACCCATCTCCGCCATATCCCGGGATACTTTCTGCACATCAACTGCTGCCATTTTGTCAAAGACGACTTTCAGATCCGTTTCTTCGATATTGATCCCAAAAATCCGGCGAATCAATCCCTCATCAAAAGCGGAGTTGTAAAATGCAGTCGGTCGATAGCCAATCAAACCAATCCGGGTTCCACGCAGTTTTTTTCTAACATCGTGAACCTGGACAATTTCCTTAACCTGGCTGGCAGCACGCGGGTCATCATGACTGCCATAAATCACTGAACAGGGATAACCAAGTCGATGCAATGACGCGGCATTCATTGTTGCTGCGACCAACGAATTGGCGAGGAGCCTGCCACCTGTAAAAGGTGGCTCATAAGGAGCCCAGAGGACAAGTGGGACATTCAGGTTTTCAGCAAGTCTTGCCGCTACATCATCACCCGTAAATGCACCATACACCTGAATGATCAAATCTACATCCTGCCGGCGAAATTCGGTGCAAATTTCTTCTATGGCAACAGGTGAATCTCCTAATCTGCTTGCATGAATGATCTGGACTTGTGGTAAATTTACGTCCAGCCATGAACCATATTCCTTTTGACGCTGTTCTGGGAGTTCACGGGGCCAGCGGCCAGATACGGTTGTGATAAAACCAACATTCAAACGATGTTTCATATCTATTTCCTCGTGCTTTATGTGCTGTGGCGTTCGATTAATCGTGTGGTGAATTTCAAGTTTTCAATTTGCTGACCTGTGATCATTTTATGTAGCATTTCGATGGTGGCTTGGCCAATCTTATCTCTTTGAATCTCTACCGTAGTCAATTGTGGTTCTGTGTAGCGGCTGAGTGAAGAATTGTCAAAACCAACCAAAGCGATATCCTGAGGAATGATTTTCCCCAGTGATTTAGCCGCTTCCATGGCAATGCAGGCCAGACTATCGTTTCTCCCAATGATCCCATCGACAAGGAATTCACTTTGAAGCACGGATCTGACTCTTTCGAATACTTCGTTCTCATCCTGGCATCCAGTAATGATGTTTTGAGCACTGAATTCCAATCCCAGCCTTTGCATTTGTTCAACGAATGCCCGGTAACGCAAATCCTCCATATTGCTGAAATTGTTATTCTTGCTGTATCGATCAATGTAGAGAATTTTCCGACGCTTCTTGGCATATAAATGATTGACACAATCACACATTCCATCATAGAGTCCCGTGTCAATTTTACCTACTTGCGGCGGCAACTGGTGATACTCCCGATTCATCAAGAGAACGATCGGAATATTCGCCTCAGCAAGCTGATTGATGTATTTCTCCGAGAAACTGATCGAGCTGATGACAATGCCATCCACTTGGCGACTGATGATATGAGAAATGAATGCATCATTATTCCGGTTACTGACAAGGGATACCAGATAGCCATATTCATAGGCAGACTGGTCCATCTCTGCTATGATGCGGCCAAAATGCTCATTCGAAATCTTGTCAGCGATGAATATGATCTGATTACTTCGTTTACCCTTCAGTGCACGAGCACTGTTGTTAGGTAAATAGTGCAATTCTCGGATGGCCTGTTCTACCCGTTCCCGCTTTGTCTTATCGACATAGCGATTGTTGTTCAAAACGTAGGAAACAATGGTTTCACTCACGCCTGCATGTCGAGCAACATCCGCCCGGGATACTCGCTTAAAAGAAGCTCCCATGAAGTACTCCTTGGAAATCGAAAATATCAATATAAACACGTATGTATATTCGATTATGAGGTTTAACAGGAGAATGTCAACGGGAATTGGAATATAAAACTCACAATTATTCTTTTAGTTCAGCACACAGGAGATGAAAAATTACTTTCTGTTTCCGCCTCACACCACTGACACGATCTGCATCACCAGCATGATGGCAATCACGGCACAAAAGATGGTCGTGATCATCCGGTTCGAGAATTTGCGGTTCAGGATGCTGCCGAGAAGACCGCCAATGATGGCCGCCGGGACCATGTAGATGGCAATCGAGAAATTGGCGTAACCGTCGATCGTATAACGCAGCAGCGCTGCGGCAGTGGTCAACAGGGTGATCAAAACACTCTGGACGGCAGCTTCCTTGGCCGACATGTTGAAAAACAGAAGCAGCGCCGCCACTTGCAGGGGGCCACCGCCGATGCCGAAAAGGCCTGAAAGTGAACCGGTGACCAGGCCAATTGCCATCTGGGCGATGGGATTCTCAACTTTGAACGGTTTGAGATAGGGTCGACCGAGCACGGCAACCAGAATCAGGATCAGAACAAAAATGTAACCGATATTGATCGCCTCGGATGAGACAAGTTTGAGCAGGGCCCCACCTGAGAATCCGCCGATAATGCTGCCGATGGCCAGTGGGATCGTTCCTTTGAGCTCGATCTTGGTGCCGCGGCGATGATGGGTGACCAGGTTGGATATTGCCATGAAAAAGACAGCGATGGCGGATGTGAACGAAGCCAGATCCTTGGCGACGCCCATGATGCCGAGCATTGGACGCATGATCAGGCCACCGCCAATCCCGACGACTGCGCCGATGATGGTGGCGACCAGAGCTAGTATGATGTATGGCATGGCAGTAAAATTCCTTTCGAGAATGGGATGTCAAATCGATCATCTTGCTGGAGCAACCATCAAACAGTCCCATTGTCCACCAGATTGCAGGAATGATTCAACCCATGAATCCGACTTCAAGTATGGATAATCTGAC
The DNA here is from genome assembly GCA_002419365.1 of Mageeibacillus sp. UBA5734. Classification (GTDB taxonomy): domain Bacteria; phylum Bacillota; class Clostridia; order Saccharofermentanales; family UBA5734; genus UBA5734. Next base: position 17,603 of record DIGA01000111.1, on the reverse strand, counting down.
ATTTTAAATGACCTGGCAAACAATTCAGGCGATCGTTTACCGTTGAATCATCCGCGCGATCTGCTGCATCCGGCCCAGGGTGTGGTCGAAAAAGGCCAGGTAGCCGTCGCAGTACACATTGAGGCTGGCATCCTGTCCCTCGCCCAGCTGGAGCGGTTCACGGTCGCGCCGGCATCCGCCGCGGCAGATGGGATAATACTGGCAGGACTGGCATTTGGGGGCCATCGGCCAGGACATCTGGACAAATTCCTGGGCCAACTGGCTGGTGAGCAAGTCTGCAAAGGAGCTGTCCTTGATCGAGCCAAGCCGCCATTCGTCGAGGACATAAAAGTCACAGGGGTAGACGCTGCCGTCTGCCTCGATGACGCCATAGCAGGTGCAACGGCCGCTCATGCTGCAGGTTTCCGGTGGCTGGCCCTGGAGCATGTGGATCCAGTTGTCGAAATGGCGGATGCTGATGTAGCGCCCGGCCATGAAGTCCTTGTACCATTCATCAAAGAGATTCTTCAGGAATTCACCATAGCGTTCAGCCGTCAGTGAATATGGACTGGATCCTGGCTCCTGGCCAAAATCATCGATGCAGGGGATGAACTGCAGGTAACGAAAGCCATTGTTGACGAGGGCATGGTAGACGTGCTTGGCCCGGCGAGCCAGTTCGCGGGTGACGACCACCAGGATATTGAACTCGACCTTGTGCTTCTCTAAAAGACGAGCGGCCTTTATCACCCGGTTGTAAGTTCCTTTGCCGGCGGCATCGACCCGGTTCAGGTCATGGATATCCTTGTCGCCATCGAGTGACAAGCCGACCAGGAATTTGTGCTGGGCCAGGAAAGCACACCAGTCGTCATCGAGCAGCATGCCATTGGTCTGGATCGCATTATGGATCACCAGCGATTTTTTCTGGTACTCCACCCGATATTTGTCCTGAAGCTTGATCAGATCGCGGTAGAAATCAAGGCCGACCAGCGTTGGTTCCCCTCCCTGGAAGGCAAAGGAGCACTGGTCCGTGGTTTCAGCTATAGCTTTTCTGACCAGCAGGTCGAGTGTCTCATCTTTCATCACGCCATAATTGGCCGTCTGGCGCGACTCAGTGACATTTTCGTAGAAGCAATAGCGGCAGCGCAGCTGGCAATTGCCAGAAGCAGGTTTGATCAAAAGGCTGAGTGATTTCAAGAGATGGTCCTCCAAAAGGCTAGGCAAACTGAGTATTCAAGCATTCATTCATGATTATCGCATGGGATAGCATCACTGACAAAGCATAAAAGTGGCCGCCTCGCAAGGAAGCAGCCACTCTTTTTCTGGAGCACCCGGCGAGGAGGAGGGGATTCACCGGGCAAGGCCTATGGGTCGTACAGGCTCCAACCACCATCAGAGCCAGACGTCATAGGATTGAGGTCATTCACAAGATCTCCCCTTCCCCGGCCTGGCGGGCAAACTCGCGCAGGCGCCGGCGGAGGATGCGTTTCATGTTCAGATCCCCAATCGTTCGAATTGCTCGGGTGGCGAGTCATGCGCAATCATGACCTGGCTCAGCTTCTGGCACAGCGCCTGCTCCAGGCCAGGGTCGGCAAGCGGATGCTCCTGGTTCGGATCGCTCTCGAGATCAAACAACAGGTTGTGGGCCACGATCTCGTCCCGTTGCTTGAAATCATGCGAGAAATCAGACAGCTGGGTGATGATGTTCGGAATCTTGAAAACCGGATAGTCGGTCCAGCTGAGAAATCGTCCAGCCTCAATCAGCCTGATGTCGGAGAGATGCTCTGGGTCCCAGTAGTGGTTGATTGTACTTGGCATCGCTGTGTAGACCGAAAGCGGGGTATTGTCCGGTCGCACAGCCGAACGGAAATAGGTGTAGCGGCCGTCACAGAGATTGACCTGGCGGCCGAACATGCCGTAGATCACAGCATCGCGCCAAGGCGTATCTTCGCCGCGCAGCAGGGGCAGCAGGCTCTGGCCATGGATCGGGTTGCGCAGATGCTTGCTGTCGATGCCCAGATGTTCGAGGATGGTCGGGAACAGATCGATGTTCTGGGTCAGCGCATTGGTGCGAGTCTGGCTGGTCTGGCCAGGCACATGGACCATGAGCGGGATCTGGTAGACCTCGTTGTAGGCCGGCATATAGTTCTTGCCCAGCAGCTGCTTTTCCCCGAGCATGAACCCATGGTCGGTGGTCAGGATGACCAGGGTGTCTTCCCAGAGCTGATGCTTATCGAGCACATCAAGCACACGGCCCAGCCAGCGGTCGGACATTTTGAGCGTGGCTTCATAGCGTTTGCGGGCATGGGCCAGGGCGTTCTCCGGCACCACACCAGAATCGCCATAGGGCGGCCAATAGAACAGCTTGTCCGTATAGCCATCCGACATCAGATCAGGATCCTCATCAGGCACATCAAACGGTTCGTGGGGGTCGAATGAATCGACCAGCAAGAACCAGTCCTGTTCGTGGTGCTGATCGATCCAGTCGGCTGCATGCTGCAATGTGCGAGGTGACGGATAATCCGCCTCACTGTGGAAAGTGGCCCGGTTGCGTTCGTACTGGCACGAATTGTTGCCATAATGTTCCCGGATCTGGAAGGGGCCGAGATCAGAAACCAGAGTGTCATGTTCCTGGCCCCGGATGAAGTCCCACGAGCCGAATACATAGGGGTAGTTTTCGCCGCCGAGGTGGAAATAATGGTAATGGTCGGTCACCAGGTGCGAAAAGATGCCATTCCTTTTGAGGACATCCGGCAAGGTGACATCAAAAGGCTGGACCGGGGCCCAGTTGCGCTCGAGGAAATCAAGCCGGCCGGTCAAAAGATCATGCCGGGCCGGCATGCAGGGCGCTGAGCCGACATAATGACGGTCAAATACACTGCTTACTGCTGCCAGGCGGTCGATATTCGGTGTCTGGACCTCCGGGTTGCCATAGGCAGGTAAAAACCGCCGGTTCAGGCTGTCCATCAAGATCACTAAAACTCGTTTTGCTGCTTGATCCGGGTGTGTTTTCATAGCCGGTGTCATGGCAGAGAGTCTCCTTTAGCCGACTTCGTTGCGATCATACAGGGCGATAATATAGGGATGGTTGGGATCGTATTCTGTCAACGGCTTGGCGTTCTCGACCTTGCCGATCGGGCGGCTGCGGCTGGGCAGGGTCTTGGTGAATTCGTCACCCAGGTCCTGGCGGCAGGCTTCCACCTCAACCATCAGGCGGGCCACGATATCGGGATGCTGGTCGTAAACATTGGTGGTCTCGCCAATGTCGTCATCGAGGTTATAGAGCTCCATGACTGCCTCGTTCTGGTCGATGACGGGCTTGGAGCTGGTGGTGCCATCGTGGGTGCTCGATGGTTTGCCTGCTGCGGGACGGCGCGAGACGTGCAGCTTCCAGGGGCCCTGGCGCACGGCCTCGAGGTTGTTGCACATGTAGTAGAAAAAGGTTTCCCGCGGCGACTGCTCGGTCTTACCAAGCAGCAGGTCGGTTGCATCGAGGCCGTCGATGACCCGGTCCGTCGGGAGCGCGGCACCACCGATCCGGGCCAGAGTCGGATAGAGCTCGAGCGAGCTCAGCAAGGCATCACTGATGCTTGGCTGGATCTGGCCTGGCCAGTTGATGATGAACGGAACTCGCTGGCCGCCTTCCCAAGTCGTCGCTTTCGACCCGCGCAGGGGGCCGTTGCTTTCGCCAAAGTCGTTGCGCGAACCATTGTCCGAGGTGAAAATGACGATCGTGTTTTCGCGCAAGCCCATCTGCTCCAAGGCATGGACGACCGCTCTGGCAGCCCAGTCAATGGCCAGCACACAGGCGCCATAATCGCCATTCCTGGATTGTTTCACGAAATGCTGCGGCGCGTAGAGCGGCAGATGGACATGCATGTGGGCAAAATACAGGAAGAACGGCTGGTCCTGGTTCTGGCGGATGAAATCGATGCTCTTTTCGACATAGCGTTCGGTCAGGGAGCATTGGTCCGGCTGCTGTTCGATGACGGTGTCACCATGGAGCAGGGGCAGCGGTGGCTGGGTCGGGCGGGTTTCCGACGGAGCCATGTCATTGCTGTAGGGCAGGCCATAGTAGTCATCAAAGCCATGGTGCGTCGGCAGGAAATCCGGCTGATCGCCACAATGCCATTTGCCAACATGCATCGTCGCGTAACCGGCATTTTTCAGCAATCGCGCGATCGTGATTTCACTCGGATTGAGACCGATATCATCCCCGGGAAAGAGCACCCAGTCGCCATGGAAAGCACCAAAGCCAATACGCGGCGGATAGCAACCGGTCATCAGGGCCCCACGTGACGGAGTGCAGACGGGCGAAGCTACATAAAACGAGTTGAACTGGCGGCCTTCAGCAGCCAGACGGTCGAGATAGGGGGTGTCGTTTTTGGTCGAGCCATAGCAGCCGAGGTCGCCATAGCCGAGGTCATCACAATTGAACAGGACGATATTGGGTTGCATATGGAATTCCTTTCTCTTGATGGCTCAGGGCTGTCCGATACCCAGGCGCAGATACTGTTCTTTCGGACTCTGGTGCGCTTCCATACAGGCACGAAGCTTGGTGATCAGTTCTTCCTCCAGTTGCTCATCCAGGATCGGATGCTCCTGGTTGTAGTCTGACTGCAGATCAAACAGCAGTGAATGCTGGTTGTAGGCTTTGCGGCCCTGGAAATTCTGGGTCCAATTCGAGAAATTGACGATGGATGCGGGGAAACGGTAGAGGGGATACCGGGTCCATTCCAAAAAACGGCCCATTTCGATTTGGTCATAGTCTTCGACACGCACCGCATCATTGGCTCCGAGATACTGGCGCAGCACGGAATTGACCGAGCTGTACATGAAAAGCGGTTCGTTCGATTCGTCCCGGGCCGCGCGGAAATAGGTGTAGCGGCCATCGGTATAGGCCACTTCTTTGCCAAAATAGCCATAAATGGCACCGTCCCGCACACTCGTGACCTCGCGGCGCAACAGTCCAAACAGGCTTTTCCCATGGATCGGATACTGCATGACTTCCAGTCCGATGCCGAAAAACTCCAGGACAGTCGGCAAGACATCGACGTTTTGAGTCACCGCCGGGCAGCGGCCAGGTTCGATCCCCGGGGCCGCCACGATCAGCGGAATATGGAAGACCTCGTTATACGGCGGCATGTAATTCTTGGCCATATAGCCGTGCTCACCGAGATGGAAGCCATGGTCGGTTGTAAAGATCACCAGGGTGTCCTGCCACATTCCGTGCTTGTCCAGCACATCGAGGATCTCTCCCAGATGACGGTCCGTCATGGTCATCAAGGCCTTGCAGCGGCGGCGCAGATGCATGGTTTCCGCTGCATCAAACTCATTGGGGGCATAGGATGGATGGGTGAAATCCGGTCCGTCATAGTCCCCTTCTTTTTCATACAGGTCCAGGTAATATTTGGGGCAGTCGTAGGGCTCATGGGGATCGAAGGCTTCGACCCAAAGGAAAAAGTTGTCCGCCCCGGCATTGTCATCAAGCCACTGGGCGGCATTCCACATCGTTTTCACGCTCGGATAATCGTATTCGGTGTGAAACCGGCTGCGGTTCTCGCGTTCGGCCTCAGAATAGGCCCCCTTGTAGCCTGCAGGTCGAATATCTGGACGGATACCGACCTTGCCGGGGCGCACCCAGACGGGATCACCCTCCTGGCCACGCTGCACATCCCAGGCTGTAAACCCTTTGGTGTAATTCTCGCCACCCGGGATGAGGTAGTGCGCATGGTCACTGAACATCTGGGTATGCGTGTTAGTGATGGTGCTGAGAATGCACTGCAGCGATTGATCAAACGGCTCGATCCCGCCCCAGGGCTTTTCCAGCAGACTGAGTCGTCCGGTCATGATATCGCGGCGGGCCGGCATGCAGGGCGCCGAACCACACCAATGGCTATCAAAGACAACACCGCGGCGAGCCAGCCGGTCGATGTTGGGGGTCAGGGCTGGATCCGTCGAATGATAGGCTGACAGCATCCGCAGGTTCAGGGTGTCGCACAGGATGAAGATCGTTTTCATGCATTTACCACCATTTGATCAGTTCGGTCACTTCATTCCTCAGCTTGATGAATTCCGGATCGACGACGTTTCTGGGCCGGGGCAGGTGATTATCGATGATCTTCTTGATCTTAGTCGGCTTATTGGTCAGGACAAGGATTTTTTCGCTCAGGTAGACGGCTTCTTCGATGTTATGGGTGATGAACAGCACGGTTGTCTGGGTGCGCTGCCAGAGCTTGATCAGCTCGTCCTCGAGTTTGAAGCGCAGTTCGATGTCGAGCTGGCCGTAAGGCTCATCCATCAGTAGCAGTTCCGGCTTGGTGGCGAATGCCCGGGCAATGACGACGCGCTGCAGCATGCTGGCCGACAGTTCATTGGGGTAGTATTTGCGGAAATCATTCAGGCCGACGATGTCGAGCACCTCGTCGACGGCTTCCTTTTTATCTTTGCTATTGACCCCTTTGATCTTCAGTCCGATTCCAACATTTTCCTCAACGGTGAGCCAGGGCATGGTCGACTGTTCCTGGAAAATATAGGAGATATTATTCTTTTTCATATCGACCGGCTCACCGTTGACGAGGATCTCACCGGAGGTCGGCAAATAGAGCTTGGTCAGGCTGTTGAGAAAGGTCGTTTTGCCACAGCCGGTCGGACCGACGACACACATGAATTCTTTTTCTGCGACTTCAAACGAGACATCATCCAGGACAAGCAGGTCGCCGAATTTCTTGGTCAGGTTGATGACTTTGACTTTGGGATTGTCCACGTCTCACGTCCTCCTACAGGGTCTTGTCCATCTCGTTGGTGATTTCCTCGCGCAGGGCCAGGAACGCCGGATCGGTATAATCACGCGGACGGGGAAAGTCGATTTTGTACTCTTTCTTGATCTGGGTCGGCGTATTGGTCAGAAGGACGATCCGGTCAGCCAGGTAAATCGCCTCTTCGATATTGTTCGTGACAAAAACGATGGTGCGCTTGGCGGTCTCCCAGATGCGGATGATTTCTTCCTGCATCAGGTATCGGGTCTGGGCGTCAAGGGCGCCAAAGGGCTGGTCCATGAACAGGACGACCGGCTCATTGCAATAGGCCCGGGCAATGCCGACGCGCTGCTGCATGCCGCCAGACAGCTGATTAGGATAGGAATGCTCAAAACCTTCCAGTCCGACCAGGTTGATGTAGTACTGGGCTTTCTCGCGACGCACGGCTTTTTTAATTCCGCGGACCTTGGGGCCGTATTCGACATTGCCCATGACGGTCAGCCAAGGATAGAGCGCGGTGCTTTGAAAGACAAATCCGCGGTCGGGTCCAGGCTTGGTGATGGTTTTGCCATTGATCGTTACAGTGCCAGTGGTCGCTGGTTCGAGACCTGAGAGAACATTGACCGTCGTCGTCTTGCCGCACTGGCCAGGGCCAACCAGGCAGAGAAACTCGTTTTCGCGCACGTCGAGGTCGATTTTATCGATGACTTTGGTTGAGCCACGCTTGTTGGTGAAGGTCTTGCTGATGCCCTTGGCTATGATGATGTGTTTTTCCGTACTCATATGTCTCGCTTCGTCCATTTGACCAGGACGGCCTCCACTTCTCGCATGATGACGGCCAGGAAAAAGCCGACGATACCAATGGCGACCACGCCAACCAGGGTATTGACCGAATTGTTGGTCTCCTGGCTGCTGATGATGATCCAGCCGACCCCTTCGGAAGAACGGATCATTTCAGCGGCAACGACGGTGGCCCAGCTGGAAGAAAGGGCGACCTGCAAGCCGGCAAAGATATAGGGCACCGATCCGGGCAGAACGACTGTGGTAAAGATTTGCCAGTCCGAGGCACCGAGCATTTTCGAGCAGCCCACCAGGACAGGGTCGGTGCTTCTGGCACCGGCAAAAGAGTTGATCGTGACATTCATGAACGAAGCCAGGAAAATCAGGAACCATTTTGAACCTTCGCCGAGGCCGAACCAGACAATGGCAATCGGAATCCAGGCGATCGGTGGGATCGGCCGCAAGATCTCGAAAATCGGGCGGAAAATCGCGGCAACTGGCTTGTACCAGCCCATGGAAATGCCCAGGATGATGCCGGCAATCGCCCCGACGATATAGAAGGGCACCACGCGGACCAAGCTCCAGTAGATATGGATAAAAATCGGATAGGGCCCGATTGGCTGGACAAAACTTTTGAAGAACGCGGTGAGTGAAATGATCGGCGACGGCATCAGGATGCCCAGTGAGGTAAAGGTTGTTGCGGCCTGCCAGATCAGGAGGAAAACGAAAATGGAGATGACAGCAGCTCGGGCGCCATGTTTTCTGGATCTTCTGGTATTATCAATCATACTTTAGACCTGCCTTTGACCAGTACGGATTCAATCAGCATCAGGAAGGTCGCCAGGACAGCGCCAATGATACCGATGGTCACCATGCCAACGATGATGATGTCCGGACGGTAAATGCCGCGGCTTTGCTGGATCATGAAGCCCAGGCCTTCGGTCGAGGCGATCAGCTCAGCGGCCACGATGGTTGTCCAGGCCGCTCCCAGAGCGACACGGATCCCGGTCATGACATAGGGCAGCGAGGTGGGGATGGCAATCTGGGTCAGCATTTGCCAGTCGGAGGCTCCGAAGGTGCGGGCCACCCAGATATGGACGTCGCGGGTCTGCTTGATCCCGGAATAGCTGTTCAGCAGGACTGGAACGATGGCCGAGATGAAAATGACCGTGACCTTGGACGTGAAACCGATGCCCATCATGATGATCATCAGCGGCACCCAGGCGACGCCAGGGATCGGCTTCAGCAGGTCAAATATCGGACGGACATAGAGGTCAACCTTGGGATACCAGGCCATGGCGATGCCCAGAGGGACACCGACCACAATCGCAGACAGATAGCCCGTCAGGGTGATTTTCAGGCTGGATACAGCATGGACCAGAAGGGTCGCACCATCCGGATTGGGATTGGTGAATTTGTCGATAAAGGAGGTGAACACTCGCACAGGGCTAGGCAGGGTTTTCGGCGAGACGACTTTGAGGACTGCCGTGAAGTAGTACCAGATGCCGATGAAGAGTGCCAGCGATACCACGCTGAGAGCCAGATATAGGAATGTTTTGTTTTTTTGCATAATCCGCCTCGTCTGGGCTGAATGGAAAAGGGACCGGTTAAAGTCCCTTTTCCTCTACTTTCCATTCAGTCGTTATTGATCCTTGTACACATTGAGCTTGAAGCCGTAAATCTCTTCCAGGATTGAAGGGTCAATGCCGGCGGCGATATTTGGATAATCTTCGGCCGGGATCTTGCCATCATCAACATAGAACTTGCCCATGCCGAACAGGACAGCACCGAATTTGTAGTCAGGCTTGGTCATGAAATCTTTGCCGATGAAATCGCGTTCCTTGATTTCGTTATTCATCTTGGTCGCATCATATTCACGGCCATTTTCGTTGTAGTATTCCATACAGACATCAAAGAACAGTTTGTCATCGCTGGCCAGATCTTCCTGGGCCCGGTAGATCACTTCCATCAGGCGCTTGACATCTTCGCGGTGCTCAGCGAGGAATTCCTTGCGGACACAGACACCATCAACCAGGGTGATACCCGAGGTGTCTTCGAGCGTGGCGACTTTGATCATGCCAGCATCTTCCAGCTGATAGGTGTATGGCGGGGAGGAGGCAATGGCATCCCCTTCGCCGGCGAGGAAAGCCTGGGCAGCTGGGCCATGGTCCATGGAGAGCATTTTATAGTCCGATGCGGTCAGGCCGAAGTGGTTCATCCAGGTGATGACATTGAACTGGGACGATGTTCCGAGCGGACCCAGAACCGTCAGGCCCTTGAGAGTCTCGGCACTGCCATAGATATTGGGGTAGCCTTCGACATTGCCTTTGACCTTGACAATTGGATTGTCCGGACGGACATAGACACCGAGTCCTGAAGCTGTATTGATTTCACCGATCCAGCTGACGTCACCAGCGGCAACCGCGTAGACCGTGGCCAGGCCGTTCAGGGAGAAGTCGATCTGTTTGGCTGCCAGAGCTTCGTTGATCGGGGCGCCAGTCGGGAACAGGATGCGCTCGATCTTCAGGCCTGCTTCTTCGATCCAGCCCTTTTTCATGGCATAATCGAGGGGCGTGCCCATGGTGGTCGGCTGGGTGCCAATCCGGATGGTCACATTGGACTGGTACTTCGTCTCAGCCGGTGTTGTTTCGCCAGCGGCGGTTTCCTTGGGAGCGGCAGTGGTCGGAGCTTGTGTGGTAGCCGGCGGTGGTGTGCAGGCGGCAAGGATTGTGACAGCAAGAGCGAGGACTAGGGTCAGACTGAGCCATTTGCGCATGTTCATCCAAATCTCTCCTTCAACTGATGGTATGGGGTGGTTGTTGTAACTCTATTGTCCTGTTCCACCCAGTCTGGCAAAACTGAAAATCCGGACTCCTGAGTCGATATTTTTGACACATTCCAAGAAAAGCAGGACGATTTTGACATCCAACTCAACAATTTTGACATTATTGGCGATCGCGAACTTGTGAAGGCGTCTGATCGAAGGTCTTTTTAAATAGCAGGGAAAAATACTTGCTGTCGCTGATTCCGACCTTTTCGGCAATCGCAGCGATTTTCAAATCGGTTGACATCAAAAGGCTATGTGCCGTTTCCATGCGCAGGTTGAGCAAGTAATCCGTGAAGTTGATCCCGACTTCCTTCTTGAACAAACGGCTGAAATATTCTTCATTCAAATGAACCGCTTCGGCCACATCGACCAGGGATATCGAATGCATGAAGTGCTGGCCAATGAAAGCAATGGCTTCCGCAATCGGCCTGGGGTAGGTCTCGCAGGCGGCCATTTGCTCAAACAAGGGGTCGAGAACCCGTTTGAGCTCTGCCAGGTTGCGGGCGGACTGGATCTGGTTTTCATAGGATTTGTTATCAATATCCAGGGTTTTTGAACCGATGAACAGGCGATGGATCGTCATCGCCAGCATATCCCGGATATATTCCACGTCCTGGATCAAAAATTGCTCCAGCTGCGCCAAGGTCAGCTGGAATTCCTGGATCGCCTTGTCACAGCGATGCTGGCGGTAATGTTCAACCACCTGGTTCAGCATCCGCTCCAGGTCCTGCTTGATGGATTTTTCCTCCTCACGACTGCGAGCTGGAAATTCCAGCCGGCCAGAAGGACCATAAAATTGGCGATCACATTGGGCCAGGGCTTCCCGGATCGCGGGCAACAAATCCTTGATACCCGGCTTGAGCCGGCTGCAGCCAATGGGGCTGCCGACCACAAGGCCAATGATCTGGGCCAGCCGGTCCACCCAGTCCTGGCCGGCATCACAATTGGCCAGGATCAGCAACCGGGTTTTGCCATAGGTTAAAAAGGTCATCTGGTGTAAATGGCTATTCAATTCCCGATCGATTTCCGGCAAAGTTTCTGGCACCATGGGCAAGGCCAGGACCAGCAGAGGACCATCCTGGAGATCGATCTTATAGCGGCGCAGGTCCTCCGGTTGGATCGTCTGGTCCGGATCAGCCAGCAAGGAATGGATGTATTGGGCCCGAATGATGGGATCAACCGCTGCCGGGGCAGTCTCTTTGACATCCGGAAGGTGAGCCTGGTTCTTGATGATCCTGTCCAGGATCGCAAACAGATCGTCAGGCGTGATCTCGTTTTTTAGAATATAGTCGTAAGCACCCATTTTCAAAGCATTGCGGACATGCTCGAAATCATGATGCACACTCATGATGACGACCGTTATATCCGGCAACTCTTCCTTGATCTGCCTGAGCAAGGCAATGCCATCCATGCGCGGCATGGTGATATCGGTCAGGACAATATCAACCGGCTGTCGACGCAAGACTTTCAGCGCTTCTTCCCCATTGCGAGCAGTTTCCACCTGGCTGATTCCAGGATAGTGCTTGACACAGGCCGCGATCCATTCGCGGATCGGCGTCTCATCATCAACAATAAGCAAAGTCTTGTTGTGCGGGTTCACTGCGCGACCTCCCCTGTTACCTGCTTTTTGATCACCAGTTCCGCCTCCGTTCCCTCACCCCTGGCCCCGGACAAGGTCAGATCATAGCCCTCACCATAAATTTGGCGGATCCTGTCCCGGACATTGGCCAAGCCAATCCCACTGCTCGTCTTGCCTGAATGATCCCAGACGTTCAGAAGCTCCTGGCGGGTCATGCCGATGCCATTGTCGCGGACCTTCACGGTCAGGCCTTGTTCGCTGGAATACACAAAGACCTCGATCTTCAGCGGACTGCCATCATCCTTGAGCCCGTGGAAAATCGAATTTTCGACGATGGGCTGCAGCAACAGGCGGGGAATCAGACAAGAATCCAAACCGTCCTCAACAAACAATTCGAGCTCGACTCCCTCGTAGCGGAAGCTCATCAGGTCGATATAGTTTTTCAGATTGTCGAGTTCCACACGGATGGGAATCATTTCATTTTCACTGGCGATCGGGGAGCGCAGGAGCTGCATGAAACTGCTCAGCATGCTGGCGGCACGGGCATTCTGGTTCATTTCAACCAGACATTTGATCGAAAACAGGGTATTGTGCAGGAAATGCGGATTGATCTGCAGCTGCAGGAAATCAAGTTCATGCTTGCGCTTGATTTCCTCCTCTTGCTTGATGCGCAAAAACAGCTCGCGAATCTTGTCAACCATTTCGTTATAGACCTGGCTGAAGGTGTGGACCTCGACAAAGGCCTGCTGCTCTTCGACTTTTTCGAACTGAGCGGAAGACACCCGTCTCAGTTTCTGGGCCAGAAGCTTCAAGGGCCGCGATACAGCCCGGGAAATTGCCAGGGATGTGACAAATCCAACCATCAGGAACAGGGCAAGGACCGCGGCCAGGACCAACAGAACGGGGTAGTACCGGCCAAAAACCAGCGAAAAGTCGGATTCCTGAACCATGGTCCATTTGGTATCAGGGTCATAGTAGTTGGTGATCAGCATTTTCTTGTCAAAGTTCGTCCGGTAGCTGCTATAGCCATATTGCTTGAAAAAGGCCGGCATATATGTGAGCTGCGAACCGATCAGGTCCTTGTTGGGGTGACTGATCGCATACCCATCCTGATCCAGGATATAGACGCTGTTGCCCGCATTGATAATGTCGGAATACACCTTGAAGAAGGTGCGTTCCGAAGCATTGATCAGAATCACGCCCTCATAGTCGCCCTCGGAATTCCGGATCACTTTGCCGTAGGACAACATGACATTGGACCGGTTCAAGGTGTCACCAAAGCGCATGATCCAGAACTCGTTCTTATTGTTGGAGAAATTGTCCACATACCAGTAATTGCTTTTGACATTCTGGATATCACTGGTCAGTTCATTTGTCGACGCATACTGGTAGCCATTGCGCATCAGGATCAGTGCCGATAGCTCAACATCGATATTGTCAAAATACTGGTTGAAATCGGCAACAATCGCATCAACCTTTTGATTGCTCTGGTTGTTCGATCCTGCCGTGCTGTCGAGCAAATCGGCGGTTGTATTGTTGTAGATCGCATTGGCCATGGAAATTGCAGTCTTGTTGATGATCTTGCTGCGCTCGGCAACTTGCTTGAGCAGGTCGATCCGGGCCTCACCCAACACGTCGATGAACACATTGAGGGAAAAGGCAACCAGACCTACTGCCACCACAAGGAAAAGCAGGAAAGTCAGGAGGTAGTTCCACTGGAAGATGATGGTCTGCAGCTTTTTCATATTTGAAGGCACCTGATTGATCGTACGTTCTTTGAGTCTGTGGTTGTTGTTTGCCAATTTCCCTCATTTTGTACCTGATTATCATAGCATTCCTATTGACACAGGGGGAAGTGCATGAAAAAGCCAGATGTATCTGTAACAGCAACACCTGGCTTTGATCAGTTTTTTATCCAACGATCAATTTTGTTATTTGGCCTTAAGACACCGGTTTGGATTTTTCCTTGTTCCCTCATCCCTCCTGGAACAGCGGCGTCGAGAGGTAACGTTCGCCGTTATCCGGCAACAGGACGACGATGGTCTTGCCAGCGTTTTCCGGGCGCAGAGCGATCTGGGTGGCAGCGTAGGCGGCGGCGCCGGAGGAGATGCCAACGAGCAGGCCCTCAGTGCGGGCCAGGGCACGGGAGGTCTCAAAGGCCTGCTCATTACTGACCTGGAAGATCTCGTCAACAAAGGCACCGTTGTAGTTTTTCGGCACAAACCCGGCGCCAATGCCCTGGATTTTGTGCGGACCTTTTGGCCCTCCGGAGAGAACGGGTGAATCGGTCGGTTCGACGGCGATGACTCGGACACCGGGCTTCTTGGCCTTCAGGACCTCGCCGACGCCGGAGATGGTGCCGCCGGTACCGACGCCACCGACAAAGATGTCGATCTCACCATCGGTGTCGCGCCAGATTTCCTCGGCAGTCGTACGGCGGTGGATGTCCGGATTGGCCGGATTCTCAAATTGCTGCGGCACGTACGATCCGGGAATTTCTGCAGACAGCTCCTGGGCTTTCCGGATCGCACCGCTCATGCCTTCACTGCCTGGGGTCAGGACGAGCTCGGCGCCGTAGGCTTTGAGCAGGTTTCTGCGTTCGATGCTCATGGTGTCGGGCATGACGAGGATCAGGCGGTACCCCTTGGCTGCGGCGGCAAAGGCGAGGGCGATGCCGGTGTTGCCACTGGTCGGTTCGATGATCGTAGTACCCTCCTTGATCAGGCCGGCCTTTTCGCCCGCGACGATCATGGCATTGCCGATGCGGCATTTGACGCTGCCGGATGGGTTGAAATATTCAACTTTGGCGATCAAACGGGCTGCAATGCCGTTTTTCTGATTGTAGTGGGTCAGCTCGACGAGCGGGGTGTTGCCGATCAGTTCGGTCATCGACTGTACGATCTTGGCCATGGGTTTTCCTCCTGTGGTGCGTTTCTATCGGGTGCTATTTAATTCCTACTATTTATATAGGTTATAGGGGTATAATAAATCGGTCGGACTCTTTTGTCAAGCTTGATTTAAAAAGGTTTCTGTTGGAGGGCTGCGGTCGGTTTGAATCGTATCCGGGTCACACTGTAGATCGACCAGTGGCCAGACCAGGGCCGGGTCAGGGCCCAGTGGTCGATGAAACGGACAGTCTCACTCCAGCCGTCATGCACCTGCCAGAGGTGGCGTTGACGATGATTGGTCTGCTGCGTCGAGTCCTGCCAGAGCTGATACCCCACCACCGTAACGGTGTGACGGTGATAATGGCCGAAGGCAAGATTCATCAGCACTGGTCGTCCTGCGTCCAGCTCGCGGCTGATTTGATGTGCGGATAGAAAGAGCGCCGAACCAGCCTGACCTTGCAGCTGATACAGGTGAAATAAATGTCGGACGATGCTGCCTATGCGCAAAGGATTGGTCCGGCCACGTTTGGGCCGGTAGCCATGACGGGCGGCGACGGATTCGATCTGGTCGAAAAGGCTGGGCGAGTCATCTGGAATGGATGACCGTGCAATCTGTTGCCGGAGGTGGCGAAACACAGTCGTCAAGGCTGTGATCGTGCAGCAACCGATACCGGGGCGAAAATCATGCATCAGGAGAGGGCGATCGTTGGCTTGCAGGCTCACATCACGAACCAGTTGCCATTTGCCGCCAAAACGGTTATTGAAGCAGGATTCATCCGGCTTCGTCAGGACATAGCCAGACATCTGGCCCTGGCAGAGGTGCGAACGATGAATGCCTGGTTTCTTGTGTTCCATGTGCGAATCCAAAGCCTCCGGCGGATCGTTTTAGAAGGGTCGATTTGCCTTGCTCCCTCTAGTATTCCACAGTCGCCGGGCGGCAGCAAATGTCACAACGAATGAATTGACGTTTACTGACAAGAGGGCTAACCTGAAGGTGGGACCCTTATTTTTTACAGGAAAGGAGTTTGAATATGACAAAATTAACCGAAATCGAAGGAATTGGCGAATCTTATGCCGCCACACTGGAGGCCAACGGAATCTCGTCGATTGAAAACCTCCTGGACACATGCAAATCACGAAAAGGGCGTGATGGCCTGGCTGAAAAAACTGGCATTTCGGGCAAATTGATCCTGAAATGGACCAACCGGGCTGATCTGGCTCGTGTCAAAGGCATCGGTGGCGAATATGCCGATCTACTGGAAGCAGCGGGTGTCGATACCGTACCAGAACTGGCAACCCGTAAACCTGCCAATCTCGTTGCCAAGCTCCACGAGGTCAACGAGGAGAAGAAGCTGGTGCGCAAGCTTCCGACGGAAAGCCAAGTCGAAGGCTGGGTCGTCCAGGCCAAGGAATTGCCCCGCGTCATCGAATATTAACATTCTGCCGCTTTGAAAGACCAAGGCCGTTTCTGATTGCGATCAGAAACGGCCTTTTTTGCGGTTTTGAAATCGTGACACGGATTGCCTGTCATTGATTGGCCTTCTGTCAGGGACTGACCGGCTGGCGCAACCGTTCGAGGTTGAGATATAAGATGGATCCCAGCACGATCACTGCCCCGAGTCCAGCCAGCCAGCCAGGAACTTCGCCCAGAACCAGGAAAACCCAGACCGGATTGGCTATCGGTTCGAGCAGTGCCAGCAGATTGGCCGAGAGCGGTCGGGTCAGGCGGATGCCGATCCCAAACAGGAAATAGGCCAGGCCGAGCTGGAAAAATCCCAGGACGAGAATGGCCAGGATCGAAGGGGTCGTCACATCGCGGACTTGCAGCAGCATGGGCAGACCGATCAGAAAGGTTGTCACCTGGCCAATGAAAATCGACAGGGGCGTGTCACACTCCGGCCGGCTGTTCAACAGGAAAACCAGGCCAAACGTCACGCCCGTACCCGTGGCGATTAGATTACCCAGTAAGCTGCCCGGAGAAAGATCATCGAGGAAAAACAGGATGATGCCCGCCGACGCAAGGCCGAGGGCGATGGTTTCCCGTCTTGTCGGCCGGTTGTGGTAGAAAATTGCGCCAAAAATGACCACAAACAGCGGCGAGGCATACTGGAGCATGATCGCATTAGCGGCAGTTGTCATCTTGTTGGCAATGATGAATCCCGTCTGGGTCAGCATCAGGGCCAGTCCGGAGATGAGCGTGGTCCAGTTGAAACGGCGCAGCAGACGCTGACGGTAGGCAGCCACAAAGACCAGGGCAGCAAGCAAGCTCCTGGCCGAGGCGATGGCCAGCGGATGCCAGGGGATGTATTTGACCAGCAAGCCAGCCAGGCTCCAGAGCAGCGCCGCGGCCAGGATCAGGAACGGCCCGGCCTTGGCTGGGAGCGTTTTCGTGGGTGCCGGTTGTTTGGTGGTGATTTCAGACATGGTGTGCAGCCCCTTTTTTGTCTTCGTTTTGCTTGCTGGATTGTGATCGCATGCCAGGCTAGTCGATTGTCTAACGGTCATCCTAGCCGTTTTGCCTGCACCTGTCCAGAGCAGATCAGTGCGGGTTGTGGCGTCTGGGCAGGGGTGGCACTGTGTGCGGAATGTTCACGAATCGGAGCCAGACTTACGGCCATGTCTGGCACTGTGTGCGGAATGTTCACGATTTGGGGTTGGTCCACTTATTGGGAAAATCTGCAATTCGCTTGTGAAGCTTACAGCCGCAGCAGGTTGACGCCTCGTCGAAAATGTTCCAAAAAGTGCTCCGACCTAGCAAAGGAAATTTCCCCCGCTAGTCGAGTAGGCCCGGGGAA
>DIGA01000014.1 GCA_002419365.1 Mageeibacillus sp. UBA5734 | reverse complement strand
CTTCTTGATCAAGGTCTCCTGATTAATAGTTAACATTCAAAGGGCGCATGATCAGCTTTCGGTGCATATGCGAAAACCACTGAAAAATGGAAAAATGAGCCACCCATGATTTAACAGTATCAAGTGGAACGTCCAATAACTTGGCAGTGCTTGATGATTCAGAATCGTAACCATACAACATGACACCCCTTTCATAAGGGTCATGCTACGATAACAATCTTCTTTAAGGCAACCCATCTATTTCAGCAACTTTTTTGGTGAGGCAACGCGAGGGTAGCCACTATCCGCACATTTTATGTCATGATCAATTCTTTAAAACTTTTCCCATCAACTTCTTCGCGTATATTGAACAAATCGAGAATGGTCGCTCCGATGTCAGCAAAAGACTGGCGGGTGCCTAAGTTGACATTCGGCTGGATGGGATCACCATAAACCAGGAGTGGGACATATTCACGGGTGTGGTCGGTGCCAGGAAACCCGGGATCACAACCATGATCGGCTGTGATCATCACGATATCGTCCGGTTGCATGTTCTTCAAAAATTCTGCAAGGGCAGTATCAAACTCCAGCATTGCCCGGGCATAGCCATCGATATCGTTGCGATGGCCGTACAGCATGTCAAAGTCAACCAGGTTGACGAAGCAGAGGCCATTAAACTTTTCATGCTGGAAGGATAGCATCTTTTGGATACCGTCGGTGTTTCCTTTAGTTTTGATTGATTTGCTGATACCTTTACCGGCAAATATATCGAAAATCTTGCCGATAGAAACCGTTTCAAAACCGTGCTGTTGCAGTTTGTCCAGCATGGTGTCTTTGGGTGGGATCAGCGAGTAATCATGGCGGTTTGGCGTGCGCACGTAATTGGGGTGTTCGCCGGTGAAAGGCCGGGCAATGACACGACCGACGCCGTGTGTACCGGTCAAAATTCCCCGGGCGATCTGGCAGTATTCATACAACTGTTCCAGCGATACGACGCTCTCGTGCGCGGCTATCTGGAAAACGCTGTCTGCAGAGGTATAGACAATCAGCGCGCCGGTTTCTACATGCTGCTTGCCAAACTGTGCAATCACTTCAGTGCCGGAACCCGGTGCATTGCAGATCACATCTCGGCCGGTCTGCCGACTGAATTCAGCAAGGATTTCAGCTGGGAAACCATTGGGATAGGTTGGCATCGGTGATGACGAAATCAAACCACTAATTTCCCAATGCCCTACAGTTGTATCTTTGCCGCGGGATTGCTCCTGTAACCGGCCAAATGCACCCATTGGTGCAGCAATAGAGGTTCCGCACTGAACACCATCGATGTTAAACAAACCAAGCTGCGACAGTGTCGGGGTTTTAAAAAATCCGGAGTGTGCCACTGAAGCTAAAGTATTGCTCCCTGAATCGCCAAATTCTGCGGCATCCGGTGCCTGGCCAATACCGAAGCTATCTAGAACGATTAAAAATACTCGCTTTTCCATATTACCCTGATTCCTGCTGATTTCCAAATGTGTTCTCATGTGAATCACCACTAAGCTCTGATCTTGTCGGCCACTCAGCCTGTCCAGATGGACCAGTTGTATGAAGATGCAAATCGCGCGGTTAAAAGGCAGAAAGGAGTTTTCTGACAGCTAAATCTGAATCAACATGAGTACAGTATAGAATTTCATCGTGAAGATATTCAGATATAAATCGATTGTCCATTTTTATCATTCCTCGGAGCTCGGGATGACAAAATTCAACTTGGACACTCATGGGATTGTAGCTACCAAGTGATGGATTCACAGCCAGAATCATTGCCAAAGGATCATGGACGTAGCACCGGTCAATCAGGCCTGCTGTCGCATAATGAAATTTAAAATAATACCGGAGTGCTGACTGCATGTATTCGACAATCGGCTTGTTTTCCGGCGCGCAATAGTGGCTCAGTGCCTCCAGATCATTGCCCGTGATGAACGTTTCCGTGGTGACATCAAGTCCGACCAGCGTCAGATTGAAACCGGCTTTGACCACGATATCGGCTGCCTCGGCATCCCCGTAAATATTCGCTTCCGCATATTGGCTGACATTGCCAGGCTTAGCTGAACTACCGCCCATGGAAACGACTTTTTTGACTTTGCAGGGGAGTTCCGGATCCTTCTCAAGCGCGAGGGCCAGGTTGGTCAACCGGCCGAGTGTGACGATGATCAAATTGCCTTTGAGTTCGTTGGCCTTGCGGATGATGAAATCCCAGGCGGGCTCTGCCAGGACCTTCTGGTCAGATGGTGGTAGTTCTGCATCCCCGATGCCGTTATGACCATGGATATGGACAGGTGCTGATTCACGTTCCCCGTGCAATGGCTGTTCGGCGCCGACGGCAACCGGAATTTCGTAGCCGCATTGAGCCAGTTTGATCAGCCTCAATGTATTGTCAGCTGCCTGGAGAGCTGTCGCATTACCAAACCCTGTCGTAATGCCTTCGATATGGATGTGCTTGTTCTTCAGAGCGTATAAGATTGCGATCGAATCATCAATTCCGGTGTCACAATCAATCAGGACATGTTTCATCATGGATAACCTTTCGTTCCGGCTGCCATTCGGTTCCGTGCGAGCCATTCGGTTCCGTGCGAATCGATGCATGTTTATTTGGTATTACCGATCATAGTACGCAAATGTCTTTTTGACAAGATATAAATCTAAAATTTAGACAAGTTAGACGGTGAAAAATCGAAACTATCCCTGATTAAACCAAATCAAATGGTAAAATTGACTGATATTATGTAGGGTGCACAGAGAAAATAGTATAAATTTAGACTAAAAGGCAATATACAAGCAGATCAAACCTGTTTATACTTTAGACAAGTTCAGACGATTGCCAGCAACCTTTAAGCACTTGTCTAAATGATGTATCATTCAAACCAAGACTGGATTGAGAAGGCGCGATCAAACGATGCACGAAATGGCCACATCCCTGAATGACGTCAAGAAGCCAACCTTTGTTCTCGTGTACGAGAAGCTGTATCCGTTGCTGACGGACGGTAGAACATTCCCTGTCGGCTCGAAGCTGCCTTCGGAATCATCGCTGGCAGAATCCCTGGGTGTCAGCCGGATGACCTTGCGCCAGGCCCTGGCTTTGCTTGAGGAAGACAACATCATTGAAAAGATCCAGGGCAAAGGTAATTTCATCAAAGAACGCAATCAGCCTGGTGTAAGCAGTGTCGAGCAATTCGGATCTCCTGTCTATCTCTGCAGCAAGTCGATGATCGATGACATTGAAATGGATTTCCGCCTGGAAGTGCCCAATATCCGCGAGCTGAACATGTTTGCACTCAACACAGCTGTGATCGTGGCGGTAGACCTGTGGTACCGGTCGCAAGGCAAGCTGATTGCCTACACCCTGGCCCTGATGCCGATTGAAACGATCACCAAGCTAGGTCTGGACCTGAATGACCGCCCTCAAATCACCGCCATGCTGACACAAGGTGTTTACGATCTCGCTGACCGGTCGCGCCTGGTTATCCAACCCACTGGGGTCGGCAAATTCATTTCCGAGAAATACGTGCTTTCGGAAAGCGATACGCTGGTTTTGATCATGGAGACTATCTACCAGGACAACGATTCCAATCCGATTATCTTCAACAAACACTACTTTGTGCCTGATTGCTTCTCGATCGAAGTTCGTGCCAGCAAAAAATCCAATCACCCATGACCGCTTAAGCGCATAGCATCACTCATCATCCATCTATCACTGAGCCGGATCTCCGGATCAGGTGCCTCAGGCCCTGTCCGGGTTATTCAAGCTGCATTCGGAAATGTAAACCATTGAACAATCGAAGTTATTGGGACGGGAGGAGGTGTACCGGTAAGCCCCGTATTGTCTGATGCAATACACGGATTGCATGGAACAGAGGGGAATCATAATGACTCCGTCGCGTAAAACCTGACCAGATCAGGCAAGCAACAAAAGACCCGGTTTATTTGAAGCTTATTCATGTTTGAGAGGAAAGAAAAAGAATGAAAAAAGTACTTTCGATTCTTGTTATGGTGTCCCTTCTGCTCGCCCTGCTGACCGGATGTGGCCAGACTGCGACCACCACCACCGCAGCAGGCACCACCGCTGCACCGGATGCCAGTTCGACAGCTGCTCCGGCAACAAAGACCAAAATCGGCTTGATCACCGTTGTCGGTGGCTTGGGTGACCAGTCCTACAACGACCTGTCCTTTGCCGGCTGCAAACAGGCCGAAGCCGAACTGGGCATTGAACTGCAGTACGTCGAGCCCAAAACGATTTCTGACTATGAAACGATGCAGCGCCAGATGGCCAGCGACGGTTCCTTCGATCTGATTGTCACCATCGCATTCGACCAGATGGAACCCCTGGCCAAGGTCGCCGCAGATTTCCCGGATCAGAAATTTATCATTCTGGACGCTGTCGTCGATCTGCCCAACGTGGCCTCGTATGTTTCCGAGGAGCAGGAAGGTTCCTTCCTCGTGGGCGCACTGGCCGGTCTTCTGCATAAGGAAAGCCAGCTCCCCCAGCTGGCTGGCAAGACAACCACCGGTGTCGTTGGTGGCATGGATATCCCGATCATCAACAAGTTTGTGGCCGGCTATGAAGCAGGTGTCCGCTATGTCAATCCAGACATGACAGTTGTTCACGACTATGTCGGCGGCTGGAACGATCCGACGACCGCGAAAGAAATTTCCAAAGTCATGTACGGCAAGGGTGCCGGCATCATCTATCACGCTGCTGGCGGTTCCGGTCTGGGCGTCTTCCAGGAAGCCAAGGAACAAAACCTCCTGGCTATCGGTGTCAATTCCAACCAGAACAGCATCGATCCGGATCATATCGTGGCCAGCATGCTGAAGCGTGTTGATACCGCTGCCTACTCCGCGATCAAAGATGTTGTAGACGGTACGTTCACGGCTGGTGTCCATACCCTGGGCCTGAAGCAGGAAGGTATCGGCTATGATTTGACCGGCAGCAATGTCCAGGTGCCGCAGTCGGTTATCGACCAGGTCGAAGCGATCAAAGCCGAGATCATCAGTGGCAACATCAAGGTGCCCACCGCTTTGGAAGAAGTGGAACCTTTCCTGGCCGGCAATACATACCAGAAGTAAGCATCCGGGTCCCCCGGGCTGGTAGCCAGTGCGGGGGACCCACGTTTTATCCAGAAACATGTAAAGAGAAGTGAGGGTCGTTCATGTCGTTTGCGATTGAAATGAAGGACATAACGAAATATTTTCCAGGCGTGGTCGCGAACGACCATGTCAACCTTCAAGTCAAAAATCAAGAAATCCATTGCCTGCTGGGCGAAAACGGCACAGGTAAAACCACTTTGATGAATATTCTTTTTGGGCTTTACCAGCCCAATGAAGGCACGATCATCATCAATGGACAGGAAATCAATGGGCATCATCCGAAAGACGCCTTGAAAATGGGCTTGGGCATGATTCACCAGCACTTCATGCTGGTTGATCGACTGAGTGTACTGGAAAATGTCATCTTGGGCTTTGAAGTCGGTGACATCCATCTTGATTTGAAAAACAACTATCTGAAAGTTAAAGCACTTTCCGATATCTATAATTTTGGGCTTGACCTGAACAGCAAAGTGGCTGATCTCTCCGTCGGCATGAAACAGCGCGTTGAAATCTTGAAAACACTCTATCGCGGCGCGAATACGATCATCATGGACGAGCCCACAGCCGTCCTGACCCCCCAGGAAGTCGATGAATTGCTGGTCA
Source organism: Mageeibacillus sp. UBA5734 (assembly GCA_002419365.1). GTDB lineage: Bacteria > Bacillota > Clostridia > Saccharofermentanales > UBA5734 > UBA5734. The sequence goes on along the minus strand of DIGA01000014.1, from coordinate 26,509 downwards.
TTTTGGGGGGCCTGAAAGCCCAGGGCAAATCGATCATTTTCATCACTCATAAACTTCATGAAACCATGGCGATTGCTGATCGGATTACCGTACTTCGCAAAGGCAAGAATGTTATTACCCTCGACCGCAAGGACACCAATGCGGATGATCTGGCGATGTATATGGTTGGCCGCCATGTGAATCTCAAGCAAGATTATGGTACGCATGAACCAGGCCCGTGCATCATGTCCTACCAGGGTATCCGCCTGCACAAGAAATCGAAGTCTCCCTTCAACTTGGACATCCGGGCCGGGGAGATTGTCGGCATTGCCGGCGTTGAAGGCCATGGCCAGATGGAGCTTGAAGAATTGACCATGGGGCTGATGAAGTGCAAGGAAGGCCGGATACTCCTCAAAGGCCAGGATATCACGCACGATTCGACGCTCGCCCGCAAACGGGAAAAGATGGGCTATATCCCTTCTGATCGCCATAAACGGGCGATGTTTGAAAATTTCTCGATCAGCGAAAACATGCTGCTTGGCTATCAGTGGGAACCCCAATTCTCCAATCATGGATTTTTGAAATTGCAGGCCCTGAAGGATCACACCCGGCAAAATATTGACCGCTTTTCGGTCAAAGTCAACGATCCGGATCAGAGAATTGGCGACTTGTCCGGGGGCAACCAGCAGAAGGTCATCCTGGCACGGGAAATCAGCCAGGATCCCGATTTTATCCTGGCCGCCCAGCCCTCTCGTGGTCTGGACATCGGGGCCGTTGAATTTGTCCATTCGCGCCTGATCAACCTGCGTAATGCGGACAAGGCTGTTTTGCTGATCTCGGCGGATCTCGATGAGGTGCTGCACCTGAGTGACCGGGTGGCCGTCCTTTTCGAAGGGGAAATTGTCGCGCTGTTCAATAAAGGCGAACTGAAAAAAGAAGCTGTCGGCCTGTACATGGCCGGTCATCAGCCGGGAGTTCAATCATGAAGATCAATGTACGCAGTCTCAAGCAATCAGGGCTTAAAGTATTGACCGGATCCCATGCCAACGATCTGCTTTCATCCGTTCTCTCTATCATTCTGGCTCTCCTGGTCAGTGCCGTGATGATCCTGCTGATGGGGAAATCGCCGATTGACGCTTATGGCGCTTTGTTTTCCGGCGCATTTGGATCGTTTAATGCATTGATCAATACCTTGGGCAAAAGCATTCCCCTGATTTTCACCGGCTTGGGCGTTGGTCTGGCCTTTCGCAGCGGGATGTTGAACATCGGTGTTGAAGGACAGCTGACACTGGGAGCTTTCGTCAGTGTCGCGCTCGCTTTGAAATTTGGCAATCTGCCGGCCTTTGTCTTGCTGCCGCTGGTTATCCTGGGCGGTATGGCTGCGGGCGGAGCCTTGAGCGGTGTGGCCGGATTTTTGAAGGTCAAGATGGGCCTCAATGAAGTCATTGTGACCCTGATGCTCAACTACCTGGCCATCCTGTTTACAACCTTTATGGTGAATGGACCGTATAAATCTGAAGGCATGATGCCTCAGACCGATGTCGTGCCTGGCGGTGCGGTGCTGCAGAAGCTTTTCCCCGGCATGCAGCTGACCTCTTCGATCTTCATTGCGGTCATTGTGGCCATCATCGTCTATGTCCTGTTGTGGAAAACATCCTTTGGTTTTGAAATCCGGGCCGTGGGCCAGAATGCGACAGCAGCGCAGTCCGGCGGTATCCATGTCAGCCGGAACATCATCCTGACGATGGTCCTGAGTGGCGCAGTCGCCTCTCTGGCCGGTGTGACGGAAGTTCTGGGTACCTATGAGCGGTTTATCCTCAACTTTTCACCTGGGTTTGGCTTTACTGGCATCGCAGTTGCGGTTCTGGGCCGCAATCATCCGGTCGGCATTATCCTAACGGCTCTGCTGTTTGGGGCCCTGGATGCTGGCGCCCTGTCCATGAGCATGCGCACGTCCATTTCCGCATCGGTCATTTCTGTCATCCAAGGCTTGGTCATCCTCTTTGTAGCCATGCCCCGTATCTTATCCATCATCCGGTCGAAAGGGGTGTAAGTCCATGCAATTGATTGAAACTATTTTTTCGCTGAGCTTTCTCTCGCTCGTTATCCGTCTGGCTATCCCGATTACATTGGGTGCCGTCGGCGGTACCTTCTCGGAACGTAGCGGTGTGATTAACCTGGGCATTGAAGGGATGATGCTTTTCGGCGCATTTGGCGCGGTTTTAGGCACACACCTGACAAGTAACCCCTGGATGGGTGTCCTCAGTGCCATGCTGATCGGTGGGCTTGTCGGAATCCTGCATGCCTATCTGTCAGTGAAACTCAAGGCTAACCAGGTGGTCTGTGGTGTTGGCATCAATATGATCGCCAGTGGCTTCACCACAGTCATGGTCAAAGCGGTTTGGGGCAAAGAAGGGATGTCTGGAAACGTCGAATCCATCAAAAATTTCAATATTCCAGGTTTGAGCCAGATCCCGGTCCTGGGGGCACTGTTTAGCGACTTGTCTCCCTTTGTTCCGATCACGTTGTTTATCGTTTTCGCGGGCTGGTATTTCCTCTACCAGACGAAACTTGGCCTGCGCCTGCGGTCGATCGGCGATTATCCCAAAGCTGCCGAAACCGCTGGCATCCGGGTCAACCGCTACCGCTATATCTTTGTGACTTTGAGTGGCGCTTTGGCTGGTCTGGGCGGTGCCTATCTCTCAATCGTCCAGAACAATCTCTTTGTCAGGGACATGGTCGCCGGACGCGGGTTCATGGCCTTGACTGCCAACATCTTTGGCGGCTGGAATCCGCTGGGATCATTCGTCGCCAGCTTGGTCTTTGCCGCCGCCCAGGCTCTCCGCCTGAATCTGTCCGGATACCAAATCCTTGATTCACTGATCCAGATGATTCCCTATGCAGTCACCCTCCTGGTGTTGATTCTCGCCGGACGTAAAACCAAGGCGCCCGCTGCCCTGGGCGAAGTCGATACCGTTGCCTGACCAAAAGAACAAAATTTGCAAGGAGATACCATTATGAACCTGATCGACAAATCCGAAGTGACCAAAGGCCAGCACCAGTACCATATCGCGCTCAAACCGGGCGACATCGGCGAGTACGTGCTGCTGCCAGGTGACCCCATGCGCAGTGACCGGGTCGCCAAGTACCTCGATGACGCACAGTTTGTTGCTCATAACCGCGAACACCGGACCTTTACAGGTTTCTACAAAGGAATCAAGATCAGTGTCACCTCCACCGGGATGGGCTGCCCCTCGGCCGCCATTGCTGCCGAAGAACTGATCAACATTGGTGCCAAGACCCTGATCCGCATCGGCAGTTCCGCTGCCCTGCACGAAAAAGTCAAGATCGGTGATCTGATGATCAGCACGGGCGCCATGAAAAATGAAGGCACCTCCAAGTTTTACGTGCCGGAATGCTTTCCGGCTGTCCCGGATTTTGATTTCACCAACTTGCTGATCAAGACGGCGCGCGAAATGACCCAGGGATCGGATATCAATGTCTTTTACGGCATCAATGCAACCGATGATGCGTTTTATGGCGAAACCCAGGAATGGCTCGAACATTTGATGAAGCTGAAACTGCTGAATGTGGAAATGGAAGCTTCGGCCCTGTATACCATCGCCCATCTGCGCAATGTCCGGGCCGCCTGTATCTGCGGCACTTCCGGCAACCTGAAAACCGGCGAGGTCATCTATACCAAGGAAAACACCAAGCTGGCGGATGCCTGGGAAAAGGAAATCCATGTGGTTCTGGAGACCATCTACCAGTTCGAACAAATGAACCAGTCCAAGTAAGCATTGGCAAGTAGAATGATGATGATCAAGTTTTTCAAGAGATTCGCTTTCGTCGTTTTTGGCTCCATCCTGATGAGCCTGGGGATCGCCCAGTATATCAGCGCTGGATTAGGCGTTGATCCGCTTTCCATGTTTATTTCCGGTCTCTCGACCAAAATTGGATTCACGGTTGGCCAAACCTCGATCATGATCATGGCTGTCATCATGATGTTCCTGCTTTTCATCGAAAGAAAGCGGATCGGCCCGGGCACCTTTATCAATGCCATCCTGGTTGGTGTATTCATTGACATTTTCTTATCCGTTTCCTGGCTGCACCCCAGCAATCTATACGTTGCTGCGCTGGAACTGGTCTTGGCGATTGTCTTCACGGCAATCGGCATCGGGATCTATATCTCCGGCGGGTTGGGCGAAGGCGCGGTCGATGCCCTGATGATCGTTCTGAATCACCGGACCCATATCCATATCCGCTGGGTCAAGGTCGGCATGGACATCACGCTGGTTATCATCGGCTGGCTGATCGGTGGCAAGTTCGGCATCGGGACGATTCTAGGGGCGATGGCCACGGGGCCCGTCATCGAATGGACCATCAGCAAGGTGAAGCCTCTTGTGAGCATGGCCTGACGGCCCAATGACTGAAGGTCGATACACACCATGACAAACGAAGATCAGCTTATCCAAGTGTTTGCCAAGATCATGGCACAATCCAATGGCAAGGAATGGGATCCCTCATTCCTTGCCTCTTTGTCTGGTGAAAAGCTGCACATGATCCGGTTTGAAAAAGGGGATTACTTGGCTCACATGGGCTTGCCGCTGGAAAGGATCCTGATTCACCTCGATGGTCAAGTCGCTGTCTTCAAGTATAGTCACGGCGGTACTCATTTCAAAGGTGATGTGTCGGAGGCTCCGCAGATTTACGGATTATATGAGACCTTGAACGGACTTGGTGAACACGGTGCAACCCTGCAGGCGACCAGTGCCGTCCAATGCGTTGCGGTGTCTCCTGCATTTCTCCTCCGTGCGATCAGAAACAATCATGAGATCGCCCTGATTGCCTTGTCGTTCCTGGCTAAGTTCACCGACAAGATGCTGAACAGGAATGACCAGCTCACCCTGAATACACCTTATGAAAATCTGCTGATCTACCTTTTCGAGCGTAGTGCCGGCAAGGCATTCCCCGTCGTCATTCCTGCCAGCAAGCACGACATCGCCGCGCAATTGAACATCAGCAACCGGACCCTGTACCGGCAACTGGAGCAGCTCGAACAGGAAGGCATGATTCAACGCCGCAGCGGCAAAATTGTGATCTCCGAGGCGGCATTCAAGCAAATCCAGTTGAAATATGATGCCTGCCTGGAAGGCCTGGATATCTAGCCTGCTTGAGGCCCCCCCGGCTGCAGGTTGCCTGCCACACACTCAAGGTGCCGCCTCAATCTTGCGATTGGAGACGGCACCTTCATTTGATTGGATCTCATGTGATGATCACCCGGGCGAATCCCTTGCTGGCGACCAGGGCTTTTAATGCTTCCATCTGTTCCTGGCTGGGCATCGGCCAGCGTTCAGCCTCACCCCGGACCCCGATCGGCCGGAATTTGATCAGCCTGTATATCACCTCGGTGTCTTTCAGGTAGGGCGCAAGCAGCTCGCCGGTGTCGATCACTGTTTGGCGGCTGTATGGATTGTCAGCCAGGACAACCGTCCTGATTTCCGTGAGCTTCTTTCGCTTGGCGAGTTCGACCGCATTCTTGAGGACCATTTCATTGCTGTGGCCGGCAAGCTCAAGGTGGACTTGGAGATTGGTTTCCTTGATGTCGAGCATCACTCCGTCGGTGACTGCCATGAGTTCGTCGTCCCAGGCGATCGGTAATCCACCGTTGCTGTCCATCAGGGTGCTCAGGCCGGCCGCCTTGGCTTGACTAAACAGTTCCACGAGGAAATCCCGCTGCAGGGAGCATTCTCCACCGGAAACCGTGATGCCACGGATAAACGGCCTGTTGCCCATGACGTGCGCCATGACTGCCTCGACGGTGGACTCCTTGACTCTGGGCGTAGCCGAGTAGGCGCAGTTTTTGTAGCAGGCACCGCAATCCACACATTTCCGATCGTCCCAGACAACCTTGCCACGGATCATTTCCAGGGCGCCCGCTGGACAACCAGCAATGCATTGTCCGCAATGGATACACAGGTTGATCGTCTCCGGATTATGGCAGTATTTGCAGTTGAAATTGCAGCCTTGGAAAAAGATCACTGTCCGGTTACCCGGCCCGTCGATGAAACTGGAATCGATGATGTGGTTGACAGGAGCTTTCAGCGTAGCCATTTTATGCGCTGCAGTGCTGATAGGGAGGGTCATAGAGATTCCGTTTTGCGCTCAAGGGCGTGCTGGTTCTTGGATGCATAATAGCCCCAAGTCGCGTTGGCCTGACCGACTGCCTCGCCTCTGGACAGCTTTTCAATGTCTGATTTCTTGACGAGATATCCCGTGACCCGGACAACATCGCAGGTGTCTGAGTAGGTTGAAAAATACTGCATCCCTTGGTCGAAGCTTCCTTTGACGATGTCCAGGATGGCCCCGACATTGTTTTTGGCTGTCTCGTCAAATGGGAAAATCTCACCAACACCGCTCGGGAAATATTTCTGGAACTTGCACTCATGCTTGAGGTGCGTATAGAGCTCCGGTTCTTCGCCGATAGCAATGCGGATTCCAGGAGTGATTCCGATATCCTCGGCAATACCGACCTGGGCATGCAGCAGGAAATGATTCCCGGTCACATCACAATACTTGGAATGATAGGCTTCGAGATGCTGGTTCATGGCCGCCAGGATCTTGTGCGACAGATCATCCGCTTCCTGGCTCTGGGCATATCGGGAGGCAATCCCATCCTTTGCGAGGAGCGTGTTGACACATTCGTTGAGACCAACAATGCCAACCATGCCCGTGAAATTTTCAAGTTTGATGAAACCTTCCTGCACCAGGAAATTCGTGGTGAAGAAATGGCTGTCCTCGACCAGGTAACGGATCTTTTCGTCCATGAACTGGCACAGGGTGTTGACCGCCTTGGGCAGGATCTCGAAAAATTCGTTGCTGTCCTTGGCTTTTTCCGCAATCCTGCTGATCATGACCCGCGAAAGGGTAAAGGCACCACCGGCCAGCGGCAGGGCATTGTAACAGCTGGCAATGCCATATGGAAACGGATTGGCTGCTTGATAGGCAGGACTGTTGGCGAAGCTGGGCTTGGCACACAGCTGGGCACAGCTTAGCGCCTTTTCAGAGAAAGCGTCTGAGGTGATCTTTTCGTCATAAAGCATGGTGATCGAAGGGATCGCTTCCTGTAGCTCCATCTCGGCATCGAGAATGTAGTTGCCGGCGAGAGTCTCTTCAGGACCGATGTTCATATGGCAATACGAGTCAGGAATGCTCCTCGACAGGAAGAACATGAACTGCTTGATCTGCTGCCTGGCTTCCGCTTCGCTGACGCTGTCCATGAACGGCTCGAGCATCTTGTCAACCCGGCCCAGATAAACAGGGTAATGGGTCACGGACGGGACATGGCGGTAGAAGATCTCGAGGGTCAGGATGGCTTCGGCCAGTGTTGTCGGCGGCTTCAACCGGAGAAAACGGCAGCCTTCATCCATGAGCTTCTGGTAGTCGGGCAGGATGTATCGCGGGCAATAAGGCAGATAGCCTTCGGTGAGATTGCAAAGCAAGCCCTCGGCTTCCATCTCGGCAAATCCGTCCGGGAGATTGAGCACACTGGCAAACTGTCCAGGCAAGGAGGCCAGGCTCGTCATCGCCTGTTCATGGGTCATGGCCGAATTGGCCATGATTTGCTGGGCCTGCGCAATCAGAGTGTCAAGATTTTTTTCCATTTTTTACCTCCAGGCGGTATATTGCTGATGATTCGTTCACTGCCATCATGATAGCAAGTTCAGACAGGACAAAATATGCCATTTGGCATACTGTGGCATGCTTGCGGCTTGGAGAGCACGACGAGCCTTCTGGCGTCTTTCAACATCCCATATGTCCAAGCATTTTCAATTCTCACCACCCCCAAAAACCCAAACCCAAACACCATTCCACCATCTACTCCATCCAAAACCTGCTCGACCGCCGCCACCCAAAGCCGCAAATCGAACTCATCAATCACCAGGGAAGAGATACCAGCTCCTAAATGTATAGGTCAATAAACGATGCGAAAGTGTAAAAACCATCAGAGCAGAACCGTTTTGGTTTTGCACCAGCAGTTCGCAACGGACAAGGTGAGGGCAGGAATATAAATATCGAAATATTGATAATAACATATGATTATTGACGTCTGAAGCACAGGTGCTATAATCGAATTGGAGTCATTTTGCTATTTGAGGGATGTGAGCATTTGTCAAGAAAATTTATGTTGAAGCAGAGCAAGCGTCACGCCAGTGAGCTTTGAACCGTCACTTGTATCTGGTCATCTGAATGACGGGGAGCTAATGATGAAACCGACTGATTCATAGGTCGGTTTTTTTGTTTTCATCCAAGTGATGAACTTGGACTTGCATCTTTAAGAAGGAGGGACTTATATGTCTAGAGGGCTGTCTAAACTCCTGCTCAGCCTATTGACCCTTTGCACGTTATTGGCCGGAATGATGATCGTGTCTCCGGCACAGCCAGTCCATGCCAATGGTAGTATTCTGTTTGAGCAGATCCCGACTGCTTCCACAGACGCAACAACGAATGCATATACGAGTACATCCGTCCCATTTGGTGACAGTCTTTCAACCTACGAAGCCGCAGATGATTTTTGGGGCGCCAGTGATTATCTGATTAGTCATGTCCGGTGGTACGGGGTTGCCGCGAAGTCGCCGTATTGGGAAGCTGGCAATCCCGAAGGGATGCAATTTCAGATCACTTTCTACCAGCGAAATGCCTCCACACTGGAATTCACGTCAGTTGCCCAATTTTCTGATCTCTCACCCACCTACCAAACGCATAATGGAATATACCCGTTTGGGGTTTATCAAGATGTTCAAGCTTATTGCTTCGATATAGACCTGCCAAGTTCTGTTGCACTGACTGCGGGCTGGATCTCCATCCAGAACACAGTCAGTGGCAATGACGGAAGTACGTTCCTGTGGCTTAATTCACAGCAAGGGAACGATAATTGCATCTCATTCGGCGAATTTCTAGGCGGTGAATGGGACCATGCGTATTTTCAAGATGACCTTGCATTCACCCTGTCAGGAACCACACCCAGATACTATTCGGTTCATTTCCAGGCTGGCGCAAATGGTTCTCTGACCGGTACAACCACCTACGCTGATATCCAGGCTGGCACAGAATGGGCAATTGCAGTACCTGAGCTGCCGACTCCTGTTCCCGATTTCGGCTACGTGTTTGATTGCTGGTCGCCCAGCTTCCCAACCACTGTCAATGCAGACGTTACCTATACCGCAAACTTTGTGAAAGACCAAGACCCAAGCCACTGGTTCACGGTGTCTTTCCGTGAAGGCCCGCATGGTTATGTGTATGGTACTCGCGACTTCTACGAGATCCTCACCGGCACACCGTGGGCCTCGGCCGTTGAAGTTCCGACCCCCTATGGTTATGCCGGATATAAGTTCGATAGCTGGTCCCCGGCTTTCCCGGCTAACGTTGACGCCTCTGCAACTTATACCGCCAATTTTGTCATCGACCCCACCCAAACGTTCACGGTAACATATGATGCCAGCGGCAAAACGAGTGGTACAGTGCCTGTAGACGCAACGATCTACCATTCCGGTGATACCGTAACCGTTCTCAGCACGGATAAACTCCAAGCGGTGGACGATTATCAGAATGTCTACACGTGCGCTGGATGGATGACCAACTATGAAGGCATAGAACTCTTGTGGAATCCTGGCAGTACCTTCGTTGCAGCTGCCGATACAACGCTCTACGCACGATGGGTATCGACAACCGAAAATACGGCTACGCTCTCTGGTACCAAATCAGCCAGACCCGGACAAAAGATCACCGTTACTTTTGCAGTCTCCACACCTGGGTCCATCAAGTCCATTCCTGCTGGAACTGTCTATTTCTATTGTTCAACGGATCCATTCAGCACCAGTTGGAGTCAGATTGGGAGTGCTGTTCCGCTGACTCGCGGAAAAGCGTCCTTGACGATCAATACCTTGACCTCGCCAGGCACATACTACCTCTATGGATGGTTTATTCCGACTGATTGGGAGTCGAATGAGGACATTATCAGCAATGTATGGACTGTGACCATCAAATAAGATCTTTAAGTGGTTCTGCCCATCGTCATCTTGTGCTGTTTTATTGAATGAGCTCAGTCGTGTCTGAATGACAGGTGGAATGGCATGAGCAGTCCAGCCTGATCATGCCATTCGACTACTCCGGACAGGATGTGGGCTTAGTCTATCCGCTCGAGAAAGAGCGTCAGCTGTTGGAACTGGTCGAGACAGGCGACAAGGCTGGTGCCCAGGTCGTGCTCAACGAGATTCTTGGCGATGTCTTTTTTGCCAGCAGTGCCAGCCAGTCCGTGATCCTGACCCGGGTGACGGAGTTGATGGTCTTGCTCTCCCGGGCCGCGATCAAGGGGGGAGCAATTGGTTTGATCATTGGTCCATTGGGTGGAATCATCATCAAGAAAGTTGACGAATTTCTCGACGAAAAAATTCCTGTTGGTTTTGAAATGGTCTTCAACAATTTTACCTTAGGAATTATTAGCTTCGGATTGATGATGGTTTCCTATGCATTTATCGGACCTGCAATCCTGGCAGCAAATAATGTTGTCAAATCAGCCTGAAGGTAAAAAAATCACTCTTGGTTATTCTGAGAATCCTGCTGCTGGCGTATCAGTTTCCAAATACAAGAAAATCTCGTTTGCCTGTGATGCAGGAATGGGCAGCAGTGCCCTCGGCGCTTCGGCATTCAAAAAACGGCTGAAAGATCACGATATCAAAGACATTGAAGTGAAGCACTACCGAATTGAAGATGTCCCCAAGGATAGTGATGCTGTCGTCATCCAAGTCTGATGAACTATGCCATAGGTTTTTTGTGAAAAGCATGATATCAGTTACCTGGCCTGCTACATGCTGTTCGACAGTCAGACGACCGGTGATTTTTCTACTATCTGCGGGATATCTTGAATGTCATGCAGACCGTAAACTCTCAGTACTCTTCGCGATTGCCGAATTCTGCCGACTCCACCCAGCTCGTGGGGCGTTCCAGCAGTGTTTCCAGGTTTTCGAACAAATCATAATGGCTTTGTTCCTGTTTGACTAAATACAACAGAAGCTTCTTTTCGTCTGCCTGGGTGGCAGCTTTGTGCATGGATTGATAAAGCTCGATGGATTTGAGCTCGATTTCCTTGGCTGCACGATAAACCTCGAGCTGGTCAGCCAGATAACCGGGGTCCACTTTGAATTCGCCCAGGGTACTGAAAAGGTCTCTGGCATCTTTTGACGGATCGCCATCCACGCCTGGATAGGAACCCTGATCCATCTGGCGCAAGAGTTCCAGATGCTTGATCTCTGCCTTGGCCAGCAAGATGAAGACGGTCTCGAGTGGGGTGCCCTGGTTGAGCTTGGCCTGCTGATGATAATACTGGTCACCATCGATTTCCAGCTGAATGGCTTGATCCATGAGTCGCATATGCACTACCTCCTGAATAGCTTGGCGCTAAGCTGCATTGAAATGGGGTCTGCCTCAATGATGCGAGTGTTCCTGGAAAATCGGATAGTCCTTGACCTTTTCTGCTTGCTGCCGAAGCAAGCTAAGATCGCTGTCATTCAAGGGATGGTCGAGGCACTCGTCGATGTGGTCGAGCATGAACTGGAAATGCTCGCTATTGCCCGGTGGCACCAGGGTGGCAGCACCTTTGGCCAGACCGTATTTCATGGCCGCAATGGCCAGGCGATCGTCGCCCGCGATTGGCTTGCACCAGGATTTGGGATAGGTCTTCTCTTCGTCCGGCAGCCAGCTGCGCAGAATCAGGGTTTTCATGGCCAGCAGGCCAGCTCCGCTTTGGCGGACGCGTTCGGCGATCTGGTTGCCCCAGCCGGTGTTCAGGCCCATGGCCCAATACATCGGGAAGAGGACGGTGTCGAAATCATACATGTCCATGGCCTGGAGGGCGATTTTCTCCGAATGGGCAGAGAAGCCGATGTTGCGGATCAGGCCTTCCTTTTTAGCCCACAAAAAGGTCTCCATCGCACCACCTGGGGCAAAGACGGTCTCGAGATCTTGCTCGGTCGTCAGGGCGTGGAACTGGTAGACGTCAAAATGATCGGTGCGCAGATTCTTGAGCGAGGCCAGCAGCTCGCGCCGGGAACCTTCCGCGGTCCGTTCGCCTGTTTTGCAAGCCAGATGGACCTTGCTGCGATACGGCTCCAGGGCGGGTCCGAGCAGGACCTCGGCGTCCTGGTAAGATGGGGCGACATCGAAATAATTGACCTCGCGGTCAATGGCTGAGGCGACGAGAGCGTTGGCTGTTTCCTGTGGCTCATTCATATGAATGATCGCACCATAGACGACGGGTGTGACCTCTAGCCCAGTGCGGCCCAATTTGAATGTGCGCATGGCTGACCTCCTGAAAACGGGATCTGCAGATCGCTGTAACTATCATCAGTTTATCACAAGATGGTTAGTGAATCGGCTGCCTTAGAAATGTACTAAAGATCGTACAATAATGCTAACGTCACTTGAGAGCAATTGCTATCATTAAAAGTATAACAAGATTCCATCGTTACGATGAAGTCAATCAGCGGGACGGCCAAGCCGAAAGGAGAATTCGAGATGAAAAAAGTCAGAATGGGGATCATCGGAGTCGGTGCAGAGGGTGGCATGTATGCCAATTTCCTGATCGCCGGCAAGGTCGGCAACACGGAGCTCGCCGCTCTGTGTGACATTGATCCCAAGAAAAAGACACTGTGTGCGGAAAAATACCCCAATGTTCCTTTTTTTGACAATTACATCGATTTGCTCGAAAGTGGCCTGGTCGATGCTGTCTGCACCACCGTCCCGCATTACCTGCATCCGGAAATGGGCATCGAGGCCCTGAAGCGCAACATCCATGCCCTGCTGGAAAAACCGGCTGGCGTCTACAGCAAGCAGGTCACCGAGCTGCTCGACTATGCGGCCACTCGCCCGGAACTGACCTTTGGCATGATGTTCAACCAGCGCACCAATCCGCTCTACCAGCGGCTCAAGGAGATCGTCGCCAGCGGCGAGATCGGCAATATCCGCCGCACCACCTGGATGATCACCACCTGGTGGCGTCCGCAGGCGTACTACAACCAGAGCGCCTGGCGTGCTACCTGGGGTGGCGAAGGTGGTGGCGTGCTCGTCAACCAGGCGCCGCACCAGCTCGACCTGTGGCAGTGGATCTGTGGCATGCCGACGGCCGTGACTTCCCAGCTCAAGTTTGGTTTCCAGCGCGACATCGCCGTCGAAGACGACGTCATCGCCCTGACCGAATACGCCAATGGGGCCAGCGGCGTTTTCGTCACCTGCACCCATGACCTGCTTGGCACCGACCGCTTCGAAATCCTGGGTGACAAAGGCAAAATTGTCGTCGAAGGCAGCAAAAAAGCAACCGTCCGTATCCTGAGCAAGACCGAAAATGAAATCAACCGTGAAATGACGGTTGAGGATGTTGCCAATCTCTTCATGGGCAAAAAGGTCGACAAATACGAAGTCAGTGAATACAGCTTTGAAAACACCCAGCATCCGCTGGAACAGCATCCGCTGGTTTTCGAAAACTTCGCAGCCAACATTCTCGATGGAACACCGCTGCTGGCCCCCGGTTCCGATGGCATCCGCAGTGTCCAGCTGGCCAATGCGATGCACATGTCCGCGTTCGTCGGCCATCGCGTCGAACTGCCGGTTGACGAGGATCTCTACCTGGCAGAACTCAACAAGCGCGTTGCTGCAGAAAAGGAAAGAGGTTGAGCATGGCACAAGGAAAAATTGGCGTCCAACTGTCGACCATCAAAGACAAAATCAAAGAGCTAGGCGTCTATGAATCAATGCGCCAACTGGCAGAAATCGGTTACCACAGTGTCGAGGTCTCACAGATCCCGACAGATCGAGACAGCCTGACGGAGCTCAAACGGGCTTGTGCGGATTTCTCGATCGATGTCTCGGCGATGTCGGCTCATCTGGAGCTGATGCCGGGTATGGGGACAGAATCGCTGACGACCGACTTTGACAAGATCGTGGATGACTGCAAGTTTTTGGACTGCAACTTTCTGCGCATCGGGATCATCCCGTTCAACCTGATCGAAAGCAAAGACCTGGTCGTGGAGTTCGCCCAGAAGTGTGAAGCCGTGGCCCAGCGCCTGTCCGAGCACGGGATTGACCTGTATTACCACAACCACCACATCGAATTCATGAAGATGGATGGCGAGTATGTCCTGGACATCATCAAGAATCATGCCACCCGGATGGGCTTTGAGCTCGATGTCCACTGGATTCAGCGCGGCGGTGAAGAACCGTTGAAAATCATCAAACAGTATGAAGGTCGTGTCAAGCTGCTGCACCTGAAGGATTTCCGCATCGCCAAGCTCGATGCCAGCCCACTGGCCAAAGGTGATCTCCCGGGTTTCATGCAAGGATTCCTCGGTTTGATCGAATTCGCCGAAGTTGGCGAAGGGAACCTGGATTTCAAGGCCATCATCGATACTGGCCTGGCATGCGGAGCCAAGTACTTTTTTGTCGAACAAGATTCGACATACGGTCGTGATCCCTTTGAGAGCCTTAGGATTTCAGCAGACAATCTGCGCAAACTGGGCTACGGCGACTGGCTCTGATCGCTGGATTCCAGAATATCATCACCAACAGCATTCAGGCTGGACTGTTCATGGACGGTCCGGCCTGAATTTTTGCGATAGGCAGTCGGAGTCATCTGGTAGTGGTGGCGAAACAGACGCGAGAAATAATTGGTATCTGTATAGCCGACATAGGCCGCGATGCTCTGGATGCTCAGATTGGTTTTGCGCAGCAGGTCGGCTGCTTCGCCCAGACGATGCTCATGGATGTAGGTTGTGATCGATTGATGGAGCTCCTGGTTGAATACGGTGGAAAGGTAATTGGGCGAACAGCCAATCTCGGCTGCAATGTCCTCAACACTGAGACTCGCGGTGAGATTCAGCTGAATGTAATTCAGAGCCTTGCGGACCAGCAGGGAATCGGTCTTGTTCTGCAGGCGATTCACTCGTTCACTGTAAGATCTGACCATGCGCACCCGTAACCGGTTGATTTCCTGGACCGTCCGGCACTGTTCGATCTGGCGGGCAAAATCACCTGACAGGGCGTCGAGGTAGACCGGATGGACGCCTGCTTGCTGGGCTGTCTTGCGCAACAAGGCACCCAGAACAAAACAGAGGTTGCGTTCATCGCGCAACCGTTCCCCGGTCCGGATATGACGGGCACCCGTGCGCATGAGCTCTGAAAGCTGCTCCAGTGCTTCCCGACTGTTGCCATGCGAGACAGCGGTCAACATTTTATCCTCCAGAACATAGCTGTTCTCAATCAATTGCAGATTGGCTGTCTGGCCCTCCTTGGGCGGATAGGAAAGAGACGCGGCTGCAATAGGCAAATGGTGGAAATGCTGGTAGTGGACATGAGCCTTCGGACCTTCGATCGCCCTGAAGAGGATTTGCATAGCCGTAAAGAGTGGCAGATCTTCACTGACCGGGATGAAATTCAAATAATTCTGCAAAGCACTCTGCTGACTGTAATCCAGCTGATTAGCGACCAAAAGGGAATGAATCTGGCTTTTGTCAGGCAATCCATTCAAATACGGCCCGCAGAGCAAAACCTCATCCCTGATACACAGTGCCAGATATTGGCAGTTGAAAGGATCTGTCAACTGATATAAATCACCCGGCTGCATCCCGGCAATCTGTTCTTCCAGGATATGTGGTGTCGAAAAAGCGGGATTTTGCCAGTTCAAATGCTTCTGGAGCTCGGTAACAGGGACAGCCAGAAGATACGTCCGCAGGCCAAGCAACTGCTCAATATTGGCTCTCTCCAAATCGATAAGCTCGCGCATCCGTCAGCCCCTGCGGAACAATCGGCTCATGACGCCCGTGACTTTGCCCTTGCCCTGCTGGAAAGAATGGACGCTGGCGTTTTTGACAGCCTTGAGAATCGCCTGGGAGATGCGCAGGGAATTTTCACTGACGATGGTGCCCAGCAGCTTGAGAGCCTGGACAGAGGCGGTCCGGCTGATGGTCCGGGGCTCGGTCCGGGTGGTGCTATGGCAGTATTGCTGGGCGATGAAGCCGATGCGCAGCATCAGCAACGCATTCAGGCTGCCTTCGAAAATCGAATCAGCAACAAACGAGACGACATAGCTTGCTCCCGGGACCAGGGTGCTGACAGAACCGCCAAACAGTGTCGTCAGGGCAGGCTCCAACTGTTCGGCAATCAGGTCGAGATCATCAATCTGGCGGGTCAGCAAAACCGTTGCAAAAATATTGGTGTATAGCTTGACCAGGTCGCGGATGGACGGACGCTGGTGATAGAGCAGGGTGATCTGCCAGACGAGTTTGAACGCAGTGACTAAGACAAACAGACTGTCGAGCGAACCATTCTGGGAAACCGCCGTTGTCACAAAAACCGTAGTCGCCTGGCGCCGGATGATGGACAGACTTTCGGCGTCGAGGACCTGTAGTGCTGACTGGATCGAGTCCTCGTCCGACTTGTCTGGTGTCCATTCGAAACCAGACGTCCGGAGGAAACGATTGTTGCCCAGCCGTTTTTTCAGTTTAGCCAAATAGCGTGTACGAGCTGTCGGGTCGTTTTCATCAGGCAGGGGCAGGGGCTTCTCGAGACTCGACAACAGGACGATGGTCCAGATGACTGTCGCCAGTGCCAACAGGATGAAAAACCAGAGCAAGCCCTGGCCAAAGACTGGATGAACTTGAGAAGCCAGGTAGACGAGCTGGGTCGCTTGATTGACCAGTGTGATCATAAATGAGACCAGCAAAACCATTACAACCATGAGTATGAGGTTCCGGTAAGGCTTTTTGTCAAAAACCAACGCATGTTTAGGATTTTGCTCCAGGCTGTCCCGGTATTCTGGACGTTCTTCTTTTTCAGACTGTTCCATCGACATCCTCCAGGCGATCAGACCTTAGATCAAATTATAACATCCGCAAGAAGTGTGCTTCTATTACATATCTTCTGAAAAAGAATTGATAAGATGAGCGCGTTGAGAAAACAGCCCAAACGTTTTCGAACAAGCAAATGCTTCCGGTTCACACCATGGATGCACATGGGAACCGGGTCAGAAATTGATCAATCTATTTTGATGGAGGTCGTGTTATGGAGAAAATTGTGATCATTGGTGGTGTTGCGGCAGGTGCGACGGCAGCAGCCAAAGCAAGAAGACTGTCGGCAGATGCCCAGATTACCATTCTGGAATCGGGCCCGGATATTTCGTTTGCCAACTGCGGCTTGCCCTACTACATTGGCGGCGATATCAAGAACCGCTCCAAGCTCATCCTGCAGAGCCCGGAGAGCTTCTACGACCAATATCAGACAGCGGTTCACATCCATACCACAGCGACTGAGATCGATCGTGCCAACCGGATCGTCCATGCAGTTGATTCCCGCACCGGCGAGAAGAAAGAATATGAATATACCAAGCTGATTCTCGCCCAGGGTGGCCGTCCGATCGCTCCGCCGATCCCCGGTGCCGATCACGATCACGTATTCCAGCTCTGGACGCTCGAGGACATGGACAAGATCACCTCCTTCATTGATAACAAAAAACCCAAGAGTGCCGTCGTCGTCGGGGGCGGGTTCATCGGCCTCGAGATGGCGGAAGCTCTCGTTAAGCGTGGCATGAAGGTCTCTGTCGTTGAGATGATGCCTCATGTCATGGCGATCATGGAAGCTGAAATCGCTGGATTCATCCAGGAAGAAATGGTCGCTTACGGTGTCAATGTCCAGACCAACAAGGCTGTGTCTGAGATTGGCCGTAACAACGTCACGCTCAACGATGGGCAGAAAATCGATGCCGATATGGTTCTGCTCTCGATCGGTGTCCGTCCGACTCTCAAGCTGGCTCAGGAAGCTGGGCTAGCGATCGGTGAGGCTGGCGGCCTGCTGGTGGATCCGACCCTGAAAACCAGTGACGAGAATATTTTTGCGGCCGGCGACATGATCGAGCTCGAACACCGCGTTCTGGGCAAAAAAGTCCGCATTCCGCTGGCCGGTCCAGCCAATCGCCAGGGCCGTATTGCGGCCGAAAATGCCCTGGGTGGCAACCATCCTTATAAAGGATCTACCGGCACCTCCATCGTGCGGGTTTTTGAAGCCGTCGCCGGTATCACCGGTTTGTCGTTGAAGGCTGCCCGGGCTGCAGGTTTGAATGCAGATGCAATCGTCATACACAAGGAGCATCACACGTCCTACTATCCGGGATCCGAACAGGTTGCGGTCCTGGTTGTCTACGATCGTGACACGGGTGTCATCCTGGGCGGCCAGACGGCCGGTTATGCGGGTGCTGACCGCAGGCTCGATGTCCTCGCTACCGCTGCAGCAGCCAAACTGACTGTGTCAGATCTGGCGGACATGGACTTCGCCTATTCACCGCCGCTGGGAACTGCCAATGATGCCATCAACATGGCCGCTTATGCTGCAGAGAACCGCATGTCCGGCTTTTCGCCAGCCTTGTCCGTCTCCGAGCTCGATGCCTACCTGGAAGACAAGGGTGCTCTCTGGATCGATGTCCGGGATGTGTTCGCCTACGAGAAAGCCCATGTTGAAGGTGCCGTCAACATTCCGCTCGAGCTGCTGGCTCAAAGGCTATCTGAGCTGCCGGACCACAAGCTGATCATTGTCTATGACAGCACAGGCAAGAAAGGCCACCAGGCTTTGCGCATGATCCTGGGTGCAGGTCTCAAGCAGGTCATCAATGTCAGTGGTGGTTTTGCCAGCCTGTCCGGCTATGTCCGCGCTCTGACCCCGGCCAATTTCCGCCTCGTCCTGCCTGCGCCAGAGCCGAAGAAACTCGGCGAAGGAGGACCTGAAGAAAAGCAGGCCGCAGCAACCGTGGTTGAAGAGAAAAAGGTCGAATCCAATGAGCCCCTGGTTGTGGACGTCCGGTCCGTGGAAGAATTTTCTTATGGTGCCTACCCGGGTGCGGTCAATATTCCCCTGGATGAACTGGAAATGCGCATGGATGAATTGGGCAAAAAGGATCGCAAACTCATCCTCTACTGTGCCAGTGGTGGTCGCAGCTCCTATGCTGTGCAGATGCTCCGTGCCTATGGATTCACCAATCTCGAAAACGGCGGCGGCCTGATGAAGATGCTGGCCCGCGTTAAAAGAGGTTGATGGATCACTGACCCCTCGAATCCATTGATTTAAATTTACAAAAAGCCTCCCGGATCACACCAAGATCTGGGAGGCTTTGTTTTTGAGCTGGACAGGTATGCGATTGCCCTACTGGTAGATCCGGCTGCAAATGGCACAACCCGTCGGCGTATTGGCAATGCCACCGAGGGCGGTTTCGCGCAGTTCCATGGGCATCCGTTTGCCGACCTTGTACATGGCGTCGACGACCTCGTCAAAGGGGATGATGCTGGGGATGCCAGCCAGGGTCATTTCAGCACTGATCAGGGCATTGGCCGTGCCGAGGGCGTTGCGTTTCTGGCAGGGTGACTCCACCAGACCGGCGATCGGATCGCAGACCAGACCCATGACATTCTTCAGGGCTGTCGCAGCGGCGTCGAGTGTCTGGCGAGGCGTTCCTCCGAGGACAGACACGATGCCTGCAGCTGCCATGGCAGCTGCAGAGCCGGTCTCAGCCTGGCAGCCACCTTCGGCCCCGGACACGGTGGCGTTGCGGGTGATGATCAGGCCGATCGCACCGGCAACAAAGAGCGCGTCGATGATCTGGTCTTCACTCCAGTCGAACTGCTCTGCTGAGGTCAGCAGGCTGCCGGGCAGGATGCCGCAGGAACCTGCCGTCGGAGCTGCGACAATCAGGCCCATCGAGGCGTTGACTTCCATGACGCCCATCGCTGCCCCGATGGCTTTGGACATCCAGGGACCACAGACTGTAGGTCCGGCGTTGAGGCGGTCTTGCAATTTTCTGGCTTCGCCGCCCAATAGCCCACCCATCGAGTGCAGCTCTTCCTTGAGGGCGCGGTCGACGGCCAAACGCATGACGTCATAGTCCTTGCGCATTTCCGCCCGGATGGTTTCTTCACTCCAGCCGGTCAGGGCCATTTCCCGCTCGATGCAGATTTGTGCGATTGATTTGCCAGTTTCAAGACAGAGGGTTTCCAGTTCGAGGCCATTTTTGAAATTCATTGCCTTCACCTGCTTTGCCTAACGGAGGGATAAGACCAGGGCGGTCTGGATCATGTCCGGCTTGGCTTTGATCTTATCTACGGCTGAGGTCGAGATTTCCTCGTCTGCCTCGATGATGGTGTAGGCAAAGTCGCCTTTATCTTCGCGATAGATCCGCATGAAAGCGACATTGATGCCTTCGGAAGCGATGCATTGCGTAATATGGGCTGCGACACCGGGAACATCGCGCTGTTTGACGATCAGGGTGTAGAATTCACCGGTGAATTCGACGCGCTGGCCATTGAGCTGGACGATGTTGATGCTGCCACCGCCGACAGATTCACCGATCACCTCGGATTGTTCCCCGTCCTCGGTGGTGATCAGCATCCTGACGGTATTGGGATGGTAGTCTTCCCCCAGGTCAGTCGGCGTGAAAGAATAGGTGATGCCTTTTTCGTCAGCCCTTTTGAAGGCGTCCACGATGCGTGGATCTTCGGTCGAATAGCCCAGGATACCGCCCAGAAGGGCACGGTCTGTACCATGGCCGCGATACGTCTGGGCAAAAGATCCATGCAGGAAGAACTGGACTGACTGGATCTTGCCATGGGCGATTTTCCGGCCAACCAGGGCGATGCGGACAGCACCGGCTGTGTGCGAACTAGATGGACCGATCATGCGCGGCCCGATGACATCAAAGACACTCAAGTTTTTCATGATGGAGTACCTGCTTGATCAAGTAAGGTGTCAAGGATTCGCTGGACCACGGATGGCTGGGCCACCTGGAGTTCCAGGCCGCCAGGGAATGCATCTTCGAGAACTTTCTGCACACTGTCCCGTTCGCGTCCGGATTTGCTGCAGATCAGGATGGGGTTGCCTTCGGGATTCCGGCCAATGGGCACAGCCATCAGCGCATAGGCCTGGGACAGGGTCATCTGGGCCAGTGCTTCCTGGTTGACACGGATCTTTTCAGGTGGTTCTTCGAAAAAGTTGCTGCCTTCTTGTTCGGCAAGGGTTTTATAGAGCGCTTTTTCTGTGATGAAGCCTAAAGCCATCAGGCTTTCGCCCAGATGAAGTCCGGTTCTTTGATGGTAATACAATGCCGTTTCCAGCTGCTCTCTGCTGATCGAACCGTTCTGGATCAGGATCTTGCCCAATTGGAGACGGCCCTTGTTCATGCTTGGTGAGCGTTGCGGGTCGTAACTGTAGATGATTTGGTCATCGAGGACGAAATACTTCTTCTGCACACTGTCAAAAATGACTCGTTTATCGATGTCAATCGCCAGATCGACCAGTCCCTCCAGGCCGTTGACTTGGATCGGCGTCTTGTCTTGCATTTGCACAGTCCCTTCGGTGATCCACTCGCGGAAGCGGCGATGGTCGATCATGCTGGCAGCCCTTCGCTGCCGCAAGGGTTTGCGACTCAGGCCTAATGCCACCAGAGCAATCAGGAGCAGGGCATCGATTGCGAGGGTGGCAGGGTTGTTCTGGATGGCGCCTTGGACCTGATCCCGAAACATCACCAGAGCACCAGAAGGTGCACCGGATTCGGAATAGATCGTTAGGCTTGCTGCAGTCTCAGTTGTCGAAGGCGTGCTGAAGCTGGTCTGGTTCAGCGGAATCGCCCAGGAGGTCGATAGACTCTTTTCGACCGGCAGACTGTCCAATTGCCCGCTGACTGTGGTCTCAATCTGGGCTACCAATTGGATCCGGGCATTTTCAAAACCTAATTCTTCTGAAATACGCTCAGCTCGAGTGTAATTCAGAGCCGGATCGATGAGGACGGGCTGGGCTGAAAAAGACACTGTCTGGTAAGCTTGGGCGTTTTCAGTTTCAGCCTGCAGAATGAAAGGCTGTTCGGCTGTCTTTGGGAGCGGGATCGACCAATAAGTCTTGCCGGTGTCGTTGATGGCCTGGAGGGTGAGGGTTGTCAGCAGGGTGCCCGCCAGCTGGCCCTGGGGGAATGGTTCGGCCATGACAACAGGGGCCAGCCGGATCTGGGGCCTGACCGTATAGGAGTAGGCAGCGCTGGCTGGATCCAGAACCGTGTCCGCTGGCCAGATGCTGGCAGCCTGTGTGGTGACGACTTCATACTCCGGAATCAGGTTCAGCCGGATTTCCGGGAGCCTGTTTTTAGTGGCGACTGGTTGCCATTGCCAGATGGTCAAGGCCACGGCTGCCAGCAACAACAAGACAAGCAAGGAAAGGATCACTTTTCTTGGCTGATTCAACTGTATTGGGCTCATGTACGCGCTCGCTTTCCGGACATCAGCCATCTTTGGATCCTGCGGATCCGCCGGATAGCGGGTTTGTCTTGGAAGGATTTCAGCGGCACCCAGCCTTCGAGGCCAGGGACACGCTGGATCAGGAACAAGATCAGGGATAAATATAAATATACCAGTAGTCCTGTAGCCAGCATAGCCAGTAGAGGACTGATTCTGTCAAGGTTTTCCATGATCCACCGGGGAGACAAGACCGGATAGGCATGGGATTGGATATAGACCTGCTGCCACCCCGGCTTCTGTTGAGGCGGTACTTGGATACGGAGGGTCGCTTTGGAAAGTGGACCGATCCACAGAGGTTCCCTTGCGATCAACCAATCCCCTTCCCCCTGGATAAAGGACCAGACGGGCAACAAGCCCTGATTCTCGATGGTGATTTCCAGCTCTCCAGGCTCGCCTAAAGGGAGCTGATCTGCGCGTGTACCAGGTTTCTCAGTGACAAGGAAGCGGATCTGGGTGGTTTTTGAGCCGACCAGAAGCGTGACCAGAACCAAGCCCACGGCTGCAAGAGCCACGATCCGGTATAGATCGCGCAATCGTAAACGCCGCCGCGATTTTCTGTTTTTCCTGTGGGTCGGGTTTAGAAATCCCCAGGCCAGATTGAGGAAACCAAGGGCAATCAAAATACCGGAGAGCAGTGTTGCGCTCCGGCCCAAATTTTGCTCGGCAAAATTGGCAATCAGGCCGAGCCGGGGGAGAATAATCGGCCGGTTGAAAATCATGAAAGCTTTGCCGATGATCCGGTCGGCTGTTACCTCAGGTTCACCAATCGATTGATCGGTGTAGCTGTTGTTATCTCCTTTGGTCACAAAACCTTGGCTGCCATTTGCCAGAATACGATGGGTCACCAGTTCGGCCTGGAGGTTCAGCGGCCTGTAGGTGATGATATCGCCCGCGGCATAGGTATTGGCTGGCTGGATGAAAAACGCATCATTGATTTGCATCAATGGTTTCATACTGCCGGAATAGACATAGGCAAGAAAAGGCTGGTCTGAGACTGCCGACAAGAATGCAACAAGCGCCAGAAGAGCTGTCAAGCCTATGAACAGACTGTTTAACAATCGCTTCAAGGTGCAGCCTCTAGCGCAGCGTTTGCCGGCGTGGGGTCGAGCTGGTGTCTGCCAAATGGATGACGGTCGTATTGGATGCGGACATCACTTTGAACTGATAAGAAAGTGTGATGGACTCCCCCGCTGTTTTGAAGATAACGTCTACGGGGAGGGATGAGCCGGATGATACGGTCAAATCGAATTGTTTTTCAGCAGTGTCGTTTTTTGAAAAAGAGACCTCGGTGCTACCGATTTTCAAAGAGGCCGACCAGTTTTTCACCGTTGTCAACGAGACTGGCCTGACCGTTATGCTGACTTCCAGTGTTTCGCGTGTGTTGTTCTTGATCGAGCCTATGTTTTTATAGGTCGAATTGTTGCTGATCTGGTTGTCAGTGTTGTTAAAACCCTTCAACTGGAAAAAGGCCGATTCGTCATCAGCCACACGGGCGCTGACTGGGCGGTTGGCCGCAACCGCGCTGAGCGCGCCACTCTTGGCCAGTGAAAAGAAAGAGAGTGCCAGACCCAGTGTGATCAACAGGATGGATATCCTCATTCTCATACAGGTCAGCACCCTCTTTCTCGTGTCTTACGTCAACGCTCAGCGAACTTCGATCTTGCCTGTGATGGTGGCCTCCGGGGAGCCAGGGACAATCCCTGTGGTGTCAAAAGTGAAATAGAAATCCTTTGAGGTGCCGGCGGCAATCGTGTAGTCGCCTGCAGCTGGGCTCATGGACAGGCCGG
Organism: Mageeibacillus sp. UBA5734; assembly: GCA_002419365.1. Taxonomy (GTDB): domain Bacteria; phylum Bacillota; class Clostridia; order Saccharofermentanales; family UBA5734; genus UBA5734. Next base: position 2,373 of record DIGA01000014.1, on the reverse strand, counting down.
CAGTGGTTGTGTTCAAATTCAATGTGATCTCAACGTCAGAGTTGTTTGTCACATTGAAGACCGGGGCAGCGGCCGTGCCAATATTGAACAGGGCCTGGGTGTTAAAACCAAGAGCTGTGTCATTATTGATCGCTTGGGCGAGATTGATCGAGACGATTCCGTCCTGCTGCGTGACGACGGATGAATAGCCATTATTAGCAGCAAAGACAATGGCTGCGTTCGGGTCCATGTCAGCATAGACGCTACCGGACAGGGACCGATCGAATGTGATCTGGGACAAAGCAGCCGATCCAACGACGGCGACTAACAGGGCAACGGTGATCACCAGGGCACTCAGTTTGAAACGTTTCATTTTTTGTCCTCCTCTTTCTTCTTGCAGGTTTATTTTTTTGACTGGGACATAGATGGAATCCAGGTTCGAGCTTTGAAGCAAAAAAATAGCTGCCCAAGCCATCACGTGAATGATGGTTGATGCAGCTAGACAATCAGGCACAGTTTGCATTTGTAACTGTACGGAAGACTCTGAGCTTTGCGTCCCAAGCTTTCGCTTGGTTTGCCGAATTGGGAGTTATTCAATTGATTAAAATGATCATATCAGTCGAAGGAAGAGAAATGTTGTCACTGAAGTTACCAATTTCATTATGTTCGTGTAAGATTTGAAAAACTAAGATTTCTCTGGAATGATCCGAATGAAAACAGTTAGAAAATGACATTTCAATGGGCGGATCAGCCTATCATAAACCAAAATTGGAAGGAGAAAGCCTCATAAACCATTTTTTGTGGAGAAGCACAGAGTTTCGTGTCATGGCCAATGATTAAGAATATTCTTATACGGATGGTCAAACTCGAATGAAATGACAACAATCATTCGAGTTTATGTCATAAAAGAATCAACATGGATCTTCACTGAACCAATCTTTTACAATCACGCGTTCAACACAGAAGCGGTTTAATCTGTTCGATGTAGACACCGCCATCCTTGAACCTGTGAGGTGATTCCAGTGGCCATCGAAACCTTTAAACGTTATGAAAACAAATACCGGGTCGATCAACGGACGTGGGAGACGCTGCAAGGCCAGCTGCTCGACCGAATGGAGCCTGACGCATACAACCGAAATGGCAGGACCTATACGATCAGCAATCTCTACTACGATACGCCGGACAGTCATTTGATCCGCACATCGCTGCAAAAACCGGTCTATAAGGAAAAACTCCGGCTCAGAGCGTATGGCGTGCCTGGTCTTGAGACTCAAGTCTACCTCGAGATCAAGAAAAAATACCAGGGCATCGTCAACAAACGGCGCAGTGCCATGATATTATGCGATGCCTATGACTTTGTTGCCAGTGGCCAGCTGCCAGTCGAGCGACCGTTTCAAAACCGGCAGGTCCTGCGGGAAATCACCTATCTGCTGCAGCAACATGATCTACGGCCCTGCCTGTATCTGGCTTATGATCGCCTGGCTTTTTTTGACCGTGAGAACAGGGATGTGCGTATCTCCTATGACACCAACATTCGTTCGCGGCGCGCCGATTTACGTCTGGAATCTGGTGATCATGGTGAGCTGATGTTGGAACCAGGTCAGGGTTTGATCGAAATCAAGGTCGCCAGCAATATGCCCTTGTGGTTGGCGCGCCTGCTCTCGGATCTCGAGATCCGGCCAACCAGTTTTTCCAAGTATGGAACCGAATATCAGTTGCAGCTGGCACAGACAGCTCCCAGGTCATCCATTACCTATGCTGCCGGACAACCCCGTACCGCTGCCGTTTATCAACTGGGACGATAAGGAGACTGTTTCATGCTTGACTCGCTTTTTGCATCCGCTTCCAGCACAACAGAATCGACCTTGACAGTGGGTCATTCACTGATCGCCCTGCTGGCCGCTTTTGTGGTCGGTATTTTGATCAGCCTGGTCTATATGCGCACGCACAAGAACAACAATCCGTCCCAGAGCTTTGCCCTGACCATTGTGATCTTGCCAGCTGTCATTTCTGTCATCATTCTATTGGTTGGCAGCAACATTGCCCGGGCATTCAGTCTGGCCGGTGCGTTTTCGATCATCCGCTTCCGCAGCGTCCCAGGGGACCCGAAAGACATCGCCTTTGTCCTGTTTGCCCTCGCCGCTGGCTTGGCCTGCGGTATGGGCTATCTGGTGTTTGGTTTCTTGTTCACCCTCGTCGTCTGCCTGGTGATGCTGATCTTGAATGCGATCAAATTTGGCCAGGGCAAGACGACCGGCAAGCTTCTGAAAATTGTGATCCCGGAAAACCTCGACTACGAAAATGCCCTCGAAGATGTTCTCAACCAGTACACCGTGTCCCATGATCTGGTCAAAGTGAAAACCACCGATCTCGGCAGCCTGTATGAGCTGGTCT
>DIGA01000055.1 GCA_002419365.1 Mageeibacillus sp. UBA5734 | reverse complement strand
GTGACTGCCGATAATATCTCGGATAGGCCGCTGTTTCACCATCTGATGAGATGTACAGTTCCTGCATCGAATAATCAAGGCCGATAAATGTCTCCGGCTTTATAGCTTCTATCCGGCTCTCGTATTCGTATAGAATACTGGCATAATAGGCTCCGCTTGACGTCTGACTGACCGTCACAGACTTCAGCCTGTAATCAGCGGGAATCTCCCGATGCTGTTTGATTTTTACGGCCTTCAGTTTGGGCAGAATGATCGAACCCTTTTCCAATCGGATATTGTTGTTGACCCAGTTGGTCGTATAGCTTTTGCGATGGCTCTTTTTGGATTTGAATTGGGGGAACCCGGCTGCCTGCTCGCGAAAGAAATGTTGGTAGGCCTTGTTCAAGTTAAGCTGGACATTGGCCAGGGCCAGGCTGTCCACCTCCCTGAGCCATTCAAATTCTTTCTTATACTGAGCAGGCGTGTTGTTCAGGCTTTCACCGGTTTCTTCATAGTGCCGGATCCGATCGGCCAGCATTCGGTTATAGACAAACCTGACACACCCGAAAGTCCTGGTGATCTGGGTTTGCTGAAACGCATTGGGGTAGATTCTGAACTTGAATGCCTTGTTCAATGTCTTTCCCCCTGCGTTTCAATGTATTGCCGGATGACTTCGATCGGCGCACCGCCGGTCGTCAGCAAGCAATAACTTCGGGACCAGAAATACTCTTGCCAAAGCTTACTGCGGATCTCAGGAAACTCCTTTTTCAGCAACCTTGAACTGGCACTTTTGTAGGCATTGATAAATTTGGATAGTTCGCTGTGGGGCTGGGCTTTGAACAGGATCTGGACATGATCGTGGTCGTGATTCCATTCCAGAAGCGTCATCTTGTAACTGGGAGCTATGTACTCAAAAATCTCTCTGGCCCGTAAGGACACAGCGTCATCAAGCACGTTCCTTCTGTATTTGATGACGAGAACCAAGTGATAATATAATAGGAACACTGAATGGTTATTATCGTCTAACTGCATTGTAATAACCTCATATGTGCTTTTACTACTGAATATATTGTACCACTTCGGAGCTGCCCTATCTACCGAACTTGCAGTGAATCCGACTATTGATTATTGCTATTCAGACTATCGTTTTTGACTGCCGATTCATCCCCCACCTTCGCGCTCGCTTTGCGAGTATGCGGAAGCTTAGAGGAGGGGGATAAATCTGCTTTTAGAGGTTAAATTATAGCCAACATAGGAAGACACCGTCCATGTGAAAGCGAACTTTCCTGGGAACGGTGTCTTGGTTTGGTCGAATCTGGTCAGTGATCAGTGGGTCAACACCGAGTGTGACCTGGGATCATCGGTTCAGCGAAGTTTCAATGGAGCTGGTAATAGATGCCTGCTCCGGGACCCAGAGGAATCTGGAAGACAATGAAAATGATCAGCAGAACGACCCAGAAAATGGCGAAAGCGATGGAATACGGCAGCATGTTGGAAATCAGGGTCCCCATGCCGATGTTCTTGTCATATTTCCGGGCGAACGACAGAATGATCGGGAAATAGGGCAGCAGAGGGGTCAGGGGGTTCGTCAGGGAGTCTCCAATCCGGTAGGCCATCTGGGTCAGAGCGGGGTCAAAACCTATCAGCAGGAACATCGGGACAAAAATCGGAGCCATGATCGCCCATTTGGCCGAGGCACTGCCCACAAATATGTTGATCAGGGAGGAAATGAAGATGAATCCGATGATCAAGCCAACTCCTGTCAGGCCAGCACTCTGGAGAGCTTCTGCCCCTTTGACCGAGAGGACAATGCCCAGGTTGCTCCAGGTGAAGTAGGCCAGGAATTGGGCGGCAAAGAACGCCAGGATGATGTAGGGACCCATGTCGCGCATCGAATCACCCATCAGCCGGGCAGCGTCTTTGTCATTTTTGATGGTTCCGGTGATCTTGCCATAGACAAGACCAGGGATCAGGAAGATGATCGTGATCAAAGGGATAATCCCTTGCATCAACGGAGCCTTGAAGGCCAGGATCGACCCTGTCTCTGGGTCGGCCATGAAGGCATCTTTGCCAATACTGAGCAACACGACTGCGGCCAGGAGTGCCAGCATGGTCAATCCTGCCCATTTGAGGCCTTTTTTCTCATTGGCCGAAGTCAGGGAAATCTCCTGCTTTTGCTCTTCGGTCGGTTCGTAGTGGGAAAAACGGGGTGCAATGACCTTTTCCGTGACCCATGTGCCAACGGCGATCAGGATGAAAGTGGACACGATGATGAAATACAGATTCATGGCCGGCGTTCCCTGGTAATTGGGATCGATGACCTGCGCTGAAGGGATTGTGAAACTGGCGGCCAGAACGTCTGACATGTTGACCATGATGTTGGCCGCAAATCCACCAGCAACACCTGCATAGGCAGCCAGCATTCCGACCATGGGGTGGCGGCCGATCATCAGGTAGACCAGGGCAGCCAGAGGCGGCAGGACGATCAGCCCGGCGTCACCGAAAGCATTGGCAATGACACCAATGGCGATGGTGGCGGCGCTGACCAGACGGGGTGGCACCCGGGTAATGCTGTGGCGCATGGCGGCGGCAATCAGGCCTGATTTCTCGGCGATGCCGGCACCGATCATGACGACCAGGACCAGGCCCAGCGGGGGAAAGCCTTGGAAATTGCTGACCATACCGGTAAATATTTTCCTCAGGCCGTCACGGGTCAAAAGGTTTACCACCGTCACAGTTTCACCACTCGAAGGGTGGACAACCGACACCCCAGCCTTCGCAGCCAGCCAGGAAATGATGACAATGATCACACTGATGAGAAAGTACAAGGTGACTGGGTCTGGCAGGGCATTGCCGGCTTTCTCGATCCGGTTCAGGATCCGGTCGATCCGGCCTGGCCCCTTGTTTATTTTGGCTTTTTCCATGAAAATCCTCCTTCTATTTATTTGGATCTGTTTGATTCCTGGTCCAGGAAATCCAGGGCGACTTGAGCCAGTGTCTGCATCGAAATCATCAGATTCCGGTCATCCCATTGGAATTTGGGGTTGTGATGGCTGACCAGTTCTTCGCCAGGCGGGACGATGCCGACAAAATAGAAGCAAGACGGGACCGCTGCCGCAAAATAGGAAAAATCTTCGCCGCCCATATTGGGGGTCGTTCCCTGCTGCACATGGTCCTTGCCGATGATTTTGGTCACGGAAGCCTCGGCCAGCGCGGTCATGGCAGCATCATTGATCAGGGGCGGAAATTTCTTGAACAATTGGAAGGTGTAGCTGGCGCCATTGGCTTGTGTCACATGCTGGATGATCGATTCCATCGCCTGGGGGACCCACTCGCGCAGCGCATTGTCAAACAGCCGGATCGTACCGGTCATCTCCACCGTGTTGGGGATGACATTGTACGTATCACCGCCATGGATGGTCGTGATGGATATGACTGCTGGCACCAGGGGATCGATTCGCCTGGCTACCAGGGTCTGAATCTGCAAGATGACCTGGGCAGCAATGGTCACAGGGTCAATCGATACATGCGGCAGCGCGGCATGGCCGCCTTTGCCGATGATCGTGATGGTGAAGGAATCCGGCGAAGCCATCAGCGGCCCACTTTTCAGTTCCACCTTGCCTTCTGGCAGATTGCCCCACAGATGGCAGCCAAAGGCGGCATCGACCTTGGGGTTTTCCAGGACGCCCGCTTCGATCATCGGCAGGGCACCCCCGCTGCCTTCCTCGGCCGGCTGGAACACGAGCTTGATGTTCCCGGCGATTTCATCCTTGAGTGCCTGGAGGATCATGGCCGTGCCCAGCAGACTGGCGGTATGGCCATCATGGCCACAGGCATGCATGACACCGGGCACCGTGGATTTGTAAGCGACATCCGCCGCCTCTGTCACTTTCAACGCATCCATGTCCGCACGCAGAAGGACGGTAGCACCTGGCTTGCTGCCCCGGATCAGGCCCACCACACCAGTGCCGGCAACTTGGGACTGAACCTCGATGCCGAAGGCCTGTAATGTTTCGGCTACCTTGGCAGCAGTCTTGTATTCCTCAAAAGCCAGTTCCGGATTCTGATGGAAATAATGCCTGAGCCCAACGACCTGTGGGTAAAATTTTTCAGCTAGCTGACTGATTTTTTCTGTTTTCATTGCTCTGTTACCTAACTTAGATCGGTGCCTGCCATGTTCATATCGGATTCAAGTTGGCAGGGCATCACATTGACAAAATTGAAATGGCTTCAAGATTCTAACTAAAAATGCACAATATGTACAGCGAGATGTTCGTTTCATAATCGAGGTTGGATGATAAAGTTGGAAAGCATGGCAAAAAATGTTTGTCTGCAGATACTGGCTGTCGAAGTGAGTGACAACCGAAAGACCCGTCATGGAAAAGACTGCCTCTTCAGCAGTTCAAGTCTTGCTTCTGAGACAGCCCTTTTACGCCTTGATACGGGTTTGGCCTCGTGAAATCATTCCCACTCGATCGTCGCCGGGGGTTTGCTGGTGACGTCGTAGACGATGCGGTTGATGTGGCGGACTTCATTGACGATGCGCCGGGAGATATGGTCGAGGACGTCGTAGGGGATGCGGTACCAGTCGGCGGTCATGAAGTCGGTGGTGGTGACGCCTCTGAGAGCGAGGGTGTAGTCGTAGGTGCGCTCGTCGCCCATGACGCCGACAGAGCGGATATTGGTCAGAACGGCGAAGTACTGGTGGACATCACGATCGAGGCCGGCCTTGGCGATTTCTTCGCGGAAAATCGCATCGGCTTCCTGGAGAATTTCAACTTTGTCCGGGGTGATCTCGCCCATGATGCGGATGGCCAGGCCGGGGCCGGGGAAGGGCTGGCGCCAGACGAGGTCGGCCGGGATGCCGAGCTCGAGGCCGGCTTTGCGGACCTCGTCCTTGAACAGGTCACGCAGCGGTTCGATCAGGGCTTCGAAGGAGATGACATCCGGCAGGCCGCCGACATTGTGGTGGCTCTTGATCACGGCGGCATCGCCGGCGCCGCTTTCGATGACGTCCGGGTAGATCGTACCCTGGACCAGAAAATCGACTTTGCCGATTTTTTTGCCTTCTTCTTCAAAGACACGGATGAATTCTTCGCCAATGATCTTGCGCTTGCGCTCCGGGTCGGAAACACCGGCGAGCTTGGCAAGGAAACGGTCCTGGGCATTGACGCGGATCAGGTTCATGTCAAATTGCTGGGTGAAGATCTGTTCGACGCTGTCGCCTTCATCCTTTCTCAGCAGGCCATGGTCGACGAAGACGCAGGTCAGGTTGTGGCCGACCGCTTTGTGGATCATGACCGCGGCAACGGATGAATCGACGCCACCGGAGAGTGCACAGAGGACCTTGCGGTCGCCGATCTGGGCCTTGATTTTCGCGATGGAATCCTGGACGAAGGTCGACATCTGCCAGTCGCCGGCGCAGCCGCAGACCGTATAGAGGAAATTGTGCAGCATGCGTCCGCCCTCGGGGGTATGGAGAACCTCCGGGTGGAACTGGACAGCGTAATAGTTGCGGGTGGTGTTTTCCATCGCAGCGACCGGGCAGGTCTCGGTCTCGGCGATCCGGGCAAATCCGGCCGGCATGGTCTCGATGTGGTCCGTGTGGCTCATCCAGCAGGACGTCTCGCTGGGGACATCCTTGAACAGCAGGCTGTCGGTGTTGGTCAGGATGAGATCCCGCTTGCCGTATTCGCGGTGGTCGGGGGTGACGACCTGGCCGCCGAGCATCTGGGCCATCAGCTGGGCGCCATAGCAGATCCCGAGCACCGGCACGCCGAGCTCAAAGACTTCCGGATTGCAGCGCGGGGCATTTTCGGCCTTGACGCTGCTGGGACCACCCGTGAAAATGATGCCTTTGTAGTTGCCGGACCGGATGCGGTCCATCGAGACACTGTAGGGCAGGACTTCGCAGTAGACGTTGTTTTCGCGCACGCGGCGGGCAATCAACTGGTTGTACTGGCCGCCGAAATCAAGGACGAGGATGGCTTGATGTTGCATGGGTGCTCCTTAGCGGTAGATGATCTCTTCGCGGCGCGGGCCATTGGAGACGTATTTGATCGGGAAGCCGAGTTCTTTCTCGATGAACAGGACATAGTCCTGGGCTTCCTGGGGCAGCTTGTTGAACTCGGTGATGCCGCGGATCGGCACTTTCCAGCCCTTGAGGGTCTTTAAGACCGGCTTGGCGCGGTGCAGCTTCGTGGTGGCGGGGAAAGCCTGGGTGATCTGGCCATCGATTTCGTAGCCAACACAGACTGGGATCTCGTCGAGGTAGGAGAGGCAGTCGATCGCGGTGAAGGCGACGGCCGTTGCACCCTGGACCTGGCAGCCGTAGCGGGTGGCGACACAGTCGAACCAGCCCATGCGGCGCGGACGTCCGGTGGTGGCGCCGTATTCGCCGGCATCGCCGCCGCGCTGGCGCATCTCATGAGCTTCGTCGCCGAAGATTTCGCTGACAAAGGCACCGGCACCAACGGCACTGGAATAGGCCTTGGTGACGACGACGATTTCCTTGATTTCGTAGGGCGGGATCCCGGCGCCGACGGCACCGTAGCCAGCCAGCGTCGAGGAGGAGGTCGTCATCGGGTAGATGCCGAAGTCCGGGTCCTTGAGCGCGCCGAGCTGGCCTTCAAGCAGGATCTTCTTGCCGTCGGCGAGTGCCTTCTGCAGGTATTCGACGGTATCGGTGACATAAGGGTCTATGGCATTGCGCCATTCGATCATCTGGGCGAACAGCTCGTCAACCGAAAGCTCGGATTTGTTGTAGAGATGTTTGAACAGGAGGTTCTTGACGGTCAGGACCTGCTCGAGCTTGTCACGCAGGTAGGCCTCGTCATAGAGTTCGCTGACCTGGAAACCGATCTTGGCATATTTGTCCGAATAGAACGGGGCGATACCGGACTTCGTCGAGCCAAACTGGCGATCGCTGAGGCGTTCCTCTTCGTATTGGTCGAGCAGGATGTGGTAGGGCATGACGATCTGGCAGCGATCCGAGATCAAAAGGTTCGGACCCGGGACGCCGCCTTCACGGATATGCTTGATTTCCTTCAGCAGGGAAGGGATGTTCAGGGCCACGCCATTGGCAATGATGTTAACGGTGTGGGTATTGAACACGCCAGACGGCAACAGGTGCAAGGCAAATTTGCCATAGTGGTTGATGATTGTGTGCCCGGCATTGGCACCGCCCTGGTAGCGAATGACGACGTCTGCGTCGCCGGCAAACATGTCGGTGATTTTGCCCTTGCCTTCGTCGCCCCAGTTGCCGCCTACTATCGCTTTGACCATGATACAGTCCTCCTCGGAAATCTCACAAAAAAATGCAAAAGACGTCCCAAATTGTGTCGAGGGACGTCTTGCCCCGCACATTATAGTACGGGGCAGCAAAAAGTGTCAATTCAGCCTTTGATAATCGCGACGCCGTTGCTCGTCCCGATCCGGTCAGCTCCAGCATCAATCATCGCCCGGACCGTGGCAGCATCGCGAATGCCTCCGGACGCCTTGACCAGGGCCTGGCCAGCGACGGCTGAGTTCATCAGGGCTACGTCAGCGATCGTGGCTCCGCCGGTGGAAAATCCAGTCGAGGTTTTGACAAATGCTGCCCCTGCTGCCACGCTGACCTCGCAGGCGCGCAGTTTCTCATCATCGGTCAGCAAGCACGTTTCCAGGATGACTTTGACCTTAGCAGGCCGGGCCGCCTCGACGACAGCATAGATGTCATCCTGGACAAATTCCCACCGTCCGTCCTTGATGGCACCGACATTGATCACCATATCGATCTCCTGGGCACCATCCCGCACTGCTTGCTGGGTTTCAAACACTTTGGCGGCGGTTGACATCGCGCCGAGAGGAAAGCCGACCACAACGCAGGTCAGCACATCGCTGCCAGCCAAGGCTTCGGCGACGAGCCGGGTGTGGCAGGAATTGACACAGACCGAGGCAAAACCATATTCACGGGCTTCGGCACAGAGTTTCCTGACCATGTCCTGGGTGGCATCGGATTTGAGGACGGTGTGATCAATATAAGAAGCGAGATTCATTTTCGGACCTCCCCTGCCTTAGCTGCCGGGCAGCTGCTACTTAAAAAAGTTCGGCAATCCTGATTTCATTATACTGCTGGATCAGAACAAAGTCCGGATTCGTTCGATCGCGGCGGCGGTGTTCTCCGTAGAGCCGAAGGCGGTCAGGCGGAAATAGCCTTCACCGGCAGGACCGAAGCCGCTGCCTGGGGTGCCAACGACGCCGGCTTTGTTGAGGAGCAGATCAAAAAACTCCCAGGATGAGAGGTTTTGCGGGGTCTTGAGCCAGATGTAGGGGGCATTTTTGCCACCAAAGACCGACCAGCCCATCGCGAGCAGGCCTTCGCGGATGACGCGGGCATTGTCCTGGTAGTAAGCAATGGTCTCACGGATCTCTTTCTGACCCTGTTCGCTATAGACCGCTTCACCGGCGCGCTGAGTCAGGTAGCTGGCACCGTTGAATTTGGTCGACTGGCGCCGGGCCCATAGACTGTTGAGGGCAACGCCTCCGATGCGCAATTCCTTGGGTACGACGGTGAAACCGAGACGGATCCCGGTGAATCCGGCGGTTTTGGAGAAGCTGCAGAATTCGATCGCGCATTCACGAGCGCCTTCGATTTCATAGATGCTGTGGGGCAGATCTTCGGTGATAAAGGCTTCGTATGCCGCATCGTAGAAAATCACGCTGCCATTGCGACGGGCATAGTCGACCCAGTCCTGGAGGTCAATCGCGCTGATCGTCGATCCGGTCGGATTGTTGGGGAAACAGAGGTAGATCAGCTCGGGGGCAGACACCTGTGGACCGGGGATTTCCGGGATGAAGCCGTTTTCCTGGGTGCAGGGCAGATAGAGGATCCGGTCCCAGTGGCCGCTGCTCTGGTAGTGCCCGGCGCGGCCAGCCATGGCATTGGTGTCAACATAGACCGGATAGACCGGGTCACAGACGGCAACCGTGCTGTCGGCGGCGAAAATGTCACCGATGTTGCCGGTGTCGCTTTTGGCGCCGTCAGAGACGAAAATCTCATCCGTCTCGATCTTCACCCCGAGGCGGCCATAATGGACGTCGGCGATTTTCTGCCGCAGGAAATCATAGCCAAGCTCCGGACCATAGCCGCGGAAGGTTGCGGATTCCGCTTGTTCAGCGACGGCCTGGTGCAGGGCGGAGATGACGCTGGGCGCCAGAGGCCTGGTCACATCGCCAATGCCCAAACGGATGATCGAACGGTCCGGATTGGCAGTGGTGAATGCACTGACGCGCTTGGCGATGTCGGAGAACAGGTAGCTGCCGGGCAGGCGGGTGTAGTTTTCGTTGATTCTGGCCATGAGATGCTCCTTGACTGGTATTTCAGTATTACAGGTTGACCGTGCCGTCGAAAACGAATTCGGCCGGACCGGTCATGAAGATGTCATTGCTCACCTCGTCCCATTCGATGTCCAGGGTACCGCCGGTCAGCTCAAGCCTGGCCTTGCGGTCAGATCGTCCGGTAACAACGGCTGCGGCGAGGGTCGCACAGGCCCCGGTGCCACAGGCAAGGGTTTCGCCGGAGCCGCGCTCCCAGACGCGCATGCGCAGCGTCTGGCGGTCGATGACTTCGCAAAATTCCGTATTGACGCGGTCCGGGAAAATCGGCAGATGTTCGAACGAAGGTCCGATGCGGGCGAGGTCGAGGTCTTTGACGCCGGTCGTGAAAATCACCGTGTGTGGATTGCCCATGGAGACCGATGTGAGCTTATAGGTCTGTCCGTCGACCTCAACGGGGGCCTCAATCATTTTTTCGCCGGCAAAGCGGACAGGGATCTGGTCCGGTGCAAAAACCGGAGCGCCCATATTGACCGTGACGGTGGCCACCTGGCGGTTGTCATCGAGGTGGAGCTCCAGCGTCTTGATGCCACTGAGGGTCTCGATTTCCAGCGTTGTCTTGTCGGTGAGGCGGCGGTCATGGACGTATTTGGCGACGCAGCGGATGGCATTGCCACACATTTTACCGCGTGAGCCGTCAGCGTTGTACATGTCCATGAAAAAGTCGGCGGTCCGGGAGGGCTTGATCAGGACGATGCCGTCACCACCGATGCCGAAATGGCGGTCCGACAGGCGGACGGCCAGGTTTTCCGGATCAGCGACCGGCTGGGCGATGGCATTGATGTAGATATAGTCATTGCCTGCACCATGCATTTTGGTGAAGACGAGCATATTTTTTCCAATCATGGTGTCAAAGATGCCTCCTTGCAACTTTTCATCGGGTCACTTGCAAAACTATTGTAACAGGCGTTTGGCCAGTTCGACAATCCGGATGCCGGACTCCATGCTGCGCTTCTGCAGGAACCGGTGCGCTTCCGGCTCGGTCATGTGCTTGCGCTGCATCAGGAAGGCTTTGGCGCGCTCGAGGATCTGTTGCTCCTCGCTGCTGCGGTTCGTTGCCGTTTTATCCTGGGCAGATGAACTGACCTGAGGCTGTCCGTAGCGCAATTCTTCCGTCGGCTGTTGCAGGATCTGCGGCAGCTGGTGCTCGAGCAGGCCACTGGCAGCATCGAGGATATCCTGGCCGGAAAAAGGCTGGACCAGGGTGTAGATCCCTGCGCCGTATACTTGGCTGATCTGGCTGGCATTGACCAGGACCAGCAGGTCACTGGCTGGATCGAGCAGGCGGCGGATTTCATTGGCCGACATATCGTGGAGCCGGAATGGGCAGATGACCACGCCACCCTCGTCACAGTGGGCGGCTTGTTGCAGGACATGCGCGCCGCTGGTGGCAACACCCAGGACAGGAAGGCCGCGGCTGCGCAGCAGCTGGTGCAATTTGCCGGCCATGTCATGGTCGGGATGGGCAATGATCACACTGCGCACGAAGCGGCACCCCCTTTCTTGAGGAACTTATTCTGGTAGCGGGTTCAGGACCCCTGTTTCAAATAGTCAATACTGGCGCAGGTACTGGTCGATTTCCCACTGGGTGACCACTTTGCGATAATCGCCCCACTCCTTGCGCTTGGATGCGATGTATTTTTCCATCACATGTTCACCCAGGACGTCGTGCATGAGCGTATCTTTTTCCAGCTCGTCGAGAGCCTCCTGCAGACTCATGGGCAGGTCCTTGATTTTGCGGGCTGCGCGTTCTTCGGCATTCATGGCGTAAAAATTGGTATTGAGCGAGGGGCCCGGGTCGAGCTGGCGGCGGATGCCATCGAGACCAGCGGCGAGACAGGCAGCAAACAGCAGGTAAGGGTTGCTGGCCGGGTCAGGGCTTCTGAGCTCAATGCGGGTGTTTTCTCCGCGGATAGCCGGGATGCGGATCAGCGGACTTCTGTTGTGCAGCGACCAGGAGATGTTGCAGGGCGCTTCAAATCCGGGTACAAAGCGCTTGTAGGAGTTGACCAGCGGATTGGCAATTGCCGTGATGCCGCGCATGTGCTCCAGCAGTCCCCCGATAAAATAACGCGCGATCTTGGACAAGCCTTCCGGATCGGAGGGGTCATGCAGCACATTGACGCCGTTCTGGAACAGCGACATGTTGGTGTGCAAGCCAGAGCCGCTGACTTTGGCGATGGGTTTGGGCATGAAGGTCGCGTGCATGCCATAACGCCGGGCGATTGTTTTGACCGCTTGCTTGAACGTCATCAGGCGGTCGGCTGCAGCAACCGCTTCATCAAAGCGGAAGTCGATTTCATGCTGGCCGGGGGCAACCTCATGATGCGAGGCTTCGACTTCAAAGCCCATTTCCTCCAGGGCCAGGACAATTTCCCGCCGGACATCTTCGCCTTGGCCGAGCGGTTCGAGATCGAAATAGGAACCGGTGTCGTTGGTCTGGGTGGTGGGATTGCCCTGGTCATCGGTGTTGAACAGGAAAAATTCGCACTCCGGACCCACGTTGAAGATGTAACCCATCTCTTCGGCCTGGCGGACAACTTTTCTGAGGATCTGGCGTGGGTCGCCGGCAAAGGTCTTGCCTTCGAGCGTCTTAAGATCACAGACCAAGCGGGCCACTTTGCCTTGCTGCGGCCGCCAGGGGAAGATCAGGAACGAGTCCAGGTCAGGTTCCAGGTACATGTCGGATTCCTCGACCCGGGTGAAGCCTTCGATCGCGGAGCCATCAAACATGCAGATGCCATCGAGGGCCTTGTCCAGCTGGCTCGAGCTGATCGAGACATTTTTCATGGTGCCGAAAATGTCGGTGAATTGCAGGCGGATGAAGCGGACATCCTGCTCTTTGACGATGCGGAAAATGTCCTCGCGGGTGTATAGGCTCATTGCAGGTACCTCCTTTGGCTCGTGCAAACTAGATGGCCCGGGGTCCAGGCCGGTGTGCAAATCAACAGGCTGGCAATCAAACAAAAAAAGCGCCCCCGGCAGACGGGAAATCCTGCCGGATGAGCGCCATTGCTCGTTTTAAACAAGGGTTATTGTATCCGCGGACGGGTTGTCCTGTCAAGGATTCTCACCTCAGCAATTGCAATTTATAAGATACTTTCTTGCATTTTCAGCCAACTGGTCATCCAGGGGCGAGAGCTCTTTACATTCAGGATAACGCCTTTTCAAAGCGGTTTCAATCAAATGGTCGGCCATGGCCGGATTTTTTGGTAAAAAAGACCCATGGGAGTACGTGCAATAGACGTTCTTGTAAATTGCACCCTCTGTCTTGTCGTCGCCGTTATTGCCTCCGCCTTTGCGGACCGTGGCCAGAGGCCGGACACCGGACCCCAGATAGGTGCGGCCAGAATGGTTTTCAAAGCCCACCAGGACCGGATCACGGCCTTGTCCAGAGAGCCAGGCTGCCTCATGGATGGTGTTGCCGATCAGGCGATCCGGGCGGCCAATGGTGCGGACATCGATCGCACCGAGGCCGTCGATCCGGTGGCCATCCTGCTCCTCATAGTAGCGCCCCATCAGCTGGTACCCGCCGCAAATGCACAGGAACACCAGGCCATCCTCGACCGCCGCCCGGATGGCATCACCTTTTTGTTCGATCAGATCTTCGTAGAGAAGATTTTGCTCGTAATCCTGGCCACCACCCATGAAAACCAGGTCATAGTCACTGGCAGCAAATGAATCGCCCAGGCTGACAGGTGTGATCGTGCAATCGATT
The DNA here is from genome assembly GCA_002419365.1 of Mageeibacillus sp. UBA5734. GTDB lineage: Bacteria > Bacillota > Clostridia > Saccharofermentanales > UBA5734 > UBA5734. The sequence goes on along the minus strand of DIGA01000055.1, from coordinate 2,889 downwards.
CCGCGCCACTGGCAGCGCTGCCGGAGCGTGATCAGGTTGCCACGGTCGCCGTAAAGGTTGAGCAAATCAGGGTACAAGTGACAGATTCTCAGTTCCATGCGGGTTAGCCTCCTTTGCGCCAGAATTCGCGCAACTGATAGCGCTTGGCAAGACTGGCCCTCAGGTCGAGCATCGCCGTGTAATTGGGCAACACATAGAGGCAAGTGCCTGGCGGACACAGGGCGAGCTGGCGGTCGAACAAAGCCAGAGTGTCTGAGTCGACCTCGAGCTCGCTGGCAATCTTGCCGGCATAATTCAGGCGCAGGGCCAGGTCTGCTGCCCGGATGCCAGATAGGCCCAGCCGGCCAGGCAGCAGATGGGTCTCAAAATCAACATCCCAGATCCAGGACACATCCCGGCCATCCGGATCATTGGCATTTAGCAGCAACATGGCTGCCCCAAAATCCTTGGCTTGGCTGACAAAATCGAGTGCCCGGTCCATGCCGACTGGATTTTTGACCAGGATCAGGCAGACTTCGCGCTCGCCTACCGCGAATCGCTCCATCCGGCCAAAAGCTGCGCGGGCCTGGCCCATCGCTCCAGCAGCTGGGGCGAAGGGCTGTCCACCGGCAATGGCTGCCAGCAAGGCAGCCGAGGCGTTGTACCCATTGTGCAAGCCGGGGATCGCCAGCTCGGCAAGGATTGTTTGCCCGTGGTATTGGAAGCGCAAGGTCTGGGGTTCGCTTTTTTCATCGGGTCTGGTCTGCGTTTCATGGGACAGTGGCGCCGCAGGGGCAAAGGACAGGTCAGGCTGCGGCCGGGTGAAACCGCAATCCGGACAGGTGAAATGGCCGAGATGGCCATAGGCATGGGCCTGGTACTGGTAGCGGGTACCGCAGAAGGTGCAGAAGGCAGATTCTGTGACGGCGCCGGAAGGTCCATCCTGCATCGCTTGCTGGTCCAAGCCGAAAAAGAGGCATTGATCCTCGCGACCACGGGACAGGGAAGCGCACAGGGAGTCATCGGCACACAGAACCACCCGGGCGGAACTGTCAGCCAGACCTTTGGCGATCAGATCCCGGGTGTGGGCCAGTTCGCCATAACGGTCCAACTGGTCACGGAAAAAATTGGTCACCACGCAGATGCTCGGACCCAGAGAAGCAGCTAGCTTGGCAAAGAAAGCTTCATCAATTTCGAAGACGATCGCCACGTCGTTCTCGCCGGTTGTTTTCTGGCGCAGCAGAGGCAAGTGGTCGAGCAGGGTGGTGGTCAGGCCTGAATCCAGATTGGCGCCAGACGGATTGGTGATCACCGGCGTGCCGAGTGCTTCCAGGATCGAGCAGAGGATCCGTACCGTCGTGGTTTTGCCATTGGTGCCCGTGACCAGATAGACGGTCCGGCCGGCTGTGAGGCGTTTCAAAAGCAACGGGTCCACGGCCAGGGCTGCCTTCCCTGGCAGGGCGGTTGCACCTCGGCCGAGACTGCGCAGGAGAAAAGTAAGCGCGCGGCCCGTCTGGATAGCCAGGCTGGCGCGCGCGCGTTCACGAAAGGTCAGGCGGGACCGGAACAAGCCAGGCATGGTCAGCGCTCAGGCGCGGCCGCGCAGCTGGTCGATCCGGGACAGGAATTCGTCAAACAGGTATTCCGAATCCTGCGGGCCTGGGGCACCTTCCGGGTGGTATTGGACGGTCGCGACCGGGTATTTCGTATAGCGCAGGCCTTCGTTGGAACCATCATTGACATGAATGTGGCTGACGGTGGCAATCGCCGGATCGACCGTATCGTCGATGACGACATAGCCATGGTTCTGCGACGTGATGTAAACACGGTCCGCCGCGAGGTCCTTGACCGGATGATTGATACCGCGATGACCATATTTAAGTTTTCTTGTCTTGGCACCGGTTGCCAGGGCGACCAGCTGATGGCCCAGGCAAATGCCAAAGACGACCACGCCGGACTCATACAGGGCGCGGATATTGGGCAAAATCGGGTCACAGTCGACTGGGTCGCCGGGTCCGTTCGACAGCATGATGCCATCTGGCTTGGCTGCGAGGATGGTGGCAGCTGGAGTGTCCCAGGGATAGACCGTGACTTCACAGCCGCGCTGGGTCAAGTTCCAGACAATGTTCTGCTTGAGGCCGAAGTCGAGCATGGCGATGCGGTATTTCGCCGGGATGGCTGCATCGACCTCGAAGGGAATCTCGTTGAGGGCGTCCGCCGGGAGGCTCATGCCAGGCTCGCGGTTGATGCGGCCGAAAGAACCTGCTGGATAGGTTTTGGCGGTTTTACGACTGACCCGGGCGACAGGGCAGTGGTTGGTATGGGCGTGGATCCGCTTGAGGCAGTCCGCCAGGTTGTAGTCCTCACCAGCCGTGATCATGCCATTCATGGTGCCCTTTTCCCGCAGGGTCAGGGTCAGGGTCCGGGTGTCGACGCCACTGATCGCGGGGATGTCGTGGCGAACCAGATAATCGTTGAGATCTTCCGCATCGCGGGCGTCACCGATGATGTGGGTCAAGTCACGAACGATCAGCGCGTCAGCCCAAGGCCGGTCTGACTCACTCTGTTCGGTGAAAACGCCGTAATTACCGATGATCGGCGAGGACATCACGATCCCCTGGCCGGCGTAAGAGGCATCTGTCAGCAATTCGAGATAGCCCGTCAAGCCGGTGTTGAATACCATCTCGCAAATCACTTCGCGTGGTGAGCCAAAGCGCTCGCCCGGGAAAACACTGCCGTCTTCGAGGATCAGATAGGCCTTTTTCATAGGGACCTCCTTGAGTATGAAAAAAAGACGACTTCGCCCGAATCGAGCCAAATCGTCCTATGCGTTCAGGCGATCTATTCTAGCATGGAATGCGATGTGTTAGCAATGCCCCGTGCAAGGGGGCTCTTTGCTTATTACCGTGA
>DIGA01000102.1 GCA_002419365.1 Mageeibacillus sp. UBA5734 | reverse complement strand
TGGTGATCGCGAGAGGATTCGAACCTCCGGCCTGCGGTTTAGGAAGTGTGATTATTAACTATTATAATGTGTGTTATCGATGGTGAATGCCGGTTATTGCGAGTTTCAAGCATTTTGTTAAAGGTGATTTCGAATGATTTAAGCAACTTACTAATGGCGACAAACATCAAATAAACATCAAGAAATAAGTTTGAAGTTTAATGACAGGGAAAATTAATACTGTTTTTATCTCATTGATACTGAAATGACCTCTCCATTGGGAACATAGAAATCAGTGAAACAACTTTCGCGGGCGTGTTATTAGGCATTAATGCATGACAAATATTTTATCCAATACAAGATAACTATTGCTCTGCCGATTAAATATCGGATTATGCTATCGCATATTTTGTGAACTTCGAACCAAAAAGCTGATGACCTTTTTGGGATTCATTTGAATCTTCTTCAGAACGGACCGGGCATTACTGCTCAGTTCTTTCTCTGACTTCGGGATAGGCTTTTTGCTCATTTCGCGTTTCAAATCACTGTTCAAATATTCATCGGGATTATATTCCGGTGAATATGGCGGCAGATAGAACAGCTCGATTTCCTGCCGGTGTTCTTCCAGCCATGCTGCAACCTTCTTGGCGTGATGGACCCGAAGATTGTCCAGGATCAACAACACTTTTCGTCCTGTATCTTTGATCAACCGCTTCATGAAGTCGATCAGTATATCAGCATTGACGGACTCTTTAGTGATCGTGAACCGCAGCTTGCCCTTGTTTGAGATTGCTGACAGCATGTTCAGTTTCAGCTTCTTGGCTTCTACTTTCAAAACAGGCGTTTTTCCAATGGGTGCATAGCCTTTGATATAATTGGCCGTATTTTGGAGAGCGGTCTCATCTCCCCAGTAGATTTCGGCGTTCTCTACCTTGGCTTTTTCGGCAATGGCAGGGTATTCCTGCTCCATCCAAGCCTTCACACGGGCAGCATCCTGCTTGTTCGCACGCTTGATCGGTCTCTGGATGCTGAATCCCCAGCGGTCTAAATAATAGCCAAGTGTGCTTAACGGCATATCGATCTTGTACTCTCGCAGGATGTAGTCGCGGATGGCCTTGCGTGTCCACAAGCAGCATTTGAGCTTCAGTTGCTCAGGATTTTTATCAACAATCGTCTGCATGATTGCCCGTTCCTGGTCAGGCGTGAGAGTCCTTTTATCACCGTGTCTGCGGCCACGCTTCCCGGGTTTGATTCCTTCGATGCCTTTCTCATCGTAGGCTTTCTTGGTTGCATAGACCAGGCTCCTGCTGACGTCAAGCATGGCTGCAATCTCGTCAGGTTTGTTGCCTTTTTCATCAGACGGACGATATTCTTCCGAATCTGATATTGTTCAGCTTGAGATAGGTTCCTGGCATTGTTTTTTAAATCTTCCATTGCCAGATTATACCAAAAACGATCATAATTGTATATTGTTTAATCGGCGTCTCAATAATTCAATATAGGTAATTATGAGACCTGATTTCAAGTTGATAAAATATTGTTAAAATGTAGCAGCTCTGATTGATTCCAAGCTCTTCCTAAATAGCTAAAATGACAGGGAATATTCTGCCTGATGGTCTTTACAAATTGAAAGTAGGACAGCTCGATGCTTTTCCCTGAAATTGTTTCTTTATGTTCATCCATCCGGCCACTCGATGAGCAAGCCATGCTAAAGGCCAGACACCGTTGGTTGCAACTTTGCAAGCCCCTCTTAAGTTTAGGCTCTCTTGAAGATTTAGTGACTCAACTAGCGGGTATCCAGGGTAATGATAGGCCGATCGTCAGGCGGAAAGCCATCGCGATTTTTGCAGCCGATAATGGAGTTGTCTGTCAGGGCGTAACCCAATGTGGTCAGGAAATAACCGCCCAAGTCACCTTTAATTTCACGCGTGGAATTGCGACCATAAATGCTTTTGCCCGTGTGGCAGGTGTAGACATCTTCCCGGTCGATGTGGGAATCAACCAGGAAGGTCGTATTCCTGGGGTTCTTGATCGCAGAATCCGGCAGGGAACAGCCGATTTGTCAACCGGACCTGCTATGCAGCGAACAGAAACCCTGCAGGCCATCCAGATTGGATATGACCAAGCTGCCTGGCTGAAAAATCAAGGGTATGATCTTGTAGGGGCAGGTGAAATGGGGATTGGCAATACAACGACTAGCAGTGCAGTATTATCTGTTTTGCTTGGTGTGGAACCAAAGGATGTAACGGGGCGGGGGGCTGGTTTGACGGATGATCAGCTGATTCGCAAAATTGCCGTGATAGAGCAGGGAATCCGGATCAATACACCGGATTCCAATGATCCAATTGATGTTCTGCAAAAAGTTGGCGGGCTGGATTTGGCTAGCATGGCTGGATTTTATCTGGGTTGTGCAGCCAATAGGCTGCCCGCGGTCATTGATGGTTTTATTGCCTCTGTGGCAGCTCTGGTTGCAGTCAAGTTGTGTCCAGCCGTACGCGATTATCTGTTCGCCTCCCATCAGTCTGCTGAACAAGCGGGCGAGCGGGTCTTGAATGAGTTGAACCTACAAGCCTATTTGCACTGTGGCCTGAGACTCGGTGAAGGTACGGGCTGTTGCGTGGCATTTGGCTTGTTTGACCATGCTGTCACAGCTTTTCGAGAGGTCGCGACCTTTGAGCAGGCCGGGGTCGATGCCTATGATCCTCGATCATCCATGTTGACAAGATAGTGACAAAAATTCATGCAAATCTCTAATGATCGTTCTTTATAACCGACTTATAATAACCGCTAGTAGCCTCATCGGCAAAGGTTCATGATTGTTGACGCAGTCATGTGAAAAGGGAAGTCGGGTGCAAATCCCGCGCAAGTCCCGTTGCTGTAAAGACGGAGCGGCTTCTGTATACCACTGGCGCATGCGCTGGGAAGGTGGAAGCAGGCGTTGATGTCCAGCCAGAAGACCTGCCTTTGCTTATATAGGAATACATCTTTCTGCGTGGAACCAGAAAAGTGGTATTGGACGAAAGACTTCGAAATGGCTGACCGCCCTTTTGACCGATCTTTTATCCAATGTTATGACTCTGGCACCTTGCGAAGCCGGGGTCGTTTTATTTTAAGGGGGCTATGAAAGTGCAATTCGAAAAGAAGGTCGTCTCTGGTGCAGTCCTGATCGCTATTGTTTTCATGTTCAACCTCCCGGTCCAAGCGATGCATATTTCTGAAGGATTCCTGCCCCCTGCCTGGGCCTTGGCCTGGGGTTTGATCTGCCTGCCTTTCCTGACAGCAGGATTCTTCACCATCCAGCGCAACATAACAGCCGATCCTAAAAACCTTGTTCTCCTGGCCCTGAGTGGTGCATTTGTATTCGTCATGTCAGCCTTGAAAATTCCATCTGTGACAGGCAGTTGTTCTCATCCGACCGGTGTGGGGTTGGGGGCAGTCCTGTTCGGTCCATTGGCCATGTCGATCATCAGTCTCATCGTCTTGCTCTTCCAAGCCCTGTTGCTAGCTCATGGTGGATTGACAACCCTTGGGGCTAATCTGTTTTCCATGGGTATTATAGGTCCGATAGTGGCTTATCTGGTTTACCGTCTGACACGGCTCATGGGTACGACGCCGGGTCTGGCCATTTTTATTGCGGCCTTCTTGGGGGACATCCTGACTTACGTGACAACTGCAGTGCAACTGGGAATGGCTCATCCGGACCAAGGCAACATCGGTCTCTCGATCGTAAAATTCCTCGGACTTTTCGCGTTAACGCAGATACCGTTGGCCATTGTCGAAGGCCTGGTATCCGTTGTCGTTTTCAATGTCATCACCAGTCACGATGATCGACTTCTTCGTGAACGCCAGGTCATTAGTTAAGGGAAGGAATTGATCATGCGGAATAACAGGTTGAATACAGTCCTGATCGTGACGGCCCTACTGATCATTGCGCTGCCTTTGCTGCTCAGATCATCACCGGAGTATGGAGGTACCGATAGCCAGGCCATCGATGTTGTGGCGCAAATCGACCCTGACTACCAACCTTGGATTTTACCGCTGGTTCAACTGCCAGGCAGTGAAATCGAATCTCTGTTATTTGCCTTCCAAGCCGCGCTTGGCGCTGGAGGCCTGGGATTTGTTTTTGGTCGCCTGACCGCCCCGAAACAGTCGTCCCCAGGACAATCGCCTCAAGCAGACAAATCCTCTTGAGTGTGCAAAGATGTTGAACTTGGTTGAAAAGGCATACCAATCCCAACTGGCCCATCTGGATCCTGCGACGAAAATACTCGTTGCAGGGTTTCCTTTCATCGTCTGCCTGACAGCCCGTTCGCTTTTAGTTTACCTCGTGACAATGCTGGTTATGCTCGTCCTGACTGTTCGTTATAGCGCTCTGTCCTATCGCCAATATGCCAGACTCCAGATGCTTCCATTCGGGTTCTTGTTGATGGGCGTCGTAACAATCTTGGTTCAGGTGTATCCGTCAGATCAGACCATTCTGTTCGGGTTGCCGCTCGGACGTTTTGCCATCGGGATAAGCCCTTCGTCATTGACCGATGCCCTGAACATTTTTTTGCGGGCCCTGGCAGGTACGAGCTGCGTCTACTTCGTCATGCTGACGACCCCCCTGCCGGATTTTTTAGCCTTGCTGCGGCGATGGCATTGCCCGATCCTGCTGATCTCACTCATGGAATTAGTCTATCGCTATATTTTCGTCTTGCTTGAGGAGTCTGGCAGGTTGAGAAAGGCTCAAGTTAGTCGCCTCGGCGGCCGTAATATTCAATCAGCCATGAAAATGGCGGGCGAATTGATTGGTCAGCTCTTTCTGCGTACTTATCTGCGCTGCGACCGCATCTATGCGGCTATGACCGCACGCGGCTACACAGGCGTTTTGCCAGTCCTATCCCGAAGTTATGAAAAACGGCCAGACATGGTCCGAGCCGCGCTGCTCGGCAGCCTTGCACTGCTGGGACTTGCCTGGTTGGAAGGACGGCTGATTTAATGAACGTTTTGCTGGAAGTGCGTAATCTATGTTATGCCTATTCACATCAGGACCTAGCACTGGATTCGGTCAGCTTGTCTATTTCCCAAGGCCAGACTTTGGCGGTTCTCGGCGGCAACGGGGCAGGTAAGTCGACGCTTTTCCTGAATCTCAACGGCGTACTTTTGCCTTCAGCTGGTGAATTGCTTTGGCAGGGCCATCCGGTCGAACGAACCCCGCAGGCCACCCAAGCTTTGCGCAAACATGTCGGAATTGTTTTCCAAGACCCCAATGACCAAATCTTCTCCGCGAATGTTGCGGATGATATCGCATTCGGCTTGCTGAATCTTGGCCTGCCGGAATCAGAGGTTCGGACGCGGATCGAAGCGGTGATCAATCAACTGGGCATCAGCGAATACGCGCACAAACCGACCCATGCTCTGAGCTTCGGCCAGAAGAAACGGGTCGCGCTCGCGGGTGTTCTGGCTATGCGTCCGGAAATCCTGATCCTCGATGAACCGACTGCTGGGCTTGATCCTGCAGGGATCAGCGAGATGTTCAAACTCATAGACCGACTGAAACAGGAGAACGGATTGACTGTGATCCTGGCGACCCATGATATCGACTTGGTTGCCCTATATTGCGATATGGCTTGTTTGCTCGATCATGGCCGGGTGGTCTTTAGTGGGGCCGTCAGAGAACTCATCGTCCAGGCCGAATTCTTGCGTCGCCACGCCTTGCGTTTACCGCGGATCGCCCATCTTATGGGCATTCTGGCTCATCAAGACGGTCTGCCGGTTGATGGTCATGCCGCCACGATCGCGCAAGCTCGACGTAGTATTGTCGATTGCGTCAGGGAAAATTCGACGGGAAAAAATTCTATTAAAGAGAATTCTATTGAGGATAATATCCGGCCGCTAAGTGCCGGAACTGAAACGACTATCCGCAAAGCCAAACGGCTGCGATCGGGGTTTACGACGGGAACGTGCGCATCCGCTGCGGTTGCAGCAGCGTGTGAGACTTTGTTGGGGGGGTATCCGGTCGACAATATTGGTGTGACCTTGCCTGAAGGGTCAACCGTGTCTTTCCCGATTGAAATAATAGAATTTGATGGTGAGTTCGCGCGGTGTGGGGTTCGAAAGGATGCTGGCGATGACCCAGATGTGACGCACGGACTGGTGATCGAAGCGACTGTCCGGCGTTCGGATGACGATCTGGTTTTAACGGCTGGCCCTGGAATCGGCATCGTGACAAGACCCGGGTTGGCTTGTGCGGTCGGAGAGCCTGCGATCAATCCCGTACCCCGCCGGATGATTCTCGAACATGCAAAGCAGATCTGCCAACGTCATGGCTATGAAGAAGGTCTTCAAATCAGCATTGCTGCACCGGGCGGGGAGGGAATCTCCCGAAAGACGTTCAATCCTCGGCTGGGTATTGTCGGTGGGATCTCGATCCTCGGAACAACAGGTATTGTTGAGCCCATGAGCGAGAAAGCTCTGATTGAAACGATCCACGTTCTGGTGAACCAAGCCAGTTGCTCTAATCCCGAAACCATTTTGCTGACACCCGGAAATTACGGTCGAGCGTTTTGTCTTACGGAATTGGTTATGGATGTCGACGCGGGTGTGAAAATCGGCAATTTCGTCGGTGAGACGCTTGACTACCTGGTCGAAAAGGATTTTCGTGAGGTGCTGCTGGTCGGCCATATCGGAAAATTGGTCAAGATTGCCGGGGGCAGCATGAATACGCACTCGCTGATCGCTGATGCGCGGATGGAGATCCTGGCCGCTCATGCCGCTCTGGCCGGGGCAGATCGGCCGATCATAACCACAATTATGTCGTGCCTGACAACCCGGGAGGCCATTGACATTCTGCTTCAAAACCATCTGGCCAAGCCCGTGTTCGAGTCCGTTGCGGAAAAAGTCAAACATCACTGTCAAATGCGTGCTCGACAAAACCTGACTGTGGAAGTGGTTCTGTTTTCAGCAGAAGACCATCTGATGGCTCAAACGGCTGGTGCAGCGCGCTTGATTGGGAAACTAACTTCAGGAAAATGGGCAGCAGAGGCTCAGCCCATTGATCTGAGCCAGGGAGGACAAGAATGAAGGGTGTTTTTTACAGCGTTGGGATGGGTCCCGGCGATCCGGAGTTGATGACTCGCAAAGCAATTTCGATCATCAATACTTGCGAAGTGATCGCTGTGCCAGACAGCCAGGGCTCCGAGAATGTAGTCCTGGGGATCGCCGGGGAACTCGCCGATGGCAAGATAATCGTCTGTTGCGATTCGCCAATGATCAGAGATCAGGCAGTGATCGATCGCTACCATCGTTCAAATGCAAAAAAACTGGCCGCGTTTCTGGATCAAGGTCTGGATGTCGCCTTTCTGACGCTGGGCGATCCGGCTATTTATTCAACGGCAATTTACATCCAAAGGCAACTGACCGAGCTCGGTTACGATACGCAAATGATTCCGGGTGTCCCATCGTTCTGTGCTGTGGCGGCCCGATTGAACCAGCCACTCTGTGAAGCAAGTCAGTCGCTGCATATTGTCCCGGCGACCCGCGAATCAGTTGAGCAGGCGCTCCACGCGACGGGAACCCAGGTTTTGATGAAAGCGGGCAAGAATATCAGCCACATCAAAAAGGCCTTGAAAAAGCAGAGCAAGATTGCCCAGGCGGTTGAACGTTGTGGTATGCGTGATGAGAAGGTCCATTGTAATCTCGATACACTGGACGATCAGGCCAGCTATTTTTCTGTAGTCATTGTCAAGGAGGCAAACCTATGATTCATTTTATTGGTGCTGGCCCTGGAGCACCTGACCTGATCACCGTTCGTGGGCAGAAAATGCTGGCACAAACTGATGTTGTGATCTACGCGGGATCCCTGGTCAATCCGGAATTGCTGGCTTGGACCCATCCCGGTTGCGAGATCCTGAACAGTGCGGCGATGACCCTCGAGGATGTCATCGCCAAGATGGCCGCCGCTTCGAGCAAAGGCCAGGACATAGTCCGCCTCCATACAGGCGACCCCAGCATCTATGGTGCGATCCGCGAGCAGATGGATGCCCTTGACAAGCTTGATCTGGCTTATGAGGTCATTCCCGGGGTGAGTTCATTCTGTGGTGCTGCTGCTGCCCTTGAAGCGGAACTCACCTTGCCGAATGTCAGCCAGACCGTGATCCTGACACGGATGTCTGGCCGGACACCGGTTCCTGCGCGGGAGTCAATCGCCTGCCTGGCGGCCCACCAGTCGACCATGGTGATCTTCCTGTCGACCGGTTTGCTCGAAGACCTGAGCTTGGAGCTGATCAGTGGCGGCTATGACCCGGCGACACCGGCAGCAATCGTTTATAAGGCCACGTGGCCGGAACAAAAAGTTGTGCGCACCACGGTAGCAGGATTGCCAGCAGCTGCGCGCGACAACGCCATCAGCAAAACGGCCCTGATCCTTGTCGGTCACTTTCTCGGCGATACGTATGATCGGAGTTTGCTCTACGATCCATTTTTCACGCATGAGTTCCGTCAGGCCGAGTTCAATCAGCCAACACCTCAGGTTCAACCATGAGGACCAGTATTCTTGCCTTTACCCAAATCGGTGAAAACTTGGCCGATCGCTTGCTTCAGACAAAGATCCTGGGGCTTGATCCTGTGCGGCATGATCCATCGCTGTCTTCGGCGCGCATTTTTGTGGCGGATCAATTCCGTGCCAGCGACTTGCTGGTTTTCATTGGCGCAGCCGCGATCGCGGTGCGACTGATTGCTCCTTTGCTGCGCGACAAATCGCAGGACCCTGCGGTCCTGGTTCTCGACGAAACTGGTCGATACGTGATCCCGATTCTCTCCGGGCATCTGGGCGGGGCCAATCAGCTGGCGCTGCAAGTGGCTCATGCGCTGAATGCAACGCCTGTGATCACCACGGCAACTGACTTGCATAACCGGTTTGCGGTCGATGTCTGGAGCCGGCAGAACAACTGCGCCATTCGCGACATCACCCGGATCAAGGCAGTTTCGAGCCGTATTCTGGCCCATGAACCGGTTGGCCTGCTATCTGATTTCCCGATCGAAGGTGAACTGCCGGAAGGCCTTGTGGTGCCATCTCTTTTAGCAGATGATGCTGCTCGTGGAGCAATTTCTGCTGCAGGCATCTGGGTTTCCCAGACGATCGGCCAGGAACCGTTTGCGTTGACGCTGCAGGTCATCCCCAAGACCATCACGATCGGAGTCGGTTGTCGCAAAGGCACTGACCCCGCACAATTTGAAGATTTTATCCTGGCCATCCTGGCCTCCCGAATGATCGCGCTTGAAGCTGTCGCCTGCATGGCCTCCATCGCTCTTAAAAAGGACGAACCCTGCATCCTGGCCTTTTGCGATAAATTCAAACTTTCATTGATCACCTATTCACCTGACGACCTGCAGGCTGCAAAGGGAGATTTCCAGACATCGACCTTTGTCCGGTCGGTGACTGGCGTGGATAATGTCTGCGAGCGCAGCGCCATCCTGGCTAGCAGCGGTCAGATGATCTTGAGCAAACAGATCCAGAACGGCATGACATGTGCTCTGGCGAGCAAAGAATGGCGGTGTATATTTTGAACATCATGATGGCGGGTATCGACTATTCACTGGCGGACATCGACACCAGATCGTGCTTTTTCTTCACCCAGTCCGCCCAAAGCCAGCTCTATGAACGACTGAAACAAGAACCGAATATCAAGGGTGCGGTCATCCTTTCGACATGCAATCGAACGGAGCTGTACCTTTCATGCACCGATGAAGTCGAAATCAATCCTTTCGAGCTTCTCTGCCGACTGATGGGTGCGGACATCACCCTATTCCAGTACTTGCACAGAGTCCGCCGGGGGGATGAAGTCTTCTGGCATCTTTGCAGACTGGCCTGCGGGGTGAAATCCCAGATTTGGGGGGAAGACCAGATCATCACCCAAGTCAAGACGGCGATTGCTTTTGCCCGGGAAAACCTGGTGACAGACCACAATCTGGAAGTGCTATTCCGGACCGCGGTTACCGCAGCAAAAAAAATCAAGACTACGGTACGCTTTTCCAATGCCGATCGATCGGTTGCCGAAAAGACCCTTCACGTGTTGAATCTCCACCGCACCCAGATAGCGCCAGTCAAATCCGTCTTGGTGATTGGCAGCGGCCAGGTCGGCCGAATGGTGGCCTGCGAACTGGTCAAGCATGGCTATTCTGTGGCCATGACCCGGCGGCATCACTGTGCTAAATCGACCGATATTCCAGCGGGGGTGAACATCCGGGATTATGCCTGTCGATATGAAGATCTAGGAGACTTTGAAGCGGTCGTCAGTGCGACCAACAGTCCGCATCATACGTTGACCTATGAAGCGTTTGTCAATCTGCCGCTCCGTCCTGGCCTGCTGATCGACCTTGCCGTTCCGCGGGATATCGACAAGCGCATTGCTGAATTGCCCGGTGTTTCCTTGAAGGATATTGACTCGATCGCCAAGGCGGAGGTGATTGCAGATCATACACGCCAATTGATGGAGATCGATGCCATCATCGGAAAATATAATGGGGAATTCACCCGGTGGAAACAATACCGGGCATTTGTGACAATATGAGCAAAATAGAAAAAACCAGTAAGATCAGCGTTGTCGGAATCGGCCCGGGTACGCCAGCCATGCTGACTGCCGCAGCACGCCAAGCCCTCGCAGAGAGTGAAGTGATCGTGGGGTACGACCTGTATGTCGGACTGATCGCCGAGGTGACCGTTGGCAAGACCGTTCTGTCGACACCGATGAAAAAAGAAGTCGATCGCTGCCGGATGGTGCTGGATCATGCACTCGAAGGCCATTCGGTCGCCCTGGTTTGTAGCGGGGACGCCGGGATATATGGTATGGCCGGAGTCATGATGGAAGTGGCTGCGGAACACCCGGAAATTCAGATTGATGTTGTTGCCGGGGTAACGGCTGCCAGTTCAGGCGCTGCGGTCTTGGGTGCTCCGCTAGGCCACGACTTTGCAGTGATCAGCTTGAGTGACCTGCTCACACCCTGGGAAATCATCGTCAAACGGCTCCGTCTGGCTGCTGAAGCAGATTTTGCGATTTGCCTCTACAACCCTTCCAGCCAGAAACGAGGCTATTACCTGTGTGAAGCCTGTGGCCATCTACTGCAGTTCAAATCACCGGACACATGCTGTGGCTACGTCAGGCAAATTGGCCGGGATGGCCAAAGCATGACCCTGTGTACGTTGGCAGAACTTCAGCATCAGACGGTGGATATGTTCACAACGGTCTTTGTCGGCAACAGCCAGTCGCGAGTGATCAATGGCCGCCTGGTCACACCACGCGGTTATCGTGACGTATGAAGATGACCGGTTCGGAACACCAGGAGAAGGTCTTGATTTTTGGCGGTACGACCGAAGGCCGCCTGCTTTTCGATGCATTGGCCAAACGGGGATTTAAAGCCGACCTGTCAGTCGCGACTGAGTATGGGCGCGAAGTGGTCGAAAAACAGCAGCAAGCACAGACTGTTTATGTCTGCCGCTTGAACGCACAAGAAATGGTGGACCTGATCAAGCGGCAGAATTACAGCTTGATCGTTGATGCAACCCATCCATATGCCGTCCTGGCCAGCGAAACGATCCGGGAAGCTGCTGCCCAATCGATGGTCCCATGTTTACGCCTGGTTCGGCCGGCCGGCCATTGCGACGGCGAGATGATTGTCCTGCCAGATGTTGATGCCGCTGTGGAGTACTTGAGCCAGCAACCGGGCAAGATCCTGGCCGCGATCGGTACCAAGCATCTTGCTCAGCTCAGTCTTTTACCGGACTTTGCCAGCCGTGTCATTGTCCGGTTGCTGCCAGATGCTCAAGCGATCGAAGTCTGCAAAGCGCTGGGCTTGCCGGGCAAAAACATCATCGCCATGCAAGGCCCATTTTCATTAGATCTTAATAAAGCCATGCTGGTTCAATGCCAGTGCCGATTCATGCTGACGAAGAACTCGGGCGAAATCGGGGGCTTTGCTAAAAAAGCCGCAGCAGCCAAGGCTGCTGGCGCCATGCTGGTTGTCATTGGCCGGCCATCAGTTGAACAGGGCTTGAACCTGGACGACCTGATCGCAGCCATCGAAGAAAGAGAGGCGACACGCAAATGATGCAACCGAGGAAAATTCGTGTGGCCAGCCGCGATAGCCAGCTGGCCGTCATCCAGTCCAGACTGGTCATGTCTGCATTGCAGGCAGAAAATCCTGAGCTGGAGCTGGAATTGATCACCATGAAAACAACCGGTGACCTGATTCTTGACCAGACGCTGGACAAAATCGGGGGCAAGGGCTTGTTTGTCAAAGAGCTGGACCGGGCATTGCTTGACGATCGAGCAGACATTACCGTGCACAGCCTCAAGGACATGCCAATGGAAAACAACCCGCAATTGCCGATCATTGCCATGTCCCGGCGCGAAGATCCTCGCGATGTCCTGATTCTTCCAGCCAACTGCGACACGCTGGATCCGAACTTGCCCATTGGCTGCTCGAGCGCCCGCCGGCGGATCCAGCTTGGATCGCTCTTTCCGGACATGGAGACAGCGCCGGTTCGCGGCAATATCCAGACCCGTTTGGCAAAACTGGATCGAGGTGACTATGCAGCACTCGTCCTGGCCTATGCCGGCATCCGGCGATTGGGCCTCGAGCACCGTGTCAGCAGAGTTTTCAGTGTTGAGGAAATGATACCCGCTTGCGGCCAAGGCATTCTTGCCGTACAGGCTCGATCAGATTTTGACCCTGCATGCCTGAACATTTTCCATGATCATCAGGCTTGGGACGCAGCCTTGGCGGAACGCAGCTTTGTCCGGACGCTGGACGGCGGCTGCAGTCTCCCGGTCGCAGCATATGCAGAAATCAATGGGGATCAACTGACCCTGACAGGATTCTTCCATGACGAGGATGACGGCCAGACGTTGACGCAGACGATCAGCGGACGGCGCTCCGAGGCCGTCCAGCTGGGGGAAGCAGCGGCGCAGCAGATCCTCACTAGATTGCCGAAAGGACTTTAAAACATGGTTGACCGATTGGTTACAGAACAAGATCCCAAAAGAATCACGGGCAAAGTTTTTCTCGTTGGCGCAGGACCTGGCGATCCCGGGCTGCTGACCGTCAAGGCAGCGGCATTGCTGCGTCAGGCCGAGGTTGTCGTTCTGGACCGTCTGGTCGACACCGGGATACTCGAATTGATCCCTCCGACAGCAGAAAGAGTCGATGTCGGCAAAAATGCCGGCAGCCATCCAGTTCCGCAGGAACGGATCAACCAGATACTGGTCGAATTAGCCCGCTCCGGACGCCAGGTCATCCGTCTCAAGGGCGGTGACAGCTTCCTCTTCGGCCGCGGCGGGGAGGAACTCGAGGCTCTGATCGCCAATGGGATTCCGTTTGAGGTGGTCCCCGGTGTGACTTCAGCGTTGGCAGTTCCAGCTTATGCGGGTATTCCAGTCACTCATCGCGATTATTGCTCATCGGTCCACATGATCACCGGCCACAAGCGATCGGACCAGCCACTTGATCTGGACTACGACGCCTTGGTGCGACTGAATGGGACCCTCGTCTTCCTGATGTCACTGGCGACTGTCGGTGAAATCATGGATGGTCTGCTGAATGCCGGGATGCCATTGGATATGCCGAGTGCTGTCATCGAACACGGGACAAGACCTGAACAGCGCAAAATTGTGGCGACCATCGCCACTTTGGCAGCACAAGTGGCGGAACTGAATTTCCAATCGCCTGCATTGATCGTTGTCGGCCGGGTCTGCAGCTTGTCTGACAAAATGGACTGGTTTTCCCAGCTGCCGCTCAAAGGTGTCCGAATCCTGGTCACCCGTCCGCAGGCACAGGCCGCAGCTTTTGTTTCCCGGCTGCGTGAACTTGGCGCCGCAGTGACCCCGATTCCTTCAATCGAGATTCGGAACCTGGCTTTAGATCTGCCGAATCTGAGTCACTACAATACGCTGGTTCTGACCAGTGTCACCGGGGTGCACAGTTTTTTTAACCATCTGATGGCAATCGGACTCGACAGCCGTTCAGTGGCTGGCTTGAAAATTGCCGTCATCGGCAGTGAAACGGCGAAGGCGCTTCAGACTTATGGGTTGAAAGCTGACTTTGTGCCAACCATTTACAATGGTGGCGATCTGGCTGACCAGCTGCTGGCTCAGGATCAGTTCGAGCCAGGCCGCCTGTTGATCGCCAGGGCCCGTGATTCTGATCCGCAATTGACTGACCGCCTGCGTGATGCAGGAATCGATTTTACCGAAATAAGCCTGTACGAAACTGTCCGGATTGCCCATGTTCCGATCGATCCAGGTGACTTTGACTATGTGACCTTCACCAGTGCCAGCTGTGTAACCAGCTTTGCCCAGGGTGTTGTTGCACCATATGATTTTAGTCGGGTAACCGCAGTCTGCATCGGCCAGCAAACTGCAAAAAAGGCAGCGTCATCTGGCATGAAAATCCGTATTTCTGATCAGGCCACAACAGCATCGATGGCTGAATTACTTTGTGCGCTGGTCAACGAAGCATCTCAAGGAGTTTGAAACCATGATCATCCGACCCCGCCGTTTGCGGCAAAACCAAGTCATCCGCGGACTTGTGCGCGAAACCCGACTGAGCAGTGACGCGCTGATCCAGCCACTTTTCATCAGATCCGGAACCAATATCCGGGAGCCGATCCTGTCCATGGACGGCCAGTACCATTTCAGTCCGGACCGTTTGGCGGAGGCCGTCGAACAGAGCCTTGCGGCAGGTGTTGCCAAGTTCCTGTTGTTTGGCATCCCTGAAAACAAAGATGCTGTTGGCTCGGGAGCCCATGCTGACGACGGCATTGTCCAGCAAGGGATACAGTCGATCCGTAAGCGTTTTGGAGACCAGGTATACCTGATCACGGACATCTGCCTGTGCGAATATACAGATCACGGTCATTGTGGCGTTTTAAAGGGATCGACTGTCGACAACGATCCGACGCTCGAACTTTTAGCCCGCACGGCGGTCTCCCACGCAGCAGCTGGTGCGGATATGGTTGCACCGTCCGACATGATGGACGGCCGGATCCTTTCGATCCGCAATGCCCTGGACCAGAACAAATTTGAGGAGATCCCGATCATGTCCTATGCGGTCAAATACGCGTCGGCCTATTACGGTCCATTCCGGGAAGCGGCCGGTTCAGCGCCCAGTTGCGGTGACCGCAAATCCTATCAAATGGATTTCCACAACGTCAGGGAGGCCGTCCGGGAAGTCCATCTCGACGAACAGGAAGGCGCAGACGCGATCATCGTCAAACCAGCGCTGGCCTATCTCGATGTCATTCGGACAATCTCGAGCCAAACCCAGCTGCCGATCGCAGCCTATAATGTCAGCGGCGAGTATGC
>DIGA01000105.1 GCA_002419365.1 Mageeibacillus sp. UBA5734 | reverse complement strand
TTGGGGAAGATCTAGGCATGATCTGAAAAAAGCCTCTGCTGCAGGGGCTTCGAGACCCATTTGATTAGTGCCGTTTTGGTGGGCCGACCCCAAAAGAGGAATTTTCCATCCAAGGTGCCAGACCTGCGTCCAGGGTTGGTCCTGTTTTGTGAAATCAGGCCAGACCTGCAATCAAAACTGGCACGACTCAAATCTTCTGTACCCCATGACTACTCTTGCTGGAATCCGCTGCACTTTTTACAGGCTTTTAACGGAATCAGATAAAGAGCCAACCCACATTCCCCGTTGACATGAGCCAAGGAATCGTGCTAAATTGACAATGTAAGTCCGCAAATCATTACAAAAATTATTAAATACTGACAAAAGGCGACGCGAGTCTTTTGCCGAAATCGTGAGCTATGTAGCTCCCAAGAGAGTTTTTTCTTGGGATTTTTTATTGGGATCAAGAACGGCAAGTGCCAAGGGGGGTGCGCCATTTGATCGAATTGGACGAAAAGAAGCGGATTATCCAGGAGTTTGTCCCTGGCAAGCAGGTGACCCTGGCTCATGTGATCGCGCACCCGGACAATGCACTTTATACCAAGCTCGGGCTGATCGACACTCGGGGTGCGATCGGAATTTTCACGATCACACCGGGCGAGGCGGCGATCATTGCTGCGGATGTGGCGACCAAATCAGCCCATGTCAGCATCGGTTTTGTCGATCGTTTCAGTGGCTCTCTTGTTGTAACTGGGGATGTCGCCTCTGTCGAAGCTTCACTAAGGGAAGTCATGCGCACCCTGTGTGACCAGATGGGGTTCACTCCTGCCCCAGTCACCCGCTCATAAAGGAACGCAAGCACGTGATGGCAGATAGCAGCACCCTTTCACAATCAAATAATGAGCCGATCGAGACTTTGAATAAGAAATTGATCCTGATTGGCCGGACGACGGCTGGCAAGACGACCTTGTGCCAGCACATTTGCCGCGAGGAACTGCAGTATGCCAAAACACAGGCGGTGCAGATCTTCAAAGACAGCCTGATCGATACACCTGGCGAGTATCTGGAGATCCGCCATTACCGCGGGGCGCTCCATGTCACGTCGAGTGATGCCGATATCATCGTCCTGGTCCAGGACCCGACGGAAGAGGGCACCATGTTTCCGCCCGCCTATGCCGGCAGTTTTGCCAAACCGGCGGTTGGCGTGATCACCAAGCAGGACATGGCGACACCCGAGCAGATCGAGCGGGCCCGGCAGCATTTGCTGGCGGCAGGCGCACAGAAAGTCTTTGTCACGAGCAGTGTCGACGGCACCGGTTTTGAGGCGCTGTACGACTATTTGAACCAGCAGTGAGGTCTGGCATGGAAAACAACAAATCCCTGCGTGTCCTGATCGCTGAAGATGAACCCATCACCCGCATGGACCTGCGGGAAATGCTCGAGCACAGTGGCTACCAGGTCGTGGGTGAGGCCGGTGATGGCTTTGATGCATTGGAGCTGTGCAAAACAGTCAAGCCGGACCTGGTCCTGATGGATATCAAGATGCCCCTGCTCGATGGCTTGTCGGCAGGCAGGATCGTTCTGGAAGAGAAACTCTGTGATGCCGTGATCCTGCTCACTGCTTACAGCGAGCGTGGTTTCATCGAGCAGGCCAAGGAAATCGGCATCAGCGGCTACCTGGTCAAGCCGGTCGATGAAAAAGCCCTGGTGCCGAGCATCGAGCTGGCCGTCGCCCGCAGTCTTGAGGTCAAACGGCTGAAAAACGACATCGAAAAGGTTTCGGAACGGCTGGAAAACCGCAGCATCATCGAGAAGGCCAAAGGAGTCCTGATGGCCCGCGAGAAAATGAACGAACAAGACGCCTATGAATACATCCGCAAGATCAGCTGTGCCAAGAACATTTCCATGCGCCGGGTGGCCGAGATCATTCTGCTGCGCCCGGAAATCTCCAACCGCAACACATGAGGACGTCGAGACATGAACGAGATTGAACGCCTGTGCAAGCGCCACACCAGCCTCAACGATGATGACATCCGGATCATCATCGCCATGGCAGCTGTCTTGCAACCCCTGGCCAATCTCGAGGACGCCGACGTCTTTGTTGACTGCCCGTCCGTGGACGAAGGGATCGCCATCGTCGTGGCCGAAGCCAAGCCAGACTATGTGCCTTCTTCTTACAAGAAAACAGTTGTCGGCCTGATGGCTCTGCAGGAAAACGAGCCGGCCGTGGCGCGTTCGCTCCGGCTCGGGGTTGCGACCAAGCAGATGAAGGCCATCACCCAGGAGAGCACGCACGTCATCCAGTCTGTCGAGCCGATCAAAAACGGTGAACGCGTGATCGGTGTCCTGATCCGCGAGAAGCGGGTCGATGAGCAGCGGGCCAACAATGAGCATTTGCATTTTTCCCAGCAGGGCTATGAGCGGATCGCCAATGCCCTGACCCATATGGCCAGTGAAAGCACCTGGCTGACGGAGTGTATCGACGAGGCCCTGGTCATGGTCAATCACAGCGGCATCGTAGCCTTCCGCAACACCCTGGCCCATGAACTGTTCCAGAAACTGGGCTACATCGAGGACATCCTGGGCCAGCGCTATGAGAACATCCGCCCGGTCGAACCGGAGCAGAACCGTGGTGAAAGCCGCTACACCTTCGTCGAGACAACGGTCGGAAATTTGACCCTGGCGATCAAGCACGTGCGCCTGAATTCCCAGGACATCGCCTTTGTCGTGGTCATCCGTGACATTACCTGGAACAAACAGCAGGAAAAGGAACTGATCCTGAAGTCCGTCGCGATCAAGGAAATGCACCACCGGGTCAAAAACAACCTGCAGACGATCGCCAGCCTCTTGCGCTTGCAGGTCAGGCGGACTGAGAATGATGAAACCCGGGCGGTCCTGAGCGAGAGCATGAACCGCATCCTCTCGATTGCCGCGACACACGAACTGCTGGCCCAGAGCGGCGTCGACCAGGTCAAGATCGGCGAAGTCCTGATGCACATCAAGAGCAGTACCGTGCGCTATTTTGCCCGGCCGCATTTCAATGTCTCAGTGACAGTTGAGGGTGACGATTTCTATGTGGATTCAGACATTGCGACCTCGATCGCCCTGATCATCAATGAGTTGCTGCAGAATTCGCTGCAATACGCATTCGAAGGCATGAATGAAGGTCTGGTCCGGATTGTCGTCAAACTGGGCGACCTCTACTCACAGATCCAGGTCATCGACAATGGCTGTGGCTTCGATGTCGCCAATATCCGCCAGAACCGGCTCGGTCTCAACATTGTCCAGACCCTGGTCAAGGACAAGCTCCGAGGAAACCTGGCCTTTGATTCGGGGCCAGGGGGAACGACCGTGACACTGGATTTCAAGAATCAGATCATGGACATCGTCGGTGTGCCGTAGCACCGGCGAGAAGGAACAACAACCAGGCGACGTTAGCCCGGCTGCAGGATGACACCTGCGCCGGGCCATTTTTTTGCAAAGGGGGTGTGGATCATGCATGAAGTCATCTTGAGCGTCGGGATCGATATCGGCACGACCACCACCCAGCTGGTCTTCAGCCGCCTGACGATCGAAAACCTGGCCAGCAGCTACACCGTACCCCGGATCACCATTGTCAACAAGGAAATCATCTATGAAAGTCCGATCTATTTCACACCTTTGACGTCGCCGGTCGAAATCGATGCCGATGCCGTCAAGAAAATCGTCGAACTGGAATATGCGGCAGCGGGCATGAAACCGGGAGAGATCCAGACGGGAGCGGTCATCATCACGGGTGAGACCGCCCGCAAGCAGAATGCCAACCTGGTCCTCTCTGCCCTGAGCAAAATGGCTGGCGATTTTGTCGTCGCCACGGCTGGACCAGACCTCGAGTCGGTACTCTCGGCGCGTGGTGCCGGAACCGACCTGCTCTCCTCTGAGCACCGGACTGTCGTGGCCAATCTCGATGTCGGCGGCGGCACCACCAATATTGCCGTCTTTGAACGCGGGGGCCTCCGGGGCACCTGTTGCCTGGACATCGGTGGCCGCCTGGTCAAGGTCAAGGACAACCGGATCGACTATATTTTCCCGGGAATTGCCCGGCTGGCGGCCAGACATGGCCTGGAAATCCGTCTTGGTAGCCAGGCAGATTTGCACCAGCTGCGCCAGTTGTGCAGCCTGATGGCTGACCAGCTCGCCATGGCCCTGCATGTCCTTTTGCCAGATGAAACCCATCCCCTGATGTACACGAACCAGGGGCATGCGCTGCCTGAGCAGCCTGTGATCCAGGCTGTGACCTATTCCGGCGGCGTTGCCGATTACGTCTACCAGCAAGCATCCGCCGACTGGTTCCGGTATGGCGACATCGGCATCCTGCTCGGCCAGGCGATCCAGGCCCAGCCGCAGCTGTCCAGGCTCAAACGGTTCATTCCGGCCGAAACCATCCGGGCTACTGTTGTCGGCGCCGGATCCCACACCACCGAAATCAGTGGCAGCACCATCGCCTATGTCGAGCACTGCCTGCCCATGAAAAACATACCCATCCTCAAAATATCCGAAGCCGACGAGACCGACCTTTCCCGGCTGGCCGCGTCCATTGCCACTCAGCTGCCGCTTTTCATGCCCGAAGGCAAGCCTGAGCCCGTCGCCATCGCTTTCACCGGACGGGGCCGGAGTCGTTTCTCCGAGATCCAGTCCCTTGCGAAAGCCATCATCCAGGGGGCCAAGGAGGTGATTGAGCACAGGCACCCATTGATCATCGTGGTGGAAAACGATATCGGCAAAGCACTCGGACATGCCATCCGGGTCTTGCTGGGAAAACCCAAGGACGTGATCTGCATCGACAGCATCCGGACCTTGAGCGGCGACTACATCGATATCGGACTGCCCATCGCTGACGGGCGAGTCGTCCCGGTCGTGATCAAAACCCTGATTTTCAATACCTGACCTATGACCTGACTCCAGATTCAACTGCCAAGGAAGAGAGGTGAACAACTTGATTCTGAAAACCAAGCTTTTCGGCCACATGTACGAGTTCAAATCGCTGCGTGAAGTCATGGCCAAGGCAAACGAAGAAAAGTCTGGTGACAAACTGGCGGGCATCGCCGCCGAAAGTGCCGAGGAACGGGTCGCCGCCAAGGTTGTCCTGTCCCACATCACCCTTGCTGACCTGCGCAACAATCCTGCCGTCCCCTATGAAGAGGACGAAGTCACCCGGGTCATCCAGGACGCCGTCAATGAGCCGATCTATAACGAGCTCAAGAATTGGACGGTGGCGGAATTCCGCGAATGGCTGCTCGACATCAACACCACCGGTGACATGATCCGGCGCGCCTCGCGTGGCATCACCAGTGAGATCGTCGCAGCCGTCTGCAAACTGATGAGCAACCTCGACCTGATCTATGCGGCCAAGAAGATCCGTATCACGGCTCATGCCAACACGACCATCGGCAAGCCGGGGACCTTCTCGTCGCGCCTGCAGCCCAACCATACGACTGATGATCTCAAGGGCATCATGGCTTCCGTCATGGAAGGCTTCAGCCTGGGCTGCGGCGATGCCGTGCTTGGCCTGAATCCCGTCGATGACTCGGTGGAAAATGTCGCCCGCATCCTCAAGGCCTTTGACGAATTCAAGAACAAGTGGCAAATCCCGACCCAGATTTCGGTCCTGGCCCATGTCTCCACCCAGATGGATGCCATCACCAAGTTTGGCGCACCAGCGGACCTCGTTTTCCAGTCGATCGCCGGCTCCCAGAAAGGCAATGATGCCTTTGGTGTATCCGTGGCCATGATTGACGAAGCCAGGGCTCTGCTGCTGTCGCAGGGAACTGCCACCGGTCCGAACGTCAACTACTTTGAAACTGGCCAGGGCTCCGAGCTCTCATCTGACGCCCACTTTGGCTGGGACCAGGTGACCATGGAAGCCCGCTGCTATGGCCTGGCCAAGCATTACCAACCCTTCCTGGTCAATACCGTGGTCGGCTTCATCGGACCGGAATACCTGTACGATTCCAAGCAAGTCATCCGGGCTGGCCTGGAAGACCATTTCATGGGCAAATTGACCGGTATCTCGATGGGCTGTGATGCCTGCTATACCAACCACATGAAAGCTGACCAGAACGATATCGAGAACCTGGCCACCTTGCTGGTCGCAGCCGGCTGCAACTACGTCATGGGCGTGCCCCAGGGCGATGACTGCATGCTGATGTACCAGTGCACGGGTTATCACGATTCAGCCGCACTCAGGGAAACCTTCGGTCTCAGGCCAGTCCATGAATTCGATCTCTGGCTGGAGAAAATGGGCTTCTCGGAAAATGGCAAGCTGACTCCATTGGCTGGCGACGCGTCGGTCTTCATGGCGAAGTAAGGAAGGAGGATCAGCTGAACATGGATGCTAAGGATTTAAGGCAAATCATCGAGCAGGTACTCTGCGAAATGAACATCACCGGCGATTCCGG
>DIGA01000016.1 GCA_002419365.1 Mageeibacillus sp. UBA5734 | reverse complement strand
AACCGTCAAGCCTGGCTCAACCTCGGCTATGACATCAAGACTACTTTGCCATCTGAAGATCCGGACTCGGTTTTATTAAATGACCCCGCCAGCCAGCCCATCTATCCCTGCCCAATGTACGTCATCGATGGCATTTTCGGCACTGGTTACCGCGCAGACCGGCCTTTGCCGGAACGTGTGATCACCTGGGCCCGGCAGCTGAGCCGGTGGCGTCAGGCAGGGACAAAAGTGGTCGCGATCGATTTGCCCAGCGGCGTCGATTCTGACACGGCCCAGATCGCTCCGGGCGCAATCCAGGCCGATGCGACCATCACCATGGTCCGGCCCAAAACCGGAATCAGTGCGACTCCTGGCCGTTTCGCCGCCGGTGACATCATCGTCGATCGCATCGGCATCCCCGACACCTTTGTTGCCAAACGACTCGCAGACCGCAAGCCACCGGTGCAAATCGATCCGGCCATGATCAGGCAGCTGCGCATCACCCGACATCCGAACAGCCACAAAGGCACTTTTGGCAGAGTCCTGGTCCTCGGCGGATCGGCCGGATTGCCCGGTGCTGCTGCCCTTGCGGCTGAGGCTGCCAGCCGGGCGGGAGCGGGCCTGGTCTATCTTGGCACGGGCGAGTCCGTCGCCCCGCAAGTGTTGGCGGCTGTAGCGGATGCGCTGCTGACAGCCCTCCCGGAAAATGAGCCAGACCGCCTGACGGACTTGCTGCAAAGCCTGGTTGAAGGCAAACAAGTCGTGGCCATCGGCCCTGGCGCTGGCAAAGCCAGTTGGCTGAACACAGCTCTGGCAATGGTTTTGGAAAAAAGCCCGCAGGTGATCATCGATGCCGATGGCCTCAATGCGCTGGGCCGAGACATGGATCGTTATCAGGGCACCCTGCTCAGTCGTCGCCTGCGCGGCCTCGAGCCAGCCATCCTGACGCCGCACCCAGGTGAGTTTTCTCGCCTGGCGCCTGATCTGGACTGGTCTGATCGCCAGGCTGCGGCCGCCCGGTTGGCCGCTCGCCTGGATAGCATGGTGCTTTTAAAGGGTGCTTCAACGGTCATCGCCCACCCGGACGGCCGAGTCTGGATCAACCCGACGGGCAATGCCGGGCTGGCCAAGGGCGGCAGCGGCGATGTCCTGTGTGGCCTGATCGCCGGACTATGCGCCCAGGGACTCCAGGCCTTTGAGGCTGCCGCTGCCGGTGCTTACCTGCATGGTCTGGCTGCGGACTTGGCCGCTGATTTGGCTTCTGGGGGAACGGGCCCCCGTTCTTTGCTTCCAGGGGATGTGCTCCGGGCTTTTGGCCGGGCATTTGCCACGGCAGGATGGGAAGACTGATGCACCCGGAGGACGCCATGACACCTGATTATCTCCCGAATCGCAGCTGGGCTGAAGTTGATCTCGATGCCATCGCCCGCAATGTCGCGCTGACTCGCCGCCGTGTGCGGCGCAGTGCCGAAATCTGTGCTGTCGTCAAAGCCGATAGTTACGGCCATGGTGTCGAGCGGGTTGTCCCGGTCCTTTTGAAAAATGGGGCCACGCGCCTGTCTGTGTCCATGCTGGATGAGGGCATCCAGCTGCGGGACCGC
The DNA here is from genome assembly GCA_002419365.1 of Mageeibacillus sp. UBA5734. Taxonomy (GTDB): domain Bacteria; phylum Bacillota; class Clostridia; order Saccharofermentanales; family UBA5734; genus UBA5734. The sequence continues at coordinate 4,821 of DIGA01000016.1, read as the reverse complement.
GGGATTGATGTACCGATCCTGATCCTGGGCTATACCGATCCACGCCGGGCCCCGGAAATCATCGCCCATCGCCTGACCCAGACCGTGTACAGCCTGGATCTGGCCCAGTCTCTCTCCCGCGCCGCGGTCGATCTCGGCCAGGATGCCCGGATCCACATCAAGGTAGACACCGGGATGGGGCGCGTCGGTTTCATGGCGGGGTATGAGGCGATCAAGGCGATTACAGCGATTGCCCAGTTGCCGCGCATCGTGATTGAAGGATTGTTCACGCATTTTGCCACAGCAGATGAGCCGGATGACTCATACGTCTGGCAGCAATTCGAGCAGTTCATGGGGATCAGCCGCGAGCTCGACCGCATTGGCCTGCCGATACCGATCAAGCATGTCTGCAATTCAGCCGCGACGATGCGCTTCCCGGCGATGCATCTCGACATGGTCCGGCCCGGCCTGATCCTGTACGGCATGGTGCCCCCCGGTTGCCCGGACGCCTACACGGATCTCCAGCCTGCCATGACGCTTAAGTCCAACCTGGTCCTGGTCAAACAAGTTCCGCCCGAGACCTCGATCAGCTATGGCCGGTTATTCACCACCGGGCGCAACAGTGTGATCGGTACCATTCCAATCGGTTACGCGGACGGGTATTCCCGCCGCCTGACCCATAAGGCCAGTGTTCTGGTGCATGGTCAACGTGCGCCGGTCGTCGGCAGGATTTGCATGGACACCTGCATGGCCGATCTATCGGACCTGCCAGATGCTGATGCTGTGAAAACAGGTGATGAGGTCGTGTTATTCGGCCACCAGAGCTTCAACGGCCAGACTGTGGCGATCACGGTCGACGAAATGGCCGAGTGGCTGGATACGATCAATTACGAAGTGACCTGTCTGATCGGCAAGCGGGTGCCGCGCGTTTATTTCAAGGATGGTGCCCTGGAGCATGTCAGCAACTACCTGATCTGAAGATCTTTGACAGTCATAAAAAAGAGCCAGGCCCCGGGGAAAAACCGGGGCCTGGTCTTGATGCAAATCGGGAGTCAGGCTTTTAATCGTGCCAGACTGTATGGGTTATTTCTTGTCGCCGTTCCAGTATTCGGCTTTGGGATCGAGGAGCCACTCATGGGCCGGATCGTCGACGCGGGTCTTTTCCCACGGATTGTCGGGCAGATGGCGGATGCCCCACATGTAGCAGCAGGCGTAGCCCGGTGCCATGACCTGGGCGTGGGTGCCTTCAGTGATGATGGCGCAGCCATTGTTGTGGAGTTCGTGAACCTCGCCATTGACCCACCCAGCGCCAAAGCCCTGCGGCTTCTCGAAATGGTAGAAATAGACTTCCGGCTGTGGATGGCCGTGCGGCGGATAGCTCGACCATTTGCCTGGCAGGTTGACGACCTCGCCGAGGACCATATTGGAATAGGGGGCTGTTTCATAGTCGTAGCAGGTGCGGACATCGCGCTTCATGCAGCCGTCCAGTTCGCCACCCGCGCCACGGCGCCAGGTATCGACCTCGTCCGGGGTATAGAGATGAGCCTCATAGTTGCGGTCGTTGTAGGACTTCTGGACATAGAATTCGCAATGGCCATGTGCAGTCAAGGTGCAGTTGCTGCCAGCCGGCATCAGGATACACCAGGGATTGTGGTCAAAGGGATTGGGCCGGTTCATGTCGACCTTCTGGCCATTGAACTCTACCGTTGCCTTGCCCTCGATCAGGATCCAGGAAAATTCTTTCTTATCCTCGGCAAAGGTATAAGTGTCGCCGGCCTCCATGACGAGCAAGCCGACATCCATCCAGCTGCCTTCGCCGTTATTTTTGTCCAGGCTGACGTATTCGTTATAGCCGCGCTGGACTTGCTTATCAATGTACATAATCGATACCTCCCGTGTGGACCCATAGTACGGAACCATTATAACACCAAAATCTACTCAAGAGTGAAGCAAAATAATGCCAAATATTGAAAATGGTGTCAATAGAGCTCTTTGACTGGGTTCTGGTGGTATCATGTAAGCAAAAACCTGGCCGGCCTCCCGTCGAGGCTAGCCAGAAAGCAGGTGTGACATGCAGATCGGTACGATCGGAACCGGCCCCATCGTTGAAACGTTTCTTGCCGCTTGCCAGCAGGTGCCATCCGTGCAGATCGGCGCCATTTATTCGCGCAGCGGTGAGAAAGCTGCCGCTCTGGCCAGTCGCTTCGGTATTGCCAGGACCTGCACAACCATGGATGAGCTACTGGGGGATCCGGTCATCGACACGATCTACATTGCCCTGCCCAACAGCCTCCACTTCGACCAGGCTGTGCAGGCTTTGCAGGCGAATAAGCATGTCATTCTGGAAAAACCAATGACATCGACGCTGGCCGAGGCACAAGCTCTCGTGAAACTGGCACGCGAAAAAGGTCTGTATCTGTTCGAAGCCATTTCCACCCGCCACTTGCCCAACTATCGCCAAGTCCGGCAGGATCTGGCGACTATTGGCCCGGTCCGTCTGGTCCAGTGCAATTATTCGCAATATTCCAGCCGCTACACCCAGCTCCTGGACGGTGAAGTGACCAATATTTTCGATCCGGCCTTTTCCGGTGGCTGCCTCTACGACCTTAACATCTACAACCTGCATTTTGTGATCGGCCTGTTCGGCCGGCCTCAAGCGGTTCATGCCTATGCCAACAAGGCTTTCAACGGCATCGATACCTCTGGCACCGTGGTTCTGGAATATGATGATTTCATCGCCACCTGTTCCGCAGCCAAAGATTCAGCCAGCCCACCGTTCCAGATCATCCAGGGAGAGAAGGGATATCTCGACGTCGCAGGCCCCGTCAACAGCTGTCCCTCCTATGAGATCAAGTCAGGATCGCGCCAGGAAACCGTCAACCTGCAAACCCAGGAAAACCGCCTGGTTTATGAGATCGAGGCTTTCGCCGATTGCCTGGCACGAAGAGACTGGAACCAGGCCCAGGCTTGGCTCGACGAGTCCCTGCTAGTCATGGAAGTCGCGGAAAATGCCCGGCATGAAGCAGGGATCGTGTTTGGGGTGGACGAGGTTTAAATCTCCCTCACGCTTTCAGCCATTTCTGGTGGGTGCTGCGTGGTTTGCCAGGGATCGATGGTTTGAGTCGACCGGCATCCACCAGCGGCTGGACGTATATTTTGATAAAATAACTCTTGCTTTCAAATCCGAATTTCCGGGCCAGTTCTTCTCTCGAACGCGGTGTTTCGCAAAAGGACAAGATCTCCTTTTCCAGTGGTAAAACAGAAGAACGATTCAAATCAGGCAAAGCCCTGTCTGATGGTGCTTTCGTGAATGTGACTTTGAATATGCCTCGTCTGTCAGAAAAGATTGGCGGTGGTAGTCCAGCTTTTTCCAGTTCGACTCGAATTGTTGGAATACCAGAAAATCGATTCTCGGTGTGAAGCAGGATTTCCATTGCCCCAGCCAAATAGGGATTGCGTGTATCAGCAGCAACTTTTCCCAAGTCATCCAGAGAGATTCTGCCATAGAGACCACCAGGATTTTCCAGCTCCAGACGATCGGCATACAAAATGAGGCGAATCGGTGAATTTTCAGTATGGATGCTGTAATCACGGTGGATCATGGCGTTTAGCAAAATTTCGCGAACTGCTTTGAGGGGATACTCTCCACGGTCATGTCGGGTACCATCCTCTGCGATGATGGTTCGGGTTGCCATGTTTCGATTGACAAAAGCCATGGCCTGTTCCAATATTTGCGGTAGTGTACCTTCGATCCGTTTGTTGTCGATAAAACGTTCATTGCCAGAACCGATATCGCCCATTTCATGCCCTGGAATAACCAGCGCGGTCAGTGACAATTGTGGGAAAAACTCTTGGGGATATTCACCCAGCAGCAAAATTCCTGCCAAAGTGGGCTGCCCATTCTGGACAAGCCCTTGAGTTTCCAAAACCCGATTATCATCGAGATTTGCCAGGTTTGGTTTTTGTTGCCTCAGGCTGATCAGATATTCCATGACCCGCTCTTTGGAGAAATGATCCAGTTTCAGACGATTGATCGTACGCAATTCATCATGGATACGGCGTCGATAGGCTTCGAAACTATAAATTTCATATTCCGTCATGGGCTGGTCTGATTCACCTACACGAATATAGGATCCTCTGAGGCGCCCTGCCCCTCTGTAAAAACATGGTTTATCAGTCAGGTCACATTCGGAAATTTCAGCACTGACAACCGTTTTCCCTTCTATTTGTGCAACCGTAAACAGAGGACGTATAACAGGTTCCATCTGCATGGACTGTTCCACGACTTTTTTTTGCAAGTCCTGAGGATCATAGACACCTGTAACTTGAAATCCGGTCGCTTCATCCAATCCGAAAATGATGATGCCTCCACCTTGCTGATTGGAAAAGCTGGACAAGGTATCGTACAGTCGTGTTGGCGTGCCTATAGCTGCCTTTTTAACCTCGATGGTTTGCTTTTCACAACGCTCACTTTGGATTTTTGTCACGAGAGCGATTAAATCTTCCTCAAGCAAGAACATTCACCACCTTTAAATGAAGAATAACGCAAAATAAATCGAAAATCAATTCAATAAATGAAATTTAAATCAAAATATATAAAAATTATATGAATTAAAATCCTTTATTTGAAATTAATACAAATTAAGCGAAATTTAAAGCGGATTAAGTGAAAAATAATGAAAAAGCGGCTGCTGCCCGGGTGGGCAGCAGCCGCTTGGGTGAATGTGTTGTGGATGACACCTGCCCTGTCAGCCGGATGTCAGCCCTGTGACTGCCAGTCGGCCGGATAGACGAAATAGGCGTAGCGGGCGTGGTCGGGGGTGGCAAAAAAGATGTGGCTGC
>DIGA01000086.1 GCA_002419365.1 Mageeibacillus sp. UBA5734 | reverse complement strand
TCCTGACCCATCTCCATTCCGACCATACCAGTGACATTGGCGTGCTCAAATACGCCATGGACCTGGGTCGCAAATTCGGCCAGCCGATCGGGAAAATCCCCCTCTGGTCACCTGCTACGCCCCAGCCCTTGGCCATCGCCCTGGAAAGCCCGGACAATTTTGAACAGCACACCCTCAAGGACGACCAGTCATTCGAGTTGTTCGGCGCGACCATCCGCTGTTTTGCCACCCAGCATCCGTTTGAAACCTACGGCCTGCGGATTGAAAAGGATGGCAAAGTCCTGGCGACCACAGCGGACACAATCCCTTGTGCCAATCTCGCGCCGCTTCTGCGCGCGGCCGACCTGGCCCTGATGGATGCCGGATCGCTCGAACGCCTGCGTGCGCCGGCCATGGTCCACCTGACCGCAGCCGAATGTGGCCAGATCGCCTCGGACGGCCGGGTCCACCGCCTGCTCCTGATCCATCTGCTGCCGTTTTTCGATCCGGAAGAATCCCTCGCCGAGGCCAGAACCCACTTCCCCAACGCAGAAATTGCCCAGCCGGGCCGCACCTATGCCATCTGATAAGAAAATACCTGACAGCAGGGGCTTGATTTGTGGAAACCGTCAGCCCGAGGATGCTTTGCACCATGGCCCAAGATGGTTACAATAGAGTGATACAAAAAAGAGAATGAGGTAAGCCCCATGTCAGATTCAAACAAGCAGACCGCCGTGATCACCGTCGTCGGCCAGGACCGGGTCGGAATCATCGCCCGTGTGGCCACCGAGCTGGCAGCCTTGTCGGTCAACATCAACGACATCTCCCAGACCATCCTCCAGGATGTTTTCACCATGATCATGCTAGTCGACTACAGCACGATGCCGATCGACATCAAGGAGCTGGGCAGCCGGCTGGAAGCACTCGGTGACGAGATGGGTCTGGCGATCCGTGTCCAGCATTCCGACATTTTCAAGGCTATGCATCGCGTCTGAGCCTATCTTGGAGAGTTATGGGGAAACACCATGTTTAACGATTTCGAAATCCTGGAAACCCTGAGCATGTTCCGTGAGCAGCACCTCGATGTGCGCACGATCACAATGGGGATCAACTTGCTCGATTGCGCTTCGGATTCTTCCGAAAGGGCCTGTCAGCGCATCTATGATAAAATCTGCCGCAAAGCGGAACACCTCGTCAAAACGGGCGAGGACATCAGCCATGAGTTCGGTATCCCGATCATCAACAAACGCGTCTCCGTCACCCCGATCTCGATGGTGGCCGCATCCGGTGACTCGACGGACTACACGATGTATGCCCGGGCACTCGATCGCGCTGCCGAGACGATCGGGGTCAATTTCATCGGCGGCTACTCTGCTCTCGTCCACAAAGGATTCACCGACTCCGACCGCCGTCTGATCGAGTCGATCCCCGAGGCCTTGTCAACAACGAACCTCGTCTGTTCCTCGGTCAATCTCGCCACGTCACGCACCGGGATCAATATGGACGCCGTGCGCCTGATGGGCACGATCATCAAGGATCTGGCGGAAAAAACAGCAGCCCAGGATGCTTTCGGCTGTGCCAAGCTCGTCGTCTTTGCCAATGCCCCGGAGGACAACCCGTTCATGGCTGGCGCTTTCACCGGCCCAGGCGAGCCGGAGTGCGTGATCAATGTCGGTGTCAGTGGCCCCGGTGTGGTCAAGACCGCTCTCGAATCCACCCGCGGCCAGGATCTCGAGCATGTTGCTGAGACGATCAAGCGCTCTGCGTTCAAGATCACCCGCGTCGGCCAGCTCGTCGCCCGCGAAGCCAGCAAACGGCTCGGTGTGCCGTTTGGCATTATCGACCTGTCCCTGGCCCCGACGCCAGTCGTTGGCGACTCGATCGCCCGCATCCTCGAAGAATTCGGTCTCGAGACAGCCGGTGCCTGGGGTACGACGGCCGCTCTCGCGATGCTCAATGACGCTGTGAAAAAGGGTGGCACCATGGCTTCCTCCTATGTCGGCGGCCTGTCCGGTGCCTTCATCCCGGTCAGTGAAGACGAAGGCATGATCGCTGCCGTCGAGCTGGGCGCCCTCAGCCTGGAAAAACTCGAAGCCATGACCTCGGTCTGCTCGGTCGGCATCGATATGGTCGCAGTCCCCGGTGATGTGCCCGCGACGACCATTTCCGCCATCATCGCCGACGAAATGGCGATCGGCACCTTCAACAACAAGACCACTGCTGTACGCATCATCCCGGTCCCGGGCAAGACCGTCGGCGACAAGGTCCATTACGGCGGCCTTTTGGGTTCGGCTCCAATCATGGCCGTCAACCCGGCTTCCTCAGCTGCCTTCATCGAAAGGGGTGGCCGGATCCCAGCCCCCATCCACAGCATGAAGAACTAAGCGCAGGAACACACGCACATGCCGATTATGAGTTCACAGGCCTATGAGCGCTTTTTCGAAGAAACGATCGAGATCCGGTCGGTCTTGATTGGCGCGCAGGAGCTGCCACCGTTCCCGGGCAAGAAATCAGGTCCCTGGTACCGGCTTTACCTCATCCTCCAGGCTGCTATCTTGCTGCTGCGCGAAGAACCTGAAGCTGCCCGCGACAAGCTGGCCCAAGTCGACCTGGCTGACCAGCCGATGCGGATTGAATGGCTGGTGGAGCTGTTGCTCTCTGCCGAGACTGGCAGCCTGGAATTTGCCCTGGACCAGGTAAGCTCTGTCATCGAGGGCATCGAATCAGGCGCATCCAAGCCGCTGGACTTGCGGCCCAAGGCTGCTTACGCTTATGACTTTCGCCTGGCCCGGCGCTGGGCATATGTCCTGCGCCTGTTCCTGACTTCCCGCTTGCCGGAAATCACACCGGAGCATATCACCCGATGCCGCCATGACCTGGCTGCTGCCCGGGAGGCTGGCATGGCCGAAACCACCTTGCTGCGGATGGACTTTTTGATCCGGATCAGCCTGGCCCGCCAGCTGCGTTCGGTTGACCAGGTCCTTGTCGCGGCCCGGGACTGGCAGGAGCTTTGCCGGGACCATCCCGAATACGGTTCTGGTCTGGAATACCATCTCGAGGCGATCCTCGCGCTCGAGTTTGACAACCGATTCACCGAGGCGCTCGACTGGATCGAAGAAAGCTTGCCCCAGGTCGATGAGCTCTATGAAATCCTGGCCGTCAAAGCCCGGATCCTCAAGCGGATTGGCCGGATCGAAGAGAGCCTTTTGGTCAGCGAATTCCTGATTGAGCGCTACCCACACGATTTTGCCGGCTACACCCTGCGTTCCAATGCCCACTTCCTGCTCGGTGACAATGAAAAGGCCATGGCAGATGCCCAGCTGGCAGTGACCATGGACCCGGATAATCCCAACAGCTACCTGGCCCGGGCCTTTGTCCTGCTCCAGATTGGCAATTACAAGGACGCCCTGGTCGATTTCGAGAAAACGCTTGAACTCGACCCCTTGCGCTACGATGCCATGCGTGGCCAGGGTAAATGCCTTTCCATGCTCGGCCACGACTTCGCTGCTCTGGAGAGTTTCCAGCGCTTGCGCCGGACCTACCCCGATGATCCGGAAGTCTATTACGAAATCGCCGATGTCCTGTTTGCCGCCGGTTACCTCGACGACTGTGAAAAAGCCTGCCGCGAGTGCCTGCGCCTTGACAGCAGCTTTGTCAGCGCCTATGTCATCCTGGGCATGATCGCCATGCGCCGCAACGAAGACGACAAAGCGCGCCACCTGTTGAACAAAGCCGTTGCGATGGAGCCGGACAATCCCTTCGCCCTCAATGAGCTCTCGTACCTCAGCCACCTGGATGGCGACGAGGACCGGGCCATCGAGCTGGTCAACCGGGCCATTGCCGAGTCACCGGACTATGCCGATGCCCTCTGCAACAAAGGCATCATCCACTATTTCCGCAGCGAATTCGACCTGGCCAACCAGGTCTTTGAACAGACCCTGCGCCTGATGCCAGACCATGTCGGCGCCCTGGTCGGCAAAGCCAACACCCTGGTCCAGCTCAACGAATTCGACGAGGCCAACCGCCTCTACGACGCGGCCCTCATCCTCGACCCGGACAACCTCGATGCCTGCCACGGCAAGATCATGCTCTACCGCATGCTCGGACTCGACGACGAGGTCCGCTACTGGCAGGACAAGGCCGGTAAACTGGAACTGGAAGAAGATGAAGAGGCTGGCGATTGATCGCCAGCCTCTTTTGCGGACAGGTAGTTTCTGTACATTTGAATTCATTTGTGGCAGAATCGATTGCGAGTCGTTTCAGATAACCGATTTATTTCACCGATTGGGGAGATTCAGATTGAAACCTAAAGTGACAACAAAAGAAAAAACCTTCAATTGGCATCAACCAACTTTTATTGACCGGACAAGAGACTGGCTGAACTATTTCAGCATAGCCATTATCGTTGTATCTTTAGTCATCGTCGTATTGGAATACATAACCAATCGATCTTTATGGGCAGACGAAGTGACTTTGGCATACTCCATTGTTACTCGTGACTTGTCAAACTTGACTGCAAAAATCTTGAAGCACCGCCAGAGTGCACCGGTTTTGTATGTCTATATCGTTAAATTGTTGACCATGATAGGCAATAACAGCGAATTCTGGCTCAGAATCTATTCCTTTTTCGCCTATTTAGGGATGATTTTCCTGACCTATCGCATCCTAAGAGATCTGGCAAAAAGCCAGTTGCCAATGATTGGTGCAGCTTATGCTTCATCGATGATGATCATGCTCTATTTTGCCAATGAGTTTAAGCAATACATGAGCGATGCTTTCACGGTTTTGCTTGTGATTTATTTGTACGAACGGTATTTGCATAAGAAAATCACATTGCCTGTCTTGTTTTTCCTCTATGCCATCCTTCTCTGGTTATCGTTTCCTGCCATTTTCTTCATTGGCGGGATTTCAATCATCATTTTTGTCCGCTCGATCATTCAGAAAAATCGAAAGGTCTTCATTCTATCTTTGACAGGCTCTTTGGTCGTAATTGCAAGCTTTCTCTGGCAATACTTTGCATGGCTGAAAAAAGCGAGCGAAGATCCTGATTTGATTGAACATTGGGATATTTTCCGGTTCCCTATTATTCCCACAAGCATCGAAGACTTGATCCGTGCAGCTCGACTCATCTATGGATTAGCGCTTAACATTAATGATTATCCATTGGTTGATAATGTATTCAGAGTCTATCCTGTTGTGGTTGTCATTTTGGTCGGGATAGGTGTTTTATCAATTTTCAAGAAAATGAATGAAGCTGCACTGGTTATCATCAGTGGGACAGTCGTATTGATGCTCGCATCTTATATCGGCAAGTATCCTTTTCATCCGAGATTGATATTATTCATGTATCCCATTATCGCTATCTTGGCAGTCATTGCGATTGAGTTCATGACCGGACTATTTGATCGGTCAAAATGGCGACCATTGATAGCTGTTATTCTTGTTCTGGTTTTATTTTCTGGAAACATCACATCTCTGAGTCTCTTTCAACCAGAAAATCGATTGCGCTTAAATGAAGAGTCAAGACCGTTAGTCGAATATGTGAAGGAATACATAGCACCTGACGAATACCTGTACATCAGTGGCGCTGATATGAGCCTCAAATATTTGAATGGCTATGAAACCCTGCACATTGGCACTCATATTGATCCTGATTTTGAAAATATTCGCTATGGCAATTTAGTTCCTGGCAGCGAAGAGAGCATTGATTTGAAGGAATTCACACAATCAAATTCCTATCTCCTGATTTCGCACGCCAATTTTGAAAAAATAGTAAGCTTAGTCGAACCGCTTGTACCCTATGGCTATCTGGAAAAAGTCATGGATGTCGCACAGACTCCATTGTTTTACCATGCCCGGGATTTGCAATCAATCAAAGTTGCTGTCGAGTACGAATTAATAGACGTCCATTTCGAGAATAACAAGCTGTCGGGAGTCATGATCATTCACAATATCGGCAAGTCCTATCTCAACGCTGCAGAATTGCCACCCCTTTTCCTTGCTAGCAGGAAACGGGCAGATTTCAAGGTTGTTGTGCCCGAACAGGATATCAAGCCCGGTCAGTCTACCAGGCTGGATTGGGAAATGGAAATCAAAGATGCAAGCTCCGAATTTGATTTACAGTTGATGTATCAGGATCAATATTGGTTTGACCAGCTGGATATTGCCCCCCTTTTGATCACGCCGCGTGACTTTGAGGTAGATTCATGAGTTTTTCGGATCGACTGAAAAGAATACTGCTGAAAAATAAATGGTTGAGGTCTGCCCTATGAAATTGATTATCCAGATTCCTTGCTTCAACGAAGAGGGCTCCTTGCCCCAGACGGTCAAGGACTTGCCAAAAGAAATAGCCGGAATTGATATCATCGAAACCTTGATTATCGATGATGGTTCGACTGACAAGACGATAGAGATCGCCAAATCATTAGGCGTCAATCATATCGTGCGTCAGACTCGGAACAAAGGTCTGGCTTATGGCTTTAAAGCAGGCATCGATGCCTGCCTGCGCCTGGGAGCCGACATCATTGTTAACACAGATGCAGACAATCAATATCAAGGCAGCGATATCCTCAAATTGGTTCAGCCGATACTAAATGGTGAGTCGGATATCGTAGTGGGTGCACGGCCGATCCAGAAAATTGAACATTTTTCTGCCAAAAAGAAAAAGCTGCAGCACATCGGCAGTCTGGTTGTCAGAATGGCTTCCGGAACGGATATTCCTGATGCACCCAGCGGATTTCGTGCTTATTCCCGCCACGCCGCGATGAAGATCAACGTAATCAATGAATACACTTATACACTGGAAACGATCATACAGGCTGGCCACAGACGTGATGCGATTTCTTCTGTTGAAATCGGAACAAATCCTGAAACACGAAAATCGCGCCTGTTCAAAAGTATAGCCAGTTATGTATCACGTTCTTCTATAACGATCATTCGTGCTTTCATGATGTATAAACCGTTACTGTTTTTCCTAAGTATCGGACTTGTTTTTCTGCTTGCAGGCACTCTGATAGGCGTAAGATTTTTATTTTTCCTTTTTGCTGGTGAAGGGGATGGACACATCCAATCACTTGTACTGGCATCCTTGTTGATAACGATCGGATACCAGACGATCCTGATCAGTCTGCAGTCAGATCTGATCTCAGCGAACCGGAAAATCCTGGAAGATGTTCAGTTCCATCTCAAACGGATGGAATACGATGGGGTCAAAATACAAGAAGCAAAACAAGATCATGAATAATTAATCAAAAAGGGGCTGTCTCAAAACGAAANNATCTACTTTTGAGACAGCCCCTTTTTGACAGTTTTGGAATTTGATTTATGGGACTTCCCAAGCATATTTCATCTCGGCTCCCAACAAGATGTTCTCGCTCGACATTAGGAATAGAAGCTGATTGATCTCATTTTCCTCCATATAATCGCTTATTTTGAAGTCGTAGTCTTCATCTGATTGCATCATCTTTTCCAAATTGACAAAGACGGTTCTTCTAAAATGGCTAGCCACAAGCTGGCGGATCGGATTGCTCATCGAGTCGGAAATAATCAGGATATCACCACGATCTTCGCGTCCGGTATTGAATTCAATGAACGGTTCACGCTTTTGCAACAGATGGTTGTAGTGGTCATAGCCCCGTTCCTTGGGCTGGTCATCAGCCAGATAGAGGGAGATATTGCCATACTCTGCCGGCTTATTGCCGTTGACGAGGATATCCATCTTCGGATAGTCAAAGAGCAGCATGTTCATCGGGTCGGGCTGGATGTCGAGCGACAGGGCTGCCATGCGGGCCAGGGAACCTTCGAGGGACACCCGGTTAAAACTGACCCGGTTGACCGGCTCCAGCACCGGTTCGTCCGGGCCATAAAGGAAATGGATCAGGCTGACATAGCCCTTGTAGGCGCCCAGATCGGTCCAGTGGTGGTCAGTGCGGTAGAAATTGTTGACCAGGTCGGTAGGTGACTCGATCCGGAAAATGTCGTGCGGCACCTGGATGTTGTCCAGCGTAGCCTGGATCGTGCCCAGATTGCTCTGCGGATAGACCAGATGGCTCAGTCGCGGGGTTTCGATCAGGAAGACCATCTCCTGCCGAGGGGCAATCGAATTGGCAAAGTCATTGAAAAACTCGACATTCTTGTTCACCACATAGAGCTGGTCAGGGTTGAAGTCGACTGCTGCCCTGGCCAGGCGCAGATCATCGGCGATCTGCATCAGGCTGACCTCGGCATTGACCGGCGTCACCGTGATCGGTGTGTTCGGCGCCAGCTGTTTTTCTTCGACACCAATGAAATCGACGTATTCGCTGTTGAAGTCGTAGGGGCTCTCAACCTCAACCGGCTCTGTCTCAACGGGCTTGATCGTCACGGCCGGTGTCGGTGTTGCGACTGGCTCCCCGTTTGTGCCGGATGGCGTGGTCGAAGGCGTGGTCGGATCGGGCACGACGATGATCTGGCTGGATGGGCCCTTGCCCAGCGCCTGGCGCGTCAGCAAGGTCAGCTGGTACTGCATCCGGGTATAGGACCTTACCCACAGGCTGCGCTTGGGAAAATGGTCCGCCAGGACACTTTCGATGCTCTGCTGGAAATCGGTTGAGAGCCAATTGGCGATCGTCAACGGCTCGGAGGCTGCCAGATCGCGGTTTTCCAGAACCGAAAATTCCTCCTGATTGCGGAAGCCCAGGATGAATCCGCCCAAAACCAGGGCAAAGGTTACAAATATGATGACGAATGCTTTATTGTGCATGAAACTCTTTCTGTCGTTTAGCCAGCAAACCGCTGCCGGGCATGGTCAATCGCTGCCCGGACAGTGTCGGCATTGGGGGCGCCGGTGATCTGGCGCTGCGAAACACACGTTTCCAGACTGATCGCGTCATAGATATCGATCTCGATCAAGTTGGAATATTGCTTGAATTCATCGAGTGCCAGGTCCTCGAGGGCACAGGTTCTGGAGACGCAGAGCTTGACCAGCTTGCCGGACACCTCGTGAGCCTCGCGGAAGGGGAGGCCCTTCTTGACGAGGTAATCGGCCAAGTCCGTGGCATTCGTGAAACCACCGGCAGCAGCCTGGCGCATGCGGTCAGGGCGGACGGTCAGAGTGGCCATCATGCCAGTGAAGGCTGGCAGGCACAAAAGAACCGTGTCGATCGCATCGAAAATAGCTTCCTTGTCTTCCTGCATGTCCTTGTTATAGGCCAGCGGCAGCCCTTTCATCATCGTCAGCAAGGTCATCAACGAACCGAAGACGCGCCCCGATTTGCCACGGGTCAGCTCAGCCACGTCAGGATTTTTCTTTTGCGGCATGATCGAGGAACCGGTGCTGAAGGCATCGTCGAGCTCGATGAAAGCGAATTCCTGGCTCGACCAGAGGATGACTTCTTCACTCAGGCGGGACAAGTGCATCATGAAAATCGACAGCACTCCGGCCAGTTCGATCGCAAAGTCGCGGTCAGACACACCATCGAGGCTGTTCTGGGTGATCGCAGCAAAACCCAGCTCACGCGCTACCATGACTCGGTCGAGGGGATAAGTTGTCCCAGCCAGGGCACCAGAACCGAGGGGCAGGACATCCATGCGCTGCACGCAGTCATCGAGCCGGCTGATGTCTCGCGCCAGCATCTCGACATAAGCCATCAGGTGATGGCCAAAGGTGACTGGCTGGGCCCGCTGCAGATGGGTGTAGCCAGGCATGATGGTCTCGGTGTTCTGCTCAGCCAAGTCCAAAAGGACGTTATAGAGCTGGAGCATGCCTTCCTTGATAACTTTTGCTTCATCGCGCAGATAGAGACGCAGGTCGAGCGCGACCTGGTCGTTGCGGCTGCGGCCGGTGTGCAGGCGCTTGCCGGCGTCGCCGATCCGGGCGGTCAGTTCAGCCTCGATGAACATATGGATGTCTTCGGCATTGGGATCGAAAGCCAGGCGACCAGCTTCGATATCTGCGCCGATCTGGCCCAGTCCGGTCACGATCGCTTCGACATCCTCCGCAGAAAGAATGCCGATCGAACCGAGCATGTGGGCATGCGCCTGACTGCCCCGGATGTCCTGGCGGAACATCCGGGCGTCAAAGGCGATCGAAGAGTTGTAGGCATTGACGGCCAGGTCTGTCGCTTTAGCGAAGCGGCCGTCCCACATTTTTTTGGTCATATCAGAGCAATCCGTTGCGCTGCTTCATCTGGGCAACGACTTTCATCGGCAGGCCAAACAGGTTGATGAAACCGGTCGCATCGGCCTGGTTGTAAACCTCGTCCTCAGCAAAGGTCGAGAGTTCTTCCTGGTAGAGGGAGAAGGGGGAGGTGGTGCCAGCCGGGAAGACGTTGCCTTTGTAGAGCTTGAGGCGGACTTTTCCGGTGACCGTCTCCTGGGTCTTGTCGAAGAAGGCGTCCATGGCTTCGCGCAGCGGGTGGAACCACTGGCCAAAATAGACCAGTTCGGCATAGCGCTGAGCCTGGACATCTTTGTAGTGCAGGGTGTCACGGTCGATGCAGAGCAGTTCGAGCTCGCGATGAGCCGCATACATCAGGGTACCGCCGGGTGTTTCATAGACACCGCGCGACTTCATGCCAACCAGGCGGTTCTCGACGAGGTCGACAATACCAATCCCATTGGCGCCGCCGATTTCATTCAGGCGCTTCAGGAGCTCGACCGGAGCGAGTGCTACGCCGTCCACTTTGACCGGGATGCCTTTTTCAAACTCGATCTCGACATAGGCCGGCTGGTCTGGGGCATTTTCCGGAGTGACACACATTTCCAGAATCTTTTCATACTGGGGTTCATTGGCCGGGCTCTCGAGGTCCATGCCCTCATGGCTCAGGTGCCAGAGGTTCTGGTCCATCGAATAGTTGTTGGCCTTGGTGACCGGAACCGGGATGCCGCGCTCATTGGCGTAATCGATCTCTTCATCGCGTGATTTGATGTCCCAGATGCGCCAGGGGGCGATGATCTTGAGGTCAGGGGCGAGCGCTTTGACGGTCAGTTCGAAACGGACCTGGTCATTACCCTTGCCGGTGGCACCATGGGCGATTGCCGTGCAATTTTCACGGCGGGCGATCTCGACCATGCGCTTGGCAATGACTGGGCGGGCAAAAGATGTACCGAGCAGGTACTTGCCCTCATAGATTGCACCGGCCTTGAGCGTCGGGTAGACATAGTCCGTGATGAATTCCTCGGCAATGTCTTCGATGTAGCAGGCAACCGCACCACATTTCATTGCTTTCGCCTTGAGGGCATCATGATCAAGCCCGAGACCGACCTCCCCCGCCATGGCAACGACTTCGCAGTCATAATGCTCTAGCAGCCAGGGAATGATGATCGACGTATCGAGACCGCCGGAATATGCGAGGAGAATTCTTTCTTTGGCCATCGGGGCACCTCCAGAAATGTGCATAAATATTCATAGTTTTGCATACAGAACCCAATTTCGCGGGCTCGGACCGTATTATTATAGCGCCTGTCTGCAGCTTTGTCATGGGGTGGCAGGGGGGGGCTCTTTGCTTAATACCGTGAAAGGCAGGTCAGAACTGGATTTCTTGCAGTCGCAGCCATTGATCAGCTTGACGGTCAATCAAGCAGTGAAACGTGCACCCTGGAACGTTTATTTTCCGTCCACGGGGCCACCCGTCGCGCGACCCCTGGCCCCTGATCGTGAAATTTCACAATTCCGGGCCAGGGTGGTGTTTGACACTTATCCTGACACAAACCTCAAACCGCCTGCGGCTGTAGGATCAGCAGGGTTCCTTATCTGAACTTCCGGAAAACGACCCCGACCTGAAAGTTGAAATTTCAAAAACCAGGTCGGGGTCGTTTTCGTGCAACAACGAACCATCTAACCTCAGAGAGCCTGCGGCTGTAACCTTTGGCGTCACTGACCCACGAGGTGCATGAATGTTCAGGGTGGCCCCGGATCGTGCAACTTCCGCTCTGGGGGTCACCCTTCGCGCGACCCCTGGCACCGAATCGTGCAGTTTCCGCCGAAAGGGTCACCCTTCTTCATGCGCCACCCCTGTCTCTTAATAGTCTTTTCACGGTAATAAGCAAAGAGCCCAGGGGGGACCATCCGGCTTGCTCAGACATCCTCGCCGCTACGCGGCTGCGGAACTCGCCGCCGGATGGCCCCCCTTGGCACCGGATCGTGCAACTTCCGCCCGCGGTGCCACCCCTCGCGCCCTCGCGCGATCCCTTGTGCCTCTTTAAAAACTTTTCACGGAATAAGACCATGAGCCTAAAGTGCTACAAGTCACACCAAATCAGGATTCATATGGTATAATACCTGTCTGTTCGGACTATGGCTGCATCCACACATGCCTGTCTGAATCATTTAGATGTTGCACGAGCTGGACCTGACTGACAGATGCGGAGTGGCTTGTGCCAGAGGGGGCTTTATTCATGGCTTACCCAATGATTGATACACTGACTGGCGCCTGGATTTTTGTCGACGGCCAGATGGTCGCGGTCGTTGATCCGGCAGCGCAGTTTTGTTTTGCGCCGACTGAGGAAAAGATGTTCTACGAGGTCATCCGCATTGAAGAACAGACGCCGCTGTTCTGGGAGGACCATCTGGAACGTTTGCTTGTGTCCATTGCCGGGCAGTTTACGATCCCGGAAAATCTCTACCAGGACAGTCTGGCCCTGATCAAAACCAATCAGATCGAGCAATCGAACCTGCGCCTGGTCCTGACGGAACAGCACACGATCCTGCACCAGATCCCGTCCTATTATCCTTCGTCCGAACAGATGCGTCAGGGGGTGCCCACCGGTATCCTGAACTGGGAGCGCGAAAATCCGAACATCAAGGTGATCAATAGCGACTACAAAACAGCCGTTGCCGCACGTTTTACCGCGGGTGGTCCTTATGGCCCGTTGTTCGAGCTGCTGCTCGCTGACCACAAAGGAGAGTTGACCGAAGGATCCCGTTCCAACCTTTTTTTCATCCGCGACCATGAGGTTTACACGGCTCCCGACAACCGGATCCTCAGGGGGATCACACGAAAATATGTCACTTCAGCCATCACTGCGGCTGGTGGCCAGCTGGTCGAAAAAATGCTGACTTATCAGGACATCGCACGTGGCGCCGCCGATGCTGCCTTCCTGTCCGGATCACCGATCGATCTGCTGCCGATTTCGGCCATTGAAGACATCCAGTTGGACTCGGCTCCAAACCCCCTGTTTGTCCAGATCAACCAGGCCTACCAGCAGATCGTGCGCGACTACCTCGATAAACACCAGACCTGACCAGCCGCACAAAGCCCATCCACACAACCTGCGCAACGCCCCTGTAAACTTGCCAAAACCGGTCCACAAACCGGCAAAATAAATTGTATTGTCATACAAGGAGGAGTTTTTCATGCAAACCGAACATGGCACCGTATCAGTCAACACGGAGAATATCTTCCCGATCATCCGCAAATGGCTGTATTCCGACCAGGATATTTTCCTGCGCGAACTCGTCTCCAATGCGACCGATGCCATCGCCAAGCTCAAGCGTCTGGCCATCCTCGGCGAGGCTGAAGTCCCGGAGGATGAGTCCTACCGGATTGATGTCATCTATGACAGCGCAGCCGGTACCCTGGCGATCCAGGACAACGGCATCGGGATGACGGCAGAAGAGATCCGCACCTACATCAACCAGATCGCTTTTTCCGGCGCGATGGACTTTGTCGAGAAGTACAAGGAAAAGGGCGCGGAAACCACCGGCATCATCGGCCATTTCGGCCTTGGTTTTTACTCAGCGTTCATGGTCGCGGATCTGGTCCGCATCGATACCCTGTCTTTCCAGACCGGGGCCGAAGCCGCCAGCTGGCAGAGCGAAGACGGCATGGCCTATGACATGGGCCCGTCCGAACGGGCGACCCGTGGCACCACCATCACCCTGACCCTCTCCGAAGAAGGCAAGGCCTTCATCACAACAGCCAAAATTGAGGAAATCCTCGGGAAATACTGCAATTTCATGCCGTTCCCGATCTATCTCAAGGATGTTGTCGCTGAGGCAGCCAAAGCCAAAGCTGCTGCTGAGAGGGCCGAAAAAGCCAAAGCAGAAAAGTCGGATGAAGCCAAGGATGTCACCCCGGACGACGAGACGATTGTCGATGAACTTCGCGACGAGGCTCCGGAAAAACCGGTCAATGACACCACGCCGCTCTGGCTCAAGGACCCCAAGGACTGCAGCGACGAGGATTACAAGGTCTTTTTCCGCAAAACCTTCAAAGACTACCGCGATCCGCTGTTCTGGATCCATCTCAACATCGACTACCCCTTCAACCTCAAGGGTATCCTGTATTTCCCGAAATCCGACAATGTCTACGAGAGCCTGGAAGGCCGGATCAAGATCTACTACAACCAGGTCTTTGTTGCCGACAACATCAAGGAGATCATCCCGGAATTCCTCTTCCTCCTGAAGGGTGCCCTCGACTGCCCGGATCTGCCGCTCAATGTTTCGAGAAGCTTCCTGCAAAACGACGAGTACGTCTCCAAACTCTCCAGCCACATCATCCGCAAAGTAGCTGACAAGCTCAATGCCCTGTACAAGAATGAGCGCGAGCAGTTTGAAAAATACTGGCAGGATATCGGCGTTTTTGTTCGCTATGGCATGATGCGCGACGACAAATTCTACGACAAGGTCAAGGACATCGCCCTGTACAAGACGGTCGATGGCACGTACAAGACCCAGGCCGAACTGGGTGAAGCGATCCACTACACCCCGGATGCCAACAAGCAGGTCGCCTATGTCGAACGTGCCAAAGCCCGCGGCCTGACCGTCGTGGTCATGGATCATGAGCTGGACAACCATTTCATGTCCTTCCTCGAATACAAAAACCACAACGTCAAGTTCAAGCGCGTCGACGCCGATCTCGGCGGCGAGCAGGGTGATGAATCGCAAAAAGAAGCTGTTGAAGCGTTGTTCCGCACCGCGACCGGCAAGGAAAAACTCAACGTCAAGCTGATGGCACTCGGCGCGGATGCCCTGCCGGCGATGATCCTCGAATCCGAAGAAGCCCGCCGCATGCAGGAAATGCGCAAGCAATTCGAGCGCATGGGTTCCGGCGATGATACAATGGACTTGGATAGCCTGTTCCCGATGGAGCAGACCCTGGTCATCAACCAGGACCAGCCGCTGGTCGCCCGCCTCAAGGCGATGGCCGATGTCCCTGCCCAGAAGGATCGCGCCGCTGAGCTGGCCAGCCATTTGTATGACCTGGCCCGACTCGGACATGGCTCCCTGGCTGCCGATGAACTCGCTGCCTTCCTCAAGCGCAGCGCCACGCTGCTCCAGGACCTGGCCAACCAGTAAAAGGGTCACAACAGCGCAGCCAGCTGCCAATCGGCTGCTGGCTGCGCTCTTGCACAATCAGAACAGCACGTCGAGCCGCCTTGAGCCGGAAGTCCGCGCACAAAGCATTTTGCAGGGAAATGGTGGAACCATGAGCAAAAACGAAACCGTACGCCGTGTCACTGTCGTCAAACGCCCGGGCTTCGATGTCGAAGCCACTGGCCTGGCGGCTGACTTGAAGAAAAATCTGGGGATCAAAGGCCTCGAGTCGGTCCGGATCTTCAACCGTTATGACTTGTCTGGACTGACCGACGAGGAATTCGCCCTGGCCCAGACCCATGTCCTGTCCGAACCCCCGGTTGACGACTGCTACGTCGGCCAAATGGATTTTTCCGGTTTTAACGTCGTATTTGCCGTCGAAGCACTGCCAGGACAGTACGACCAGCGTGCCGACTCAGCCGCCCAGTGCATCCAGCTGATGACCTGCGGCGAACGCCCCCTGGTCAAGACCGCCCATGTCTATGCCCTGAGCGGCACCCTGAGTGCGGACGATGTTGAAATGATCAAGCGCTGGCTGATCAACCCGGTCGAGAGCCGGGAAGCCAGCCTGGACCTGCCGCAGACTCTTGCAGACCAGCTCGAACCACCGGCCGACATCGAAACCGTCCAGGGGTTCATCACGATGAGTGACGACGACCTGGCCGACCTGCTGAAAACAGGTGGATTTGCCATGTCACTGGCTGATCTCCAGTTCACCCGCAGCTGGTTTCAGCAGGAACAGCGTGATCCCACCTGGACCGAACTCAAGGTGCTCGATACCTACTGGTCGGACCATTGCCGCCACACCACCTTCCTGACCCGCATCACCTCGGTCGCCATCCCGCAGGACCAGGCGATGGGGCAGCGCCTGCAGGCGGTCTACGATGATTACCAGAAGCGGCGTGAGACCCTCTACCAGGGCCGGATCGCCGAAAAACCGGTCTGCCTGATGGACCTGGCCACCCTGGCGATGAAACAGCTGCGCCAGGACGGACGTCTCCAGGGCCTCGACGAGTCCGAGGAAATCAACGCCTGCAGCATCCGCGTCAGTATCCCGGTCGATGGCGCTCACCAGGACTACCTGGTGATGTTCAAGAACGAAACCCACAACCACCCGACCGAGATCGAACCCTTCGGCGGGGCGGCAACCTGCCTCGGTGGAGCGATCCGCGATCCACTATCCGGCCGTTCCTATGTCTATCAGGCGATGCGCGTCACCGGCAGCGGTGACCCGACCGTCCCGGTCAGCCAGACGATGCCCGGCAAACTGCCCCAGCGCAAGATCACAACCACTGCGGCGGCCGGCTACAGCTCCTATGGCAACCAGATCGGCCTGTCCACCGGCCAGGTCGAAGAGATCTACCACCCCGGCTACATTGCCAAGCGCATGGAGATCGGCGCCGTGATCGCCGCCGCCCCGGCCGAAAACGTCCGGCGCGAAGTCCCGGCCCCCGGTGATGTCGTCATCCTGTTAGGCGGCCGCACGGGCCGTGATGGCTGTGGAGGCGCGACCGGCTCATCGAAAGCCCATACTGAGGAATCGATCATCACCTGTGGTTCCGAAGTCCAGAAGGGTAACCCGCCGACCGAACGCAAAATCCAGCGCCTGTTCCGCAATCCTTCCGTCTCGACCCTGATCAAGCGCTGCAATGACTTTGGTGCCGGCGGCGTTTCTGTCGCCATCGGCGAACTGGCTGCTGGCCTCAGGATCGATCTCGACCGCGTGCCGCGCAAGTACGAAGGCCTCGATGGTACCGAGCTGGCCATTTCCGAGTCACAGGAGCGCATGGCAGTTGTTGTGGCATCAGGCGATGCTGACATCATGATCGCTGCGGCGGCCCAGGAAAACCTCGAAGCCGTCGTCGTCGCAGAGGTCACCGAGGAACCACGCATGGTCATGCAATGGCGCGGCCGGACGATTGTCGACCTGGCCCGGGCCTTCATCGACACCAATGGTGCGCCTCAGGCGGCAGAAGTCGCGATCGAGCTGCCTGACATGGCCCAGTCCTATTTCAACCAGCCCCAGACCGGCAGCTATCAAGTCCAGATGGACTACCCGGCCGAGCCGGAGACGTTTGCCGACCAGCTCGCCGCCCGCCTCGCCGCGCTCAATGCCTGTTCCCGCAAGGGACTGGTCGAGCGCTTTGACAGCACGATCGGCGCCGGATCCGTCCTGATGCCGTTCGGCGGCCGCCGCCAGCTGACCCCCGAGGAAGGCATGGCCGCACTGATCCCGGTCCTGGAGGGAGAGACTGATGCCACGACCCTGATGACCTTCGGCTTTGACGCCGACCTGTCCAGCTGGAGTCCCTTCCATGGCGCCTATTATGCGGTTGCCCAGTCCCTGGCTAAAATCACAGCCCTCGGCGGCGATCCGCGCAAAGCCTATCTGACCTTCCAGGAATATTTCGAACGCCTGACCACGGCCCAGAAATGGGGTAAACCGACGGCTGCATTGCTCGGTGCCTTCCAGGCCCAGCTTGATTTTGGTGTGGCGGCCATCGGCGGCAAGGACAGTATGTCTGGCAGCTTCATGGACCTCCACGTGCCGCCGACTCTGGTTTCCTTTGCCGTGGCGGTTGAATCCGCTGGCAAGGTCCTTTCCGCCAGCCTGCAAAAGCCGGACCAGACCCTCGTCCTGCTGCCAGTGCCGGTGGATGAGCTCTATCTGCCAGAAGCCCGTGAGTATCTGGCCAACCTCGACCTCGTCCGCAAGCTGCACCTCGAGGGCCACATCGCCGCCGCAGCAACGGTCCAGGGCAGTGGTCTGGCCGTTGCCGTCTGCAAGATGTGCTTCGGCGAGCACCTCGGCTTTGTCTTTGCCGAGACCCTGCCACCCGAGGACCTGTTCCGGCCCCAGCCGGCTGCGCTTCTGGTCGCCCCGACCAGCGCCTCTGCCCTGCAGGCTTTGCTCGACCAGGGCGGTGAAGTCGTCGGCTGTTCGACCCAGACCGATGCTTTCCTCTACCATGGTGCTTCCCTGACTTTTGATAAAGCCCTCGCCGCCTGGGAAGGGAAGCTGGAAAAAGTCTTCGCAACCCGGGCCGACCAGAGAGAAACCTATCCTGACCTGACCACATTGGCTCCCGTGGACTGGTCATCGGCCCACATCAGCCAGGGCAAAGCCAAGCCACGTGTCTTCATCCCGGTTTTCCCGGGCACCAACTGCGAATACGACACCCAGAAAGCCTTCCACAAGGCCGGGGCCGAGGTCGAGATTCTCGTCGTCCGAAATCGGACTGCAGACGACATCGCCCAGACACTCACCGCAATGGAAAAGGGCATCGCCCGATCCCAGATCCTGATGCTGCCCGGCGGCTTCTCCGGCGGTGACGAGCCAGAGGGCTCCGGCAAATTCATTGCCGCGACCTTGCGCAATCCCCAGATCGCCGACCAGATCCGCCAGCTGCTCTTTGTCCGCGATGGCCTGGCCCTGGGCATCTGCAATGGCTTCCAGGCCCTGGTCAAGCTCGGTCTTTTGCCTTATGGCGATATCGTCGAGCTGACGGCGGATAGCCCGACCCTGACCTTCAACAAGATCGGCCGACATGTCTCTCAGTACGTGACAACAAAAATCACAGACAACCGTTCGCCCTGGCTGATGTACACCCAGCCCGGCGACTTGCATCAGATCCCGGTCTCGCATGGCGAAGGCCGTTTCGTTGCCACACCGGACGTGCTCCAGACGCTGGTCGAACAGCGCCAGATCGCCACCCAGTATGTCGATCCGACCGGCAAACCGACCGGCTTGACTGCCTATAATCCCAATGGCTCGGTGGCTGCCATCGAAGGCATCACCAGCCCCGACGGACGGATTCTGGGCAAGATGGGCCATTCCGAACGTCTCGGCCACTACCTGGCAAAAAACATCCCTGGTGCCAAAGACCAGCGGATCTTCGAAGCGGGAGTTGCTTATTTCACCCGCTGATCGGAGGCGTCGTCCATGTTTGCCTGGCCTGTGAAAAAACAGCTGCCCCAGGAGCGCGACACAGCAGAACCAGATCTGGATGCTACAATCGCGGCCTGGCAGCGCACTCAGGACACCACAGCCGCTGACCGCCTGATCACGGCCTACCAGCCTTTCATCCGCAAGACCGTCGCCAGCTTGTCCGGCCGCTACATCGACACGGCCAATGACGAGGAATGGTCGCTCGGTCTTGCGGCTTTTTACGAAGCCATGCAGCGTTTTATTCCTGGCAAGGGATCTTTCTTGAGTTTTGCCCGCCTGGTGATCGCCAGCCGTCTCAAGACCTACTGGCAGCAGGAACATAGAAACCGAACCCTGAACCTGGATGAAATGGAATTGGCTGAAGATGATGTGGATCGTCTGGCGCGAGAATTGAGCATGGCCGACGACATCCGCCGGCTGGCTTCTGAACTCTATTCCTATGGCATCCAGTTTTCGGATCTGGTCCGGGCGACCCCCAAACACCAGGACACGCGGCAAAACGTCCTGGCAATTGCCAAAGCATTAAGCAACGATGCCGAACTGATGGCCGTGATTCGGCAGAAAAAGCGCCTGCCGGTCCAGCAAGTGGCCACCAAGCTTGCAGTCAGTTCCAAGGTGGTCAAGCGCAATCGCATCTATCTGCTGGCAGCCACACTCGTTTACAGCCAGCCTGATTCTGAAGTCGCCGCCTGGCTCGATGAAGTTCGCGGGCACCAGGCATGACACATGAAAAATTTCTCCTGATCGCAAAAATGGTCCCCAAACCGGACGGCACAGCCGTACTGTATGGTGAACCTAGCAAGCGACTGATTCACGAAGAGAGGTGAAAATCATGGATCGCCAAGGCCTCATCCTGACGCTGGGACTGCGCCACACCGTTGTCTTGACCAAAGACCACGAATACCTGAAAATCCGGCGCCAGCCCAGCCATGCAGCTGGCCAGACGATCTGGTTTTCCACCGCTGACCGGATCGGTTCGCCATCCATCAGGGAGGGATTTGAAATGAAAAAGAAAACACTTGTCTGGGCCGTAGCCTTGGTTATGGTTGTCGCAGTCGGTACACTGCTTGCCTTGCCGGGCCTGCTCCCGCTGACGGGCAGTCCTGCTGACACCACGCCCGCCCAGACCCAAATGGGCGTCACTGAATCCGCCGGCTCCACTAGCCTCGCCGCAGAACCTGCCGCCCTGGTCCTGACGGTCCAGATCAACCCCGAAGTTGAGCTGTACGTCTCCGCCAGTGACAAAGTCGTCAAAGTGGAAGCATTGAATGAAGATGCCGAGGAACTCGATCTTGATTCCGTACTTGGCCTGACTTCAGACGAAGCGGTCGAGAAGATCATCGAACTCGCCACCGCAGCTGGTTTCATTGAAGATGCAGATGATTTGGCAGATTATGTCGTCGTCACCGAATGCCCGCTGGCCGATGGACCGGCCGAAGGAGTCGAACCGCTGCTGGCACAGATCAGAAACCGGATCCAGAACCGCATCCAGAACAATGAAAACATGCAAAACGTCGAATTGGCCATGCTGCGCGCCACCGAGCAAAACCGCATCGAGGCTCGCCAGGAAAACATCGGAGTCGGACTGAAGCTTCTGAACCAGCGTTCTGAACAAGCTGGCCTCGGCCGTGCCGAATCGATCCGTGAATATTTCGCCAACCAGGAACGCCTCCAGTTCGCCAATCAGGAAGGCCTCATGATGCAGCGCAAAGCGGGTGATGGCGCACAGGACGGTTCGCAACCAACTTACCAGCATACGGAAACCAACCGTGAAACCAACCGCGAGACCACTGGTTCAGCTGCCCAGAACGGACCTGGCCCGACCAGCGGCACAGGGGAACCGAATGGACCTGGCGGTGGCACTGGCACCGCCACCCAGCAGGGCAAGAACTAGTCTTGCGCCATGCAGTAGACATTCGATTTGTCGAAAACCGGGAAACCGCCAAAGCACTGACACACAAAGGCATCCAGCATCTGGATGCCTTTTCATTGTCGCAAAAGCGCGAGAATTGTCGCACGAAACCGGCTGGGGTTCATTCCAATCTTTTGCTAGATTGAAGGCAAAAGAGGAGGAATCACCATGACCAACAGGATGCTTTCTGCCTTGTCCTGGCGTTTGGTAGCCACCGGTGCCGGTATCGGCCTTGCCCTGATGTCCACTGCCTGGTTCATGATCCAGACCCGTTGGCAAACTCAAAATCCTGGCACACAGGTTCAGGATTATTCTCAGCCAGCTGGAGCGACAGAGACGGATCCGCCTGCTGTCTTAGTCGCTGAAACGAAGCCAGAGGAGACACCCCAGCCAGATGCCGTTTCGACTTCCGTCCGGGATGACCTTCAACGTCTCAGCAACCAGCGTAACGAGCACCTTGCAACCCAGCATCCCTGGGGTGCCTATGTCATCCAGCCCGATCCAGCCATCGAACGAATATTCTTGCTGGTTTCCAGCTCGGAAATGACAGCCCGGGCTTTCACCAGTTACTTCAGTTTCTATTTCAATCGGGCCACATCCCCATCTCCGACTTATCCCGTCCTGCTCCTGGATCGCCTGTTCCAGGAGCAGAACCGGCAACAGGTCCTTGCGTCTGGCAGCTGCCATGAGGAGGAACTGGCTCGGGAACTGGCCTACTGGCTGGAGACTCTGGTCGATGACACGCATGCACAGGCGATCTGCGATTTTGTGCTCGCCTGCTATGAGAAAGATTTTTCCGAGCGCCTGAAAAACACCTCCAGCCACCAGATGGCAGACTGGCAGGAGCGCTTCAGGCTGGAAGGACTGGAGGTGACGTACCATGCGGGTCGGGAAACCTACTGCACATTTGAACCGGCTTGATCCTTTGATCAGCCTTCTGGTCCTGGCGATATCCATAGTCGTGCTGGTCCTGGCCTTGCCCCAGCCGGTTGCAGCCCTCGATTTCCCCGGCTCAACAGGCATTCCCAAACCGCCAGTCAGCCAGCTGACCTATGAAACGTATCTGCAGGCAACCGGCCGCCCCAGCACGAGCCGCTACAACGCCTATGTCGCCAATTACCAGACCTACGCCAGTAAAAAACTGCTCGTTTACGGCACCCCTGACCAGGTTCCTGACAACCGGTATGATACGCGCTATGGCGAATACGCCTACCTCGGTTTTTCCTATGATGAAACACCGGTGACCAATTCCGATTTTCCTGACGATTCACCGACGGGTGCGACCTATACAAGCCCCTGGGACTGGGAAGAACAGGATCTGGGCCTTGCCGCCGAAATTTCCTGGGCGCGTCTGTCCGAGAGCCAGCGCAGCCTGGTCAGCCAGTCGCCGCTGTCCTATCGCCGGGATACTTATGGTGGCATGGACTTTTACGGACTGGGTCTGACCACTGGCAACAGCATCATCCTGACGCCGCCAGCCTGGCACCTCGGATTTGCCATCTACACACGCCACAATCTGCCTGGGACCAACCAGCTGCGCTATGCCACCTTCACCGGTCCTGGCAGCGGCCAGATCGCCTTGTACAGCCGACTGGAGATCCTGTCTCCCCTCGGCGCTGGTGATACGCTTGTCATACCGGCAGGCGCCAGTTCGGTTGATCTGCGCTACCGCCTCAGTGGCTGGATCAACCAGTTTAGCGGCCTGGCCACGCTGCAGGACCTGGCCAATTGTGGTGTAGGTAACACCTTGGACTGGAAAGCAGGCAGCGGCCTGGGCCCCTGGAGCATCGATCTGGTCCAGCCGGTTCCCCGGACCTACCTGGGCACCAGTGTGACCAAGAATCTGACCGTCTCAGGGCAGGCCTGGGCCGTCAGCTGGATGGGCGATATCTTCCTGTCGACTGCCAGCCAGACGATCGAAGTAGTCGATGGCGCAGCAGCGCCATTGACCATAGAACTAGATACCAGCGGATCGCTCGATTATTTTGCCCGCAGGGACACGGCCTTTGACTATAATGAATCGCGCGACCGCCACCGCTACCTGGGCCTGGAGAAAGTGACCTTTGCCATTGATTTCAGCCATCCGACAGAATCAGCCAGCCTGATTTTCCTGGGCAAGACGTACACCCTGAATCAGAACTCAGCCAATCCAGCGACCCACTTTGAAGTCGAAGTGACGATCCCTTCTGACCGCCAGACCCTCAGCTGGCAGCACCAGCGTCTGTCCAAGTCCCATCTGGCTGAAGTCAGAGCCCAGGCCACGGTCAATGGCGTCTCAACTTACCGCGTGAAAAAACTCAGTGACATCGAGGTCACCGGTGATATCCATGATCTTAGCCGTGTGCTGGCCGGTTTAAACTAAGCCGGGTCCGCCGGGGGCTCACCAGCTGGATCTTCAACGGGCTGAGGCATCTCTGGCAAAGTCGGGATTGGTGGCAACTGCCTGTTTTCAGGCAACTCGAAATCGTCGTCTGAAGATGTATCAGATACACCTTCCGGCCGGAAGGTCAGGCAATAATTGTTTTCACCGTAGTAGACATAGAAATAGGCGACAGGGAAGGGCCCCTGACGATCGACATGACAAAAGACCGGATGTTTGAGTTTCCTGGCCGTCCGCACCATGGTCTTGAAATCCTGGGTTGTGATGCACCATTCCGGTTCCCAGGCCTTGTCCGAAATCATCATCAGACGGCCCCGGCACTGGCGCTTCATCCAGGCCAGTTTTTTCTCAAAGGGGTCTTTGCGCCAGGTCTGGGTCAGACGCAGCCAGAGAACCAGGCCAGCCAGGAACAGGACAGCAACAGCCGGAAAAACAGCCGGATGGAAGATTTGAAGGACAATCTGATAGGGCAGCAGGCGCCAGACTGTTTCAGGCCTGAGATCCACTTTTTCTGTGATCGAGAAGGTGTCATTCGTCAAAGGCAGGATCAGGGAAGGCTGGTCGATCAGGGTAACTATGCCGGATGGCAGGAGGGATTCCGTCTTGGCTAACAGACTGATGACCAGTTCGCCTCGGATCTCGAGGGGCGTCTGACTGGCAAATGCCTGGAACTGGTTCTTGAAATCCTGCAGGGGAATGTCAGCTATGCGTTCGATCTGGTACTCGGCTGCATCCAGGGTCATGACTTCCGGAGCAGCCATGATCTGGCTGTCTTCAAATAAAAGCTGGTCCTGGCCCTTTGTGGCCCAGATGCGCAACGTGGCGAGGACTTGCGAAGAAACGGTCACGGATTGCGAAGAATCAGCTGCAAAGGAATATCGGAAGACCGGGCGCACGGCCTGAGCCAAGGCGCTGACATAGACCTGGCCTTCGCCAGCAAGCGACTCGCCAGTTGTTCCTGGTGCCGTCGAGACCACTTGGTAATCAATCGATGCCTGGCGGCTGGACTGATAGACACGTGTGGGCAGTGAGAGGGTCACGAGATTGAAGGTCGACCAGTAGGCCAGCAACGACAAGGCTGCAAGGCTGACCAGGACCACGGCCACCAGCAGCCGCACCAGCCAGTGGATCTTGCGCCTGTTTCTGGAGCTGCTTCTTTGTTGGGATAATTCGCGGGGCAGGATCTGAGATTCATGCTTCTTCATGACCATCATTCTAGCAGATCAGGCGATCGATTTCACCGTAAGGCAGATGTCAATTTGACCCTCAAAAAACAGCAAAAATTGACAAAAAACAGCGAGGAGGCCATAATGCAAAACATGAAAAGACGATCACACCCCGAAGGGCCAGCCTTTTTAACTGGTTTCCTGCCAGCCGTGATGGCACAGTCTCGCCGCCTTGCAGCAGTACCCCTGGCCCGGATCATGGATCTGAGGACCAGCCGGACAGCCTTTCGCTTGCTGCTTTTGCTCGTGATGGCCCTGATGCTTTGGGCAACCCTGCTGATTCCCCATCTCGAGCACACGGTCCTGCTTGATTTGAGTAAAATTCCCAGTCAGGTCACCATTTTACAGCCGGAGGGCAGGGTCGAACAGATGACCTATGCCAGCCGCCTGATGGACGCGGTCGATGAGGCCCAGGTCCAGATCGGTGACCATGACTTGATGAGCCTGCCAGCCGATCTTCCTCTCGAACCAGGCCAAGCCTATGAGTTGTCGATCACGCGCCGATCCGAATTCACCCTGATGTGGAGTGGCCTGGCAGTCGAAGCCGTCAGCGAACCCCTGACCAGCATCGACCTGCTTTCGCGCTCGGGCTATGACGACATTGACCTGTCCGATGGCAGCCGGGTGGAACAACCCGCCGACGACACGCTGGTCTATATCGCCGTAGACAAACGTGAGTACCGGATCACTGAAGAGATCCCCTACAGCAAGGTCTATGTCGACAATCCAGATCTGGAAGTTGGCAAAACCGCGGTAACCACCCCAGGTGAGAAAGGCCAGCGCGACCTGATTTTCGAAGAGATCTATGAAGACGGTGTCTTCATCAGCCGCGAGCAGGTCGGCACCGAGATCATCAAAGACCCTGTCCAGGAAGTGATCAGCCGCGGCACCAAGGTCGTCATCAAGCCAATCGACCGGCGCCGGGTCGGGTCGACTGTGCTCAATAGTTTTGACCAGATCAAGTCGCTGCTCAAAGAAAACGGCCGCCAGAATTACGAGACATTCAGTGACAATGGCGATGGCACAATCACGGTCGATGGCAAGACCTTTGCTTACGAATCCGTCAGCAAACGCCGGATCACCAGCTACGATGGACTCGAGGTCTGCATGCATATGGGCGACCACTCGCCTGCGATCAATCACAACACCGCATCAGGAGTGCCAGCCCAGCGCGGACTGGTTGCCACGTATGGCAAACGCATCGATGGAAAAGTCTACCCAACACTACCAATGGGGACGATCGTTTTTATTGAGGGCTATGGCCTGGGGGTTATTGCCGATCTGCATGGCGTTCACAGCAACCATGAGCTGCTCGATGTCTGCTATAATCCTGGAGAGACCCTGAATGGCAAGGCCTTGCCCACTGCCAACCGCACGGCGTACATCCTATCTTTCCCCTGAGGTACCTGGCCGCATGAATCTGGCGCAAACCAAAGCGCTCCTGACACAATTCAACATCCAGCCGACCCGCTCCCTTGGCCAGAATTTCCTGGTCGATGAACGGGTCGTTTCACGTATTGTCGATCTGGCTGAACTATCAGCGGCAGACCTGGTGATAGAAATCGGACCCGGTGTCGGTCATCTGACGGTCGAACTGGCAAAATATGCGGGGCGAGTCGTCGCCATTGAGATCGACCGCCATGTTCTGCCTGCACTATCCCACACACTTGCGCCATTTGCCAATACTGCCCTCGTCCATGGTGACGCCCTTGCGCAGGACCTGAGGCAACTGTGCCACGAGTGGACTGGGCCGGTGAAAGTCGTGGCCAATCTGCCCTATTATGTCACCACCGACCTGATGCTCAAGATCATGACCGAATTGCCTTTTTGCCAGAGTCTGACACTGATGATGCAGAAAGAGGCAGCGGAACGGATCATGGCCCCTGTCGGCAGCAAAGGTTACAGCCCAGTAGGGATCATCGCAGCCTGTATTGGCACCCTGCGCCGTGTCCTGTCGGTTGGGAGGGGGAGCTATTACCCCCAGCCCCATGTCGATTCGGTCGTTCTCCAACTCAAGCCCCATCGCGAACAGCTTGTCAGGGCCCAAGACCTGGCCAGCTTCGGCCAATACCTGCAAGCTTGCTTTCATCAGCGCCGTAAAACCCTTTACAACAATCTCAATGGATCTACTCTGGCTGGACATGGCAAAATCCTGCCGGACACATGGCTCGATCTGATCGAGAATCTGCCCGCTGCAAGGACTGTCCGGGCTGAATCGTTGACGCCGGCGCAACTTGCCAAACTCTATTATTCAATTATTGAATTCTCAAAACCCGTATGATACGATTGACTTCATAGCGTCTTGGGGGGAACAATGTACGGGACGCGAGGGAACAGCCAGAACTTTTTTATCGGAAACGATTGCGGAGGGACGGCGAACAATTTATTTCTGGAAGGAGCCCTGTCATGAACAAACACGCCAAATTGCAAGCATGGGTTGACGAAGTTGCAAAAATGACTCAACCGGACTCGATCTACTGGTGCGACGGATCTGAGGAAGAAAACCAGCGCCTGTTAGACCTGATGGTCAAAACCGGTGCAGCGACTCTGCTTAACCAGGACAAACGCCCTGGCTGCTACCTGTTCCGCAGTGATGCATCCGACGTTGCCCGTGTCGAAAACCGCACCTACATCGCCTCTGTCAAGCAGGAAGATGCCGGTCCGACCAACAACTGGATCGATCCGTCCGAGCTCAAGGAAACTATGAAAGGCCTCTACAATGGCTGCATGAAGGGCCGCACCCTCTATGTCATCCCCTTCTCGATGGGTCCGATCGGCTCCCCGATTTCCAAAATCGGCGTCGAAATCACCGACAGCCCCTATGTTGTTGTCAACATGCGCATCATGACCCGCATCGGCCAGGCGGTCCTTGACACCCTCGGCACCGACGGCGAATTCGTACCTTGCCTGCATTCGATCGGAGCCCCTCTTGCCGAAGGCCAGCAGGACGTCTCCTGGCCCTGTGCCCCGATCGAGCAGAAATACATCAGCCACTTCCCGGAAGAACGCCTGATCTGGTCCTACGGCTCCGGTTACGGCGGCAACGCCCTTCTTGGCAAGAAGTGCTTCGCCCTGCGCATCGCTTCCGTCCAGGCCCGCGATGAAGGCTGGCTCGCCGAGCACATGCTGATCCTGCGCCTGACCAGTCCTGAAGGCGACGTCAAATACATCGCCGGTGCTTTCCCGAGCGCCTGCGGCAAAACCAACCTGGCCATGCTGATCCCGACCATCCCCGGCTGGAAAGTCGAAACCATCGGTGACGACATCGCCTGGATGAAATACGGTGCCGACGGCCGCCTCTATGCCATCAATCCTGAAGCCGGCTTCTTCGGTGTTGCACCGGGTACCTCCGATGACTCCAACTTCAACGCCATGCGCAGCATCGACAAGAACACCATCTTCACCAATGTCGGCCTGACCGATGACGGTGACGTCTGGTGGGAAGGCATCGGCACCGATGCACCGGAGCACCTGATCGACTGGAAAGGCCGCGACTGGACCAAAGCGTCCGGCGAACCGGCCGCCCACCCCAATGCCCGTTTCACCGCTCCGGCCAAGCAGTGCCCGGTCATCGCCCCCGAATGGGAAGACCCGGCCGGCGTGCCGATCTCTGCGATCCTCGTCGGTGGCCGCCGCAAATCCACCATTCCGCTGGTCCACGAGAGCTTTGACTGGAACCATGGTGTCTTCCTCGGCTCGATCATGGGCTCGGAAATCACCGCCGCCGCCATCTCCGACAAGATCGGCCAGGTCCGCCGCGATCCATTTGCCATGCTGCCCTTCTGTGGCTACCATGTCTGCGACTACCTACAGCACTGGATCAACGTCGGTTCCAAGTCGACCGAAGACAAACTGCCCAAGATCTTCTATGTCAACTGGTTCCGCAAAGACGAGAACGGCAAATGGCTCTGGCCCGGTTTCGGCGAAAACAGCCGCGTCCTCAAGTGGGTCGTCGAACGCGTCTCCGGCAAAGGTGAAGCAGTCAAGACCGCCATCGGCTACATGCCGACCGAGTCTGCCATCGACACCAACGGTCTTGACGTCAGCGCCGCCGACATGGCCGAGCTGCTCAAGGTCAACAAGGAAGAATGGCTGGCCGAGGTCGAATCGATCCGCGCCCACTACACCTCCTATGGCGAAAAGCTGCCGGTCGAACTGGCCCACCAGCTCGATGCCCTCGAACAACGCCTCAACGCAATGGCCTGAGAACAGCTGCTCAAGCTCATACATCGAGCCGAGCCTAATCATTTTTCAGTCTTCTGACTTAATCCTGACTTTTTATAAACATGCCAGCCTGCTTTGCCCAAGCGAAGCAGGCTGGTTTTCTGTTGCCGTCTGCGCTGGCGTGAATTATACTGGACAGAGCTCCGGTTGATCTTTTTCCAGCCGATCCAGTATGCCCCGGCCTATCGCGCGCCTGTGCGCCTATCACTATGTTTTGGAGTAAACACCCGTGCCAGATACAGTCAAACGCGTCAACGTCCGGATCGCCGGCGTTGCTTACCAGTTGGCCGCCACCGAGGACGAGACCCATATCCGCAAAATGGCTGCCCAGGCAGACGAAATGATCCGCCAGGTTCTTTTGGCCAGCCCGCATCTCAGCCAATCCATGGCCACCATTCTGGCGCTCGTCAACGCCATGGACGAGGTCAACAAATTTCGGCGCCACAGCGAAAGCCTGCAAAAGGAAAAAGATTCCCTGGCCCAGCAGACGCAGCAACTCAAAACCGAGCTCGACCGCGTCCGGGAGCAAAACTGGGACATGCGCAAGGACCAACTGCACATGCAGCGCTTGATCGCCGAATATGAAAAACGCTTTGAACAGATTCTGGCCGCTGCCGATGCTAAGGAAAAAGCGGATGCACCAACCAATCGGGGTGATGGCGAAACTGACAACGAAACGGACAACTTGGATGACGGATCGGAACCCATCCCGGACTCTGAGCCCGAGCCCATCCCGGAACCCGAAACCGGACCGGACTCCGAGCCCATCCCGGAACCCGAAACCGAATCCACCCCTGAATCTGACTCCGAGTCCGAAGGCCCTCACCTTGTACACGTGCCTCTGACCCTGGCAGGCTACCAGCAGTCCAGACTGGAGGACTACATTTGATTCCCATACCCGAACTTTTAGCACCAGCGGGCAGCGTCGAAGCCCTGGAAGCCGCTGTGAAAAATGGAGCCGATGCCGTTTATTTCGGCCTTGACCGTTTCAGCGCCCGGAGTGCGGCAAAAAACTTGACCTTGGAACAACTGCCCGCTGCGATCCGCTTTTTGCATGAACATTCTGCACGTGGCTACCTCGCACTCAACACCTTGCTCCGCAACGATGAACTGCCTGCCGCCCTCGACCTGGCCCGTGAAGCCGCCGCAACCGGTATCGATGCGATTATTGTCCAGGATCCAGGCCTGATCCGGGAATTGCAGCGTCAACTTCCTGAAATCCCACTGCATGGCAGCACCCAGATGACCCTGGCCCGCTCCAGTGACATGGACTTGGCCTTGGATCTGGGCCTCGAGCGCATCGTGTTGCCGCGCGAGCTGAGTGGCCGGGAAATCGCCGGACTGGCAGCGATGGCCCGCCAGAAAGGTCTCGAAACCGAGGTCTTCATCCACGGCGCGCTCTGCATCTGCTTTTCCGGCCAGTGCCTGATGAGCAGCCTGATCGGCGGTCGCAGCGGCAATCGCGGCGCCTGTGCGCAGCCCTGCCGCCTCGATTACCAGCTTGGCCGCGAGTCTGGCGCCCTGTATAGCCCCAAAGACCAAGCCTTATTGCTTCATCTGCCAGAATTGGTCCAGTCCGGAGTCCATTCCCTGAAAATCGAGGGCCGGATGCGCAGTCCGGCTTATGTCGGTCAAGCAGTAGGCACGTA
This sequence comes from Mageeibacillus sp. UBA5734, assembly GCA_002419365.1. GTDB lineage: Bacteria > Bacillota > Clostridia > Saccharofermentanales > UBA5734 > UBA5734. Next base: position 2,556 of record DIGA01000086.1, on the reverse strand, counting down.
TCGCCTGGCTCTGGATCGTTACGTTCAACTCCTGGCTGAAGGCCTGACTGCGCGCGCTATCATTGACCGTTGGCCCTCTGAAATCGCGACGCTCCAGGAACGGCTGCTCCAGGCTTTTAACCGTGACGGCTCGTTTACCACCGATTATTGGCGCGGTCACACCTACCAAAATCTGATGGTCCACGGATTACCGGGCAGCCACGGCGTCCCGGCAGGCACAATCAGCCGGATCGAGGCTGGAAAAGGGCAGCTTTGGCTCCAGTCCATCCATCCGTTGCCGCTTGCTGCCGGTGACATCCTGTCTGTGCGCCGCCCACAGCCGCCGGCCGCTGAACAGGCCATCGCCAGTGCCCCGATCGGATCCTGCCAGTCCAGTCCAGACGGCCTGCTCATCAAGGGTTTCCACCCTGATGTGCTGCGCAACCTGCAGCGCGGCGATCTGGTCTACCGCATGAGCGACCATCGGGCCGAACAACAGGCACTGCAGGCTGACAGCCGCAAAACCGCCATCTGCATGATGCTCACCGCCCAATCTCTTGACGCCGCAGTTATTTCCGGACCATTTGCCGGCTGCTCAGCCACCGTCCCATATTCCCCTGATCCAGCCGTCCAGCCTTTACAGCCAGACCGGGCCGAACAACAGTTGAAGAAAACCGGTGGCACTGCTTTCCGGGTCGCCGAGATCACCCACGCCGACCCCATTCATCTGACCATCAGCCAGCTCAACCAATTACGGCGCGAGGCCCTCGCCCAGCTTGGTGACCAGCTGGCACAAACAGCCCGGCGTAAAATATCGGTGACAGAGCAGTCTCCGGCCAGAACTCAGCCACCCAAGCCTAAATCATCTCCTGCAACCGCCACGGATTCTGAAAAGAGCACCCGTTGGCTCGAGATTTCGGCGTTTTTCCACCAGCTGCCTGAGCACGAAACAGAGATTGCCTGTGGCGCCGATGTCTACATCCTGCCGCTGCTCGCGCTGGACAATGCACGCATCGCATCGGCTGCTGCAGCCATTCACGCTAAAGAACCCAACGCCCGGATCGTCGTCCATTGGCCACCCCTGGTCACAGGCCAACAGGCCACAGTCTTGCCCGACTTGCTCACCGCAGCTGCCCGGTGGCCGATCGAAGGTGTCTGCACCGCGTGGCCAGCCTATTGGGATCCGAATCAGGAAAATCGTCTATGGATCGCCGATACGACCGCCAACCTTTTTAATACTTCAGCATTGATTCAGGCGGCAGACCGTGGTGCAACGACCCTCTGTCCATCACTGGAACTCAACATTGACCAGCTAACCGAAGTCTTGTCTGACTTTTCAGCCCATCCGAAGACCCACGCTCTGACGATCGAAAGACCCCTTTACGGTCGCCTGCGCCTGATGAGCACGGCCTATTGCCCGATCGGCAAGAATAAGGAACAGTGCCGGCGCTGCGTTCGCTCTTCCCAGCCCGATGATGGACAGCCTGAATGGCTGACCGACCGCAAAGGCGCCCGTTTCCTGGTGCTTCCGCACCCGCGGACCTGTCAAGCCGACCTGCTGGGTAGCGACCTGCTCGCTGTGCCCGACGAATTCACCACCCTTCAAACCATCCTCGGCCCGGCACAGTCCTGGCGTTCGCGTCTCTATTTCATGGATGAAACTCCGTCCGAGCGGCGTGCCCTGATCGAGTCAGCGCGGCAACTTCTGTCAGTTTCACCAGCAGCAGGGAAGAAGGCCAGCGCTGATTTCCTGGCTCTGGCCCAGCAAATCGCCAACCGGCTGGACACACGCCTCACCACCGGCCATTACCAGCGCGGCGTCATTTGAGGGCTACGCGATAGCTCCCCCCAAAAACGTCCGCGCAACCGACCCCGACAGAAAGGAATCCCCTCCAACCATGATCGAACTCCATGAAACCATCAACACAGACGACTCAATCCAGGTCCCGATCCGTCTTGGACCGGACGGCCGCCTGCCGGTTTATGCTTCCAAGCACGCCGCGGGCTGTGACCTGTTTGCCACCCGGGACCTTGCGATCCGGCCCGGCGAAACGGTCGTTCTGCCGCTCGATCTGATCATCGCCCTGCCTGCTGGCACCGAAGCCCAGATCCGTCCCCGCAGCGGCCTGTCGCTGAAAACCGACCTCCGCCTGCCCAATTCACCCGGCACCATCGATGCCGACTACCGCAACGAAGTCGGTGTCATCCTGCAAAACACCTTCAATCCCGCCACATTGCCTGGCCGGATCGCCCAGAATCCGGCCCTGCTCAGCGAAATCCTGACCACCCACCGTGCCATCCGCCTGCGCGACCGCATCACCGACACAGCCCAGCTCGCAAACGACGCGCTCCAAACCCTGCTCGATACCACCCTGTTCCTCGATCCCCAGGACAACCCCTACGGCACCCTCTACATCCAGAAAGGCGACCGCATCGCCCAGATGGTCATCGCCCGCCACGAACACGCCACATTCACCGAACACACCGCCCCCGAAACCATCGGCCACAACCGCGGTGGCGGCTTCGGCTCCACTGGCTGAAAAAGGGACCGGGTCCCTTTTCCTTTATTGACAGCCT
>DIGA01000036.1 GCA_002419365.1 Mageeibacillus sp. UBA5734 | reverse complement strand
CCGAAAAAGGGACCCCGTCCCTTTTTCGGCACAATATTCAACAAAGCCCTCTATTACGAGCAAAGCAAGGATGATAATCGAAATATCATGCAGGTGGGTGAATTTTTATGCAGAGATCGAAAAAAGGGACCCGGTCCCCTTTTTGAATTTTCGAAACAGGTTCCATGATAAAAGGAGGAGATTGGCTGCCAGGGCGGTTATCCCCTGGGTTAGGGTGATGATGACTTTGCTCAGTTGCAAGTAAAAGGGGTGGTTGACTTGGTTGTGAAGCTTGGCCAACTGGAGATGCAGGTCGGAGACCCAGTGGATGTCAGGCTCTGTGAGCCGGTCTTTGAGCCCTGTATCGACCAGGCGGTTCTGGATCTGGCCTAAAGCCGACAGGATCGGCCTGAAATGATCTCTTTTCAGAGAAAAGGTGCTGCGATACTGGCTCGAAAGCGAATGAACTGCTTCGACGGTCAGCCAGACCAGCCCTGGATGGCGCTGGATCAGACCGCAACGCAAGGCATCGTCCATTTCTGGTGACAATGAAAGGTAATCCATGAAAATTCGGCCGTTCATATCTTCCCAGCTGACCAGGTTGAGCGCCTTGAGCAGCTGCTGTTCATTTGCAAAAGGCACGGGTCTACCACCCCTCTCTGCTATTTTAGAGAGGGGCAGACATCCATTTGTTACATGACTGAAAATGAATTGTAATAATTAACTTGTTTGGTGCAGTATCAGGCTGAAAGGCCTATGATAAACAGCACAATGCCTGCGATCCCAAAAAGTGCGGCCATGACCAAAGAAACGGTGACGGCTGTCTGGTCCGTCGTTTTCTTGCCAAGCTTCATTTTGACAATCTTGATCAGCCCAGGTGACTTTTTCCAAGCCAGACCTCCGACGATCACGGTGTAAATCATGCAAGCCAGTCCTCCCAATGCCCATCCGTTCATCATTCATGCTCCTTTCATTTTTCACAGGTCTTTGATCTATTGTTCCAGCCCCTGGCGGATGCGCGGGGCTGTCACGGCAAATACGGCAGCCGTCAACACCAGGATCACGCCACAGGTCAATGCCAGGTTGCCCCAGGTCATGTCGCCATTCAAAATCGCAATAGTCCCTTTATAGACCCAGTAGAAAGGCGACCAGTACAGAACCCAATGCCATTTTTCAGCCAGAAATTCGTAGCCGGCTACCGAGGCGGCCAGTGGCAGCATGATGATCTTGGTCGTCGCGACTGCCATCATCACATCATCGCTGTTGAGGCCCTGGAGCAAACCGATCATGATGCTGATCAGCGAGGCCGCGAAGACAAGGACCAGCAGCTGGGCGAAATTGACATGGCCAGCCACGCCCATGAAATACACCAGGATCACACTACCTAGAAGAGCCAGCAAGAGGCCCATCAAGCACTTGCCGAAGATCCAGATGAAGCGGCTGATCGGCGCCACATTGATCGCGCTGATCGTGTTGTCCATCTTCTCCTCGACGATGTTGAGCGAGACCAGCATGCCCGCCAGTGCCGTCATCAGCAAAATGCCCATATTGGCCCACAACATCTTGATCGGTGGCGTCTTGACCCCGAAATCCCGGATCTCTGCCGTTGTGTCCGCAGCCGACCGGCCGTATTCGAAGAACGTCTTGAGCAGGCGCGCGAAATCGACGACCTCTTCTGGTTCGTTGCCCTGGGTCAGGATGACCGCCGCCTCGCCCTGGCCGACGATGCCGACGACGTTGTCGCGCGCCAGGATCCGCTCCTCCAGCGCCAGCCGGTCATCAAACAGGCTGACATGCGCATAGTCGTCAAGATACTCGGCCATGCCTGGATTCTCATCTCTCTGCAGGGCGATGTTGACCATGGTATCCTCTATGCCGGGTGCCAGGAAATTGACCACAATCGCCAGGACGAAGGGGAAAAGGATGATGAACAGCGACATGAAATCGCGCAGGCTGACCTTGAGGTCCCGGGTGAAAATGAGCAGCAATTTGCGAAACATCCCAGTCACCTCCTCAAACCGTCAGGGTCCGCCTGAACCGGGCATGGGCCCCGGCAAACAAGACCGCACCGCCTGCCAGGAATGCCGCCGACAAGCGTACGACGAAACCCAGGTCCGCCTGGCGGAATATCTCCCGGAAACCATAGATCATGTAGTAGCTGGGCAATACCTTGAGCCAGGCCGGGTTCCAGCTCGGCGAAAAATAGGCCAGAGCCGGTAGCATCAGACCGATCATGATCAGGAAGAGGACAGCAAAGGACTGGGCCATGTCGTCGAAATAACCGGCTACGATCAAGCCAAGGCCGGAGGCGAAAAAGCCAGTTGTGACCAGGAACAGCACGGTGAGCGGGTAGTGAATCTGCAGGCCCATCAGCGGCACAATCAGGAGCAGCGACGTTACGAGCATCGTCAGCGTAAGCACCAGTACTTTGCTGAGCAGATAGTGCCAGAGCGGGGAGGGCGAGACCGCATAGGCCTTGATCACGCCTTCCTTTTTGTCGAGGAAAATGTAGGCAGCGATGATGAAAAAGCCCATCAGGGCGCCATTGAACGTCAGGAAAACCGGTAGCAGGTTCTCGCGGTCTGACAGCAGGACCAAGTCGCTGGCCAGCGTCTCGACCGGCTGGTTCTCTGCAGCAGGGAACACGACGGCATCGTCCTGAGCATGCAGGACCAGGAGCAGCTGCTTCAGCCGACTCGTTTCGTTGCCCTGCAGGTAGTAGGTGTAATGCCACTGGCCATCGACAGGATCGAGTTGGATCGTGGCACCGTAGAGATGGCGGTCTTCGGCCAGCCGGACCATGTCGGCCTCGGTCGCCACGACATGGAGCTTCGCCTCCTCGCTTTCATACAGCTGGGTGGTGATCTCGTCGCGGCCAACTTTGAAAACGACGGGTTCCGGCGCGCCGTCGAGGTCTTCGAAGGTCTCGATGTAGGCTGCCTCGATGGCTGGATCAGGGATCGCCATGTAGAGGAATTCTTCCTCTTTGCTGGAGAAATTCTCCGGTACGACAAAGAGCAGGACAAACAGCAAGATGAAAGCCATCAGCAGCTCGACGTAAAAATAGAAGCCACGCGAGGCGATCAAGAGCTCTTTTTTGAAACTGGACCAAAGTTTCATGTCAGACCAGCTCCCTTCCAGTCACCTGGATGAAGATCTCCTCCAGCGTCGCTTCCTTCGTGTGCATGGTGCGGATGCGCTGGCTGGCGATCAGGTCCTGGAGCCGCTGCCTGCCCTGGGCATCGACGGTCGACAGCGTCTCGCTGACCAGTTTGCCGTCGTCACCATATTCCACGGCCACGACGCTCTGGCCGTGCTGGAGCTTGAGGTTCTTCGGGCTGTCGATCAGCTTGATTTCACCGTCGACGATAAAAGCCACGCGTGAGCACAGTTCGTCGGCGATGTACATGTTGTGCGTCGTCAGGAAAACCGTGACGCCTTGCTGGTTTTGCTCGCGGATGATGCCCTTGATGGTCGCTGCGATCGCCGGGTCCAGTCCGGTCGTCGGTTCGTCAAGGAACCACAGCTCGGGATTGTTGAGCATCGAGCGGGCAAACGTCAGGCGGTGCTTCATGCCCTTGGAGAATTCGCCCGCCCGGATCTGCCCCTTGCCGTCGAGACCGACCAGCTTGAGCAGTTCATCCGGGTCGCGCGTCGGGACGTCGTAAAGCTTGGCGAAAAACTGGAGGTTTTCCCGCGCGGTCAATTTGCTGTAGACATTGGACTGCTCAAAGGACATGCCGATCCGGTTGAACATGCTGTTTTTCAGGTTTTTGACATCGTAGCCCGCGACTGAAACCTGTCCTTGTTGCAGGCGGAGAAGGCCTGTCAGGATACCCTGGGTCGTCGACTTGCCTGCACCGGAGGGACCAAGAAATCCGAAAACTTCACCTTTCGGGATGTCGAAACTGACATCCTTGACGGCATAGACGTCGTTTCTGCCATAGGAATGGTAGAGATGCTCAACGGTGATCATACGGTTTGCCCCTCCTGCTCAAAATTCGGTTTGTAAAATGATTGTTTCAGGATGTCCATGTAATGGTTCATGCTCGCTGCAGCCTGGGCCAGATCGAGCGGGGTGTCGGACCCTATCTGGGCCAGCATCTCCTCGCCGTATTTCTCGAGCGACCAACGGACGATGTTGACCGCTTCCGATGTGGTGGCCGGATCGCGGAATTTGCCGTAGTCCACATTGCGGGTATAGATATCCTGGCTGACCTGCGCAAAATCGAGACCATAGCCCTTGTAAAACTCGACCATTTCGGCCGCCTTGGCCAGATGCTGGTTGCTCATCACCTTTAAAAGGAAATCGAACAGATGAGGGTAGGCCTGCTGGATTTCCATCTTGATCAGGGCGATCTGCTTCAGACGCTCGAAGAGGTCGGTCTCGTCCCAGTTGATGCGGTCCATGACCGCCCGGTACATTTTCTCGATCACAAATCCGACGAGCTGCTGGTACAGTTCCTGCTTGCTGCCGAAATAATGGAACAGCAGGCCCTTGGAAATGCCCGCCTTGGCGACGATGTGGTTGGTCGAGGCCTTTTCGTAGGGGAAACTGGCGAATTCTTCGATCGCTGCGTTGAGAATGCGGTCCCGTTTCTCCGGTTCGATGCCAGGCATGATCTCCTGCATGTGTTTACCTCGCCGAGTTGATTGATTAAAACGGTTTTTGACCGATCTGGTCAATATCAGATTAACACCATTGACCGATGTGGTCAATGGTGTTAATGCTCCGGCAAAAAGAAAACAGGCCACGTTCCCGGTCAGGGAAAACGGCCTGCATAAAGTGAGTGCCAGGGCCCGGGAGTTTTCATTTGACTTTGACTTCAAGCCATTTTTTCGTGGCGGCCACAGTGGATGAGCCTTCATTGATCGCGATCTGCAGCTCGTAAGTCCCGGCTGGCAGGTCTTTGTCGGCGATTTTCAGATGGAAGCTGCCGTGGCCGTCATCATCGGTTTGGAACAGCACCAGTTTGAAGTAGTGAAGGGAGGTATTGTGGTCCAGGGACGGTCCGGTATAGCCGGACAGCTTGCGGACCCAGACGGAATACTCGGTCTTTTTCTTCAGATCATCGATCACCCCGCGGATGATCAGGTTGTTGGCGCCTCGGGGGGTGGTGATGGTGATGTGGCCCTTGAAGGGATTGTCATCGTCCACCTGGTCGGATGTCCCGCCAGTCACATGATAGACGGGCATTTTCACATTGAGAACTGCGTGAGCTTTGACTTTGTTCTGCGCCTCATGGGCATCGGCTGGCTTGGCCATGACGGTGGCCGGCACAAGCACCACGAGCGCCAGGATGAGTGCGAATGAAAGCCATTTTTTCATCCCGCATCACACTTCTTTCACGAATGGGACCTGGCACATCTGTCAATATTATAACATTTTATAATGTCAATATGGCTCTTTATCTAATTCCGTGAAA
>DIGA01000038.1 GCA_002419365.1 Mageeibacillus sp. UBA5734 | reverse complement strand
AAGCAGGACCTCGTCCGGCGCCAGGGCAGTACGATAGACAGCAACGAACTGGCACAGGTTCTCGGTTGTCCGGTCATCCCGGTCGCCGCCAACACCGGGGAAGGTTTGCAGGAATTAACTGCCCAGGCCTTGTCTCTGGCAGGATCTACCCAGTCAGCACCAGTATTTTCTGGTCAGGGAACACCGGACGAGGACAAAAGTCGCCACCGTTATGTGCGGGAGATCGTGGAAAAGGTCCTCCACCGGGGCCGAGACGCTTCCGTCGTGACCCTGTCCGACCGGGTGGACCGGATTGTGGCCCATGCATTCTGGGGACTGCCTATCTTCGCCCTGGTCATGTGGGCCATCTACGCTTTGTCGATCAATGGCCTGGGCGGCTGGGCCTCCGGATATCTCAACGACACCTTCTTTGGCGAGATCGTTCCGGCAGCTGCCTACCAGCTTTTCGCCGCCATCGGACTGAACGAGTTGCTCCAGTCGCTGGTTGTCGACGGTATCCTGGGCGGCGTCGGTGCAGTCCTCGGCTTCCTGCCCCTGATCATGGTCCTGTTTTTCCTCCTGGCCCTGGTTGAGGACAGTGGCTACATGGCCCGGATCGCCGTGGTCATGGACCGGTATTTCAAACGCATCGGCCTGTCCGGCAAGTCGATCATCCCGATGATCGTTGGCTCCGGCTGCTCGATTCCGGGTGTCATGGCCTCGCGCACCATCGAGGATGAAAACGAACGCCGGGTCACGACCCTGCTGACACCCTTTGTCCCCTGCAGTGCCAAGCTGCCCGTGATCGCCCTGTTTGGAGCCGTCTTTTTCCCAGGGGCAACCTGGGTCTTCCCCGCCATGTACCTGATGGCCGGTGTCCTGATCATCATCGGTGGCTTGATTCTGAAAAAGATCTTCAACTATGAAGGCAGCTCATCATTTATCATCGAATTGCCAGAATACCGACTGCCCAGCCTGCGCCATGCCCTCACCCAGATGACTAAACAGGCCAAGTCTTTTGTTATCAAAGCATCGACCATCATCCTGGTCATGAACACCCTGGTCTGGTTCACCCAGACCTACAGCTGGAACCTGCGCGTGGTCGAAGATCCCAGCCAGAGCATGCTCGCAGCTGCGGGCACGATCATCGCCCCCTTGCTCATTCCACTCGGATTCATCGGTTGGCAGGCTGCCGTCGCGGTCTTGACCGGATTTGTCGCCAAGGAAAACGTCGTCTCGACGTTTGCCATCGTCCTGGCCGCATCGGAAGATTTGCTTTTCACTCCGGCCGGACCGCTGGCCAGCATCTTCACCCCTGTGACCGCCTTTGCCTTCTTGTCTTTCAACCTGTTTGCCCCACCCTGCTTTGCCGCCATCGGCGCCATGAACGCTGAGCTGGGCAATCGCAAATGGCTGGGTCGCGCCTTGGTTTTCCAATTGACAACCGGCTACACCGTTGCCATGCTGATCACACAAGTTGGAACGTTGCTTGTCACCGGCCAGCCTGCGCCCAGCCTGGTCCCGGCGCTCGTGATCCTGGTCGCGGTCGTAGCCTTAATCACCTTCCTGCTGCGCAAGCGAGCGACGTCCCCGTCCCTGGCCAGCGCAACTGAACTGAAAGGAGAATCCTGATGTTAGCGGATCTCATTGTCGGCCTGATCGTGGCCGCTCTTGTTGTCTACGGCGCCTATCGTTTTTTCAAAAGCACCAAAAACAACACCTGTGCCGGGTGTTCCGGTGGTTGCTCGATCGAAGAACGCTCTCGCTGCAAGCATTGACCCGCAACCGGACGTTTTATTTTCAAGGCTCCCTGTTGTATCATGGATCCTATCGATGATGCGGCAGGGAGATTTTTTATGGATCTGAAATCCAGGCTGTCGGATGGCAGCTACAAATTAACCGGGCAGCGCCAGGCAGTCCTGGATATCCTGATTGCCAACAGTGGCCAGCATTTGAGCGCCGACGAGGTACACAAGCTCCTGGGCCAGAGCGGCAACCCCATCGGGATCGCCACCGTTTACCGGACCCTGGCCTTGCTGGAGAAGCTCAAGCTGGTCCGCCGGATCAATCTCGACGATGGCTGCACCCGCTACCAGGTGCACGAAGATGACCACAAGCACGAGCATCACCACATGATTTGCCAGCGCTGCGGCACGGTCGAGGATTTCCCGGACGACATGCTCGATGAGCTGGAAATCCGTGTGCTTGAGCAATATGGTTTCGTCGTGCAGGATCACCGGGTCAAACTCTATGGTCTCTGCCGCGACTGCGCTGGCAAGAAAGCATGACTCATGTCCCTGATTCAGGTCCAGAATTTAAGTTTTAGCTACGACGGCAGTCTGACGCCAGTCTTTGACTCGCTGAGTCTTCAGATCGACTCCAGCTGGAAGTTAGGATTGATCGGGCGCAATGGCCGTGGCAAAACGACCCTTCTGCGCTTGCTGCTGGGTGAATTGGATCACACAGGGCAGATTTCCGCCCGAGTCCCATTTGATTATTTTCCGTTTGAAATCCAAGACCCGGGCCGTTTGACCCGTGAAATCATCATGGAACAGTCTCCTGAGGCTGCCCAGTGGCAGTTCGAACGGGAGCTCAATCTGCTGGCAGTCGATTTATCCGTTCTTGAACAGCCTTTTAACCAGCTCAGTAATGGCGAACAGACGAAAATCCTGCTCGCCTGCTTGTTCCTGAGAGACAATCATTACCTGCTGATTGATGAACCAACCAATCATCTGGATCAACTCGCACGAGAGAAAGTCAGTGCCTATCTGGCCAGAAAATCCGGCTTTATTGTCGTTTCCCATGACCGCGCGTTTCTCGATGGCTGCATCGATCACGTGCTGTCAATCAATCGGACCAGCATCGAGCTCCAGGCAGGTAATTTCTCATCCTGGTGGGAGAATCGACAGCGTCTGGAAAAAGCTGAGCAGACCGCCAACGAGCGGTTGCAGCAGGACATTGATCGTCTCTCAACTGCAGCACGGCGGACATCGCACTGGTCTGACAAACTCGAGCAGACCAAATATGGTGGACGACCCGACAACAGCATGGTCGACCGCGGCTATATCGGCCACAAAGCGGCCAAGATGATGAAGCAGGCCAAAGTCATAGAAGCGCGCCAGCAGAAAGCCATCGAGGAAAAATCGCGCTTGCTGCAGGATGTCGAAAACCAGTTCCCTTTGAAAATCCATCCACTCCAGCATCATGCCCGCCATCTGGTCCAGCTCGATGGAGTCAGCATCCAGTATGGATCCAGAACCATCTGTCAGGACATCCAGTTCCTGATCAACCCTGGCGATCGAGTCGCCCTGGCTGGGCCCAATGGCTCTGGTAAATCGAGCCTCCTGAAACTGATCCTGGGCGAGGATATTTCTTACACCGGCACGCTGCTGCGCGCCAGTCAACTCAAACTGTCCTACGTCCCGCAGGATGCATCAGGTTTGACGGGCGGCTTGCGGCCGTTTCTGCAAGAACGCGGCATTGATGAAAGCCTGTGCAAGGCGATCCTCAACAAACTCGATTTCACAAAGGAACAATTTGACAAACCGCTCGATAGCTACAGTGCCGGACAGAAGAAAAAAGTCTTGCTGGCTACCAGTCTGTGTGAGCAAGCCCATCTCTATATCTGGGATGAACCTTTGAATTACATCGACATCCTATCCCGGATCCAGATCGAGGATCTGATCCTAACCTTCAAACCAACCATCCTGTTTGTCGAGCATGACCGTCAGTTCTGTGACCATCTGGCCACCAAAACCATTGCGCTAAGGAGTTCTATATGTACGCCATAGAAACCATGATTGCCGAACATCGCCAGATCCTGCGTCTGGCTAACACAATGGAACAGGCCTGTGTCGACATCCTCGACGGCAGGCAGCTGGACACGGCGGATTTCCGGGCAGCGATCGATTTTATTCGCGGATATGCCGACAGGCACCATCACGGCAAGGAAGAGCAGTTTCTGTTCAATGAAATGGCCAGCCGGCTCGGGCCTGTGGCCGAGAAGCTGATCAAGCACGGCATGCTGTCTGAGCACAGCCTCGCCCGGTACCAGGTCGTTAGTCTGGAATCGGCCCTTGACCACTATGATCAGTATCAGGACACCCTCAGCAAACTGAAGATCCTGTCCCATATAATGGCCTATGTGGACCTGATCCGCGGTCACATCGTGCGCGAGGACACTGCTGTCTATCCGTTTGCCGAAAGCAAGCTGCCCCAGGATGTTTTGCAGGTCATTGATGAAAAAACCCGGGGCTTTGAAACCGATGCCAGCCACGCTGCCGAGACAACACGGCTGCTCTTGGTGCTCGATCAGCTGGAAGCCCGCTATTCTGTCTAGGCTTAAGGTCGAGCGTCATCCGTCTGGTATCAGTTACGTTCCAGCAAGCGTTGGTAGGTTTTTTCGATGCCAATCGCCCCGAGCGGTGCTGCAATCAGGATCGCGACGACGGCCGCGGTCAGGATCATGTTACCTGCTGCCACGCCTGCTGCCAGTGGCAACGCGCCGATGGCAGCCTGGACGGTGGCTTTGGGCAGATAAGCGATCACGCTGAACAGTTTTTCTTTGCCAGACAGTCCGGCTCCACTGACACTGATCCATGTGCCGATGGCCCTGAAAAACAAGCCCCCCAGGATCAGGGCAACGACTGCCAGGCCGGCTCCAGCCGCATACCGGACATCGACTTCGGCTCCAACCAGGACAAACAGGACGAGCTCAGCAGCAATCCAGATCTTGGAAAATTTTCCGGATATCCGCCGGGCCAATAATTCGTAAGATTTTAGAATCATGCCCCCCAGAGTCATGACCGCCAGCAAGCCGGAAAACGGCACCCATTGACTGACAGGATCCTGCAAGCCAACCATCAGGAACGATACACCGAGAATGATCAAGACTTTGATCGTATCCCGGATATGCAACAGGCGGAAAATCCGGACCAGAACAAGTCCGGCCACGATCCCAACCACAACACCTGTCAGGATCGAGACTGGGATTTCCAGCATGGCCGCCGGGCTGAAGCCCTGGCCGGCATAGATGCCCATGAAGGACGTAAACAGCACGATGTTGTAAATATCATCTGCCGATGCACCGGCCATGATCAGCTGCGGGATGCTGTGTTTCCTGCCATATCCGGACTCGATCAGATGGATCATTTTGGGCACGACCACAGCAGGCGAAACCGCCCCGAGGATGGCACCCAGGATCGCTGCCTCCAGATAACTGATGCCAAGCAGCAGCGGTGCCAGCAGGACCACTCCGATGATCTCGAAAGTCGCCGGGACAAAGCACATCAGGAGCGCCGGCCGGCCCACTTTCTTGAGATCCCTGAGGTCCAGCGATAATCCAGCCCGGACCAGGATCACGATCAGGGCGATTTCCCGCAAATCGGCTGAGATTACCAGGATATTCGGGGAAATCAAATTCAGCACATGCGGGCCCAGCACGACACCCGTCAGCAGCATGCCTAAAAGGCCAGGCAACTGGAGCTTCTGGAAAATCCCCTTCAGAGCAAATCCCAGCATAATGATCAAGGATAGGCTAAAAAGCATGCTATTCTTTTCCCTGCTTGCCAAGAGACTTCTGCAATTTGGTGAATTCTGACGTGTCGCCGATCAGGATAAAACCGCTGAAAATGCCATCGCGATAGATCAGCTTGCGGTAGGTACCATTGTCTTCATTGAGCAGCGCATCGAGATCGTAGTGGGCCTCGCCCATGATGCCTTTGTCACCCTGGACAACAATTTTGGTTTCCATCGTGTTGATCACATAGGGCGGGATGACCTTGTCAAAAGACAGGTCACCTCCGGCAGCGTTGGTGCCAGCGACGAGTCCCTGGGCTTTGGCTACCGACCAGAGGCCGAACCAGTATCCACCGGGTTCTGCAGCGTCGCCGGCCGCAAAGATGCCGGTCACGCTGGTTTCCATTTTGTCATCGACACTGATCCGGCGTTGCACAGCCAGGTTGGAATAATCAAGGAAACCGATATTGGCCCGGACGCCGATGCAAACCAAAACCATGTCGGCATCCAGCAACCGTCCGTCCGTCAAATGGACATGCTGAACAGGGCTGGTGTTTTCCTCGGATTGACCATGGATCTGCTTGAGCTCAGCTGACAGGTGGACCTGGATGTCCAGTTTGCGCACGCGGTCAAGGAACACCTGTGAGCCAGCGTCATCGAGCTGGTTGGCCAGCAATCGTGAGGCCTTCTCGATGATGTCCACGGCGCAGCCTGCCTTGCGGGCAAAATAGGCTGCTTCCAGACCGAGCAATCCGCCGCCGATGACGATGACTTTTTTTGCCTTGCGCAGCTCTTCGGCGACCGTCAGGGCATCTTGCAGCGTCCAGAGCGAGTGGACGCCAGGCCGGGCGATCCCCTGTACAGGCGGGATGAAACTCTGGCTGCCTGAGGCGATGACCAGGCTGTCAAATGATTCCGTCAGGCCATTGTCGAGGCGCAGCTTCTTCTCGATCGGGTCCAAAGCGACAACCGTCTGACTCAGTCGGACTTCCAGTCGGCGTTCCTCATACCAACTCGCGGGATGCAAGAAAAGCTTTTCAGCCAATGCTGGCTCGTTGAGGATTTCACAGATCCTGAGCCGGTAGTACGGCATGAATGCCTCGTGGGACAGAATGACGATTTCGGCCTCGGGATCCTGCTTGCGTGCCGCCTCTGCGGCAGTGATTCCGGCAATGCTGCTGCCAATGACCACAATTTTCCTGCTCATCGTGATAGCCTCCTGGATTTGTTAGGGATCAACGTACTGCTTGTCATTATAAACGAAAAGAGGCCTGGTCGGTTGAAAGATCAGGCCTCTTCTTTGTCGTGACTATGCTTGTCCGTATGTCAGGAGTCGCTTCGTTTGCCACCTCGATTGGCACCGCCAGCTCCCTGACCGGTACCAGTTGGCTCGCCCGTTGGTTCACCGGTCGGGTCTCCACTGCGCGGGGCATTTTCCGGACCAGAACCGCTTCCATCACCACCGCCGGCAAGTAAGCCGTCAGACTGACCAGGACCCTGACCGGAACTTTGAGTCAGACCCATGGTTTCACTGTGATCAGATTGACTCCCTGTTCCCGGCCCAGGACGTTTGACCACCAGGCCATTTTCAAGTGCGAGCAGAAACAGGTCAGGATTCAGGAAAAATTCGCGGACGGAATCAACCGGCTCGATTCCATTTGCGATGGCAAGTTCATTGACCAGTTCCAGTCCCAGCGGAATCTGCTGTTCATGGGCGATTTGCCGCTGTTCTTCAGTGGCTTGCAGCATCGCAAAGGTGACTGCGTCAAGATCCGGATTTTCAATCAGTCTCTGGCGCAATCGTGAAAGCACCTGATCAATCGCTGTTTCAGTTGAGCCGTCATCGGTCAGAACCTCTGCTGACTCCGCTGTAGATACTTCTGCAGAAGTATCAAGAGAATCCTCGAGATTGACTGCAGTCAGGACGACAAAGTCATCTACGCCATCATCTGGTGTAATGAAACCGGCCTCACTGGCCATGGCAACAATGGTGGCAATTGCCTCTTCAGCTGGCAGCCCGAGAACTGAAACAAGATCGAGTGTTTCAGCATCCGAGTTCATGGCTGCAGCCTCGATGACCAACCCCTCAGCATCCAAGGACAACTCAACACTGGGATTGATGTCTACAGCAATCACTGCTGCTACTGGATGTGCAGCCAAGGCGGCCGCTGATTCTGGTGTCAACTGGCTTGATTCCTTTTGTATGTTGTCATTTGCTGTCTGCACCGTGTTCTTCCCTTGGAAAAGGGCAAGCCCCCCTAAGGTGAGTCCTGCGACCAGAATCAGGCTTGCTGCCACGGTCATCCATTGTTTTGTCATGCTTCTTACCTCCATCTGCTTGTGTCCGAAAAGGAGAAAATCACTGGGCTCAAAGAGAATCTTCTGGCCGACGATGTGATTAGGGCGACGGCGAACATGCTGATAGGCATGATCTGCAGTCAGAACAATGGTCTTTGTTCGACCAACCTCTACGACGACCGCTTCATGTCTCACTGACTTATCTCCTTCATGGCATTTGCCATAAGATACACGACAAACTTCTGCTAACTGACCCTTTTTCAAAATTGTGCTCCACATTTTCCCAGCCATTGCGCCAGCATGGATTGTGGATCTGAATAGACCAGTGCCGCTGCCAGCAAATAGACCTTATGCCGCTTGATCATCTGGGCGTTGATTGAAAGACGTCTGGCCACTGCCTGGATCGGTAGCCGATGTTTGAGCTTCATCGTGTCCATCAAGTCCTGCTCCAGACTCATTCTGCAGGCGATTTCCAAAAGATTTTCCCTGACGTCCCGCCTTTGCGGAGTTGCCTTGACAAGGTCTTCCGGTGTCAAACCGAATGCTTGCAATTGGCGTATAAATAGGAGGATATCTTCAGCCCGGCAAAAGTCCTCTGCCAGATCAGTCACAGAGGGTGGTTCGATCTCCAGTTCATCCAGCGAAAGTTGGCCGTGCTTTCGATCTTGTTTCCACCAGCTTTTGACCCTGCTGATCATGACAAGCTGGGCAAACGGCAGGAATTTCCCATTGTCCCGGTCAAAGCGTTGCATAGCTTCGTAAAATGCCTGCAGTCCAATGCTGTATTCATCATCTTGTGCCGGATCTATGAAGCGCCCTGCTGCTTTGGACAAGGTTTTGATGATAAACGGAAGATAGGCCTGGATCAGGCGATCCGCCTCTTCTGAGTCCTTGTTGAGCTGCCAGCGGCAGATTTGATCATCGATCCCCATGTGATCCATTTATATGAGGAAATTATGTTCAAAATGTGTGAGACTTGCCGTGCAATTCTAACAATTTCAATACATTTAGACCGTAAGCTTAATTTGAAACAATGAACTTGAAATGACTGGAGGAACCATGAAAGAGACCGGTTTCGAACCGAAGTCGTCAGCCAGGCGCAGACAAATGTTTAACATCCGGCTCGCGACGCAGATTTTTTTCTTCTCATTGGTCAGTTACCTAGCTCTGGGGAAGAACCTGTCTGAACGCATCCCTGGCTGGGAATTCCTGCCGAATGTATCCTTGCATTCCATCTGTCCATTCGGTGGTGTCGTGACCTTGTACAGTCTGATCACCGATGGCAGCTACATCCAGCGGATACACGCTTCGTCTGTCATCCTGGCAGGTTTGGCGGTCATTCTGAGCATCCTGTTCGGTCCTGTGCTCTGCGGCTGGATCTGTCCCCTCGGATCTCTCCAGGACTGGACCAGCAATCTGGGGCGACGCCTGATGGGCAAGCGGTACAATCATCTGATTCCAGCCCAGCTGGATAAAATCTTGCGTCAACTCCGTTATGGACTGCTTGCCTGGGTCATCTATGTGACAGCTACCTCAGGCATGCTGGTGTTTGAATCCATCGATCCCTATTATGCGTTATTCAATTTCTGGACCGGTGAAGTTGCAATTGGTGGGCTGGTCATCCTGGGCACCACCCTGGTTCTGTCCCTGTTTGTCGCCCGGCCATGGTGCAAATATGCCTGTCCCTATGGCGCTCTGCTTGGAATATTCAATAAAATCCGGATTTTTACCATACACCGCCAAACCTCAAGCTGCATCAGCTGTAATCGCTGCAATCGTGACTGTCCGATGAACATCGCGGTCGCTACAGCCGGGAACGTCCGCGATGCCCAGTGCATCAGCTGTCTCGAATGCACATCGGACCGCAGCTGCCAGGTGCCAGAAACTGTCACCATCGAACTGCTCCCTGAAGCATTCAATAAAGCGAGGAATACCTGAATGAAAATCAAACCTGCCCTGATGGCCCTGATTACAATTGTGATTATTCTCGGCGGCATCGGCATCGCCCAGCTCAGCGGGATCTGGAGTACGACCAGCAATGGCGGATCCGAAGGAGGCGGGGGTGGTTACGGCGGCGGTCGCAACCAGACCGTCACAGCCGGATCCCTCGAACCTGAAGACATCCGGGGCAGTTTCACCTTTGCCTCAGTTGCCACTGCTTTTGAAATCGATCCGGCAGTTTTGCTGACAGCCTTTGGTTTGCCTTCCGATCTCGATCCGGCAGATCTGCGGACGGGCGATCTGGAGGATCTTTACGAAGCATCCGGACTTGACGTCGGCAATGGTTCCGTCAAAATCTTTGTGTCCATGTACAAGAACATTCCAATGGATTTCGAAGAAGACTCTTATCTGCCTGTGACAGCCATAGATATCATCCAGGCCGCCAACCCTGACCTGACAGCGGAGCAGCAGGATTTTCTCATTAGCAACACGACCGCCCACCAGCCCGATCTGTCAGCCTTGTCCGAGCATTGATGGCAGGTTCCGAAAAAGGAACTCGCCCGAAGAGGCAGCCCCTTTGTCCCTGGTTCGGCACGCTTATCCGCCCGATCTGTAACGTATGAAAATTGACATATGCTCATTTCAAAGGATACACTTGACCTGTTTGCTGAAATAATTAAGTCAGGCAGGTCACGTGCGAATCCATCAACTTTTTCTTGACCCCTAGCACTTCTGGTTTTAATTCCCTTGCCATCGGGTTAATTTCATCGGGGTGTGCCGCAGAGCCGGCACAGTCATCAAAAGCTGGCAGCACTCAGCCTCTCACCGTTGCAGTCGGCATTGTCCCGTTGGCTTCTTTTGTCACAGCGGTCGGCGGTACCCACGTCAAAGTCGTGACCATGATCCCTCCTGGCAACAGTCCGGCCAATTATCAGCCCAGCAATCTCGAGATGCAGGCGCTGTCGGATGCATCGCTGTACCTGAGTTTGCAAACACCGACGGAAAAGGCCAACATCCTGCCCAGACTGAAGGATTTCAACTCAGATATCAAATTGGTTGATCTGCAGCAGGCCGTTGGTGAGTTTTACCCCTTGCGTCCGGTCAGCCAGTCCATCCTGCTGGGCGAGCCTGAACTTTCCGAAATTGAGGCTACCGGAACAGCTCAGGTGATCGATCATCATGTCTGGCTATCGCCCAAACGAGCCATCGTCATCATCGAACGGATCGAGGCAGAATTGACTGCTTTAGATCCCGCACATGCGGCAGAATTCCAATCCAATGCCCAGGCTTACATCACCAGCCTCCAGGCCCTCGACCAGTCCATTCGTAACTCCTTCGCAAAGCGGAAATCGCGTGATTTCCTGACATACCACGGGTCGTACGCTTACTTTGCCGAGGATTATGAACTCAACATGATCTCGATCGAACTGGCGGGTAAAGAAGCAACTGCCGCGGAACTCAATGCCATCATCGATTATGCCCGGCAGAAGTCGATCCGGGTGGTCTTTTACCAGGCCGAGTTCGATGACACTCAGGCCCGGATTGTCGCCCAGGAAATCAAAGGCGTCACAGCCAAAGTCGAGCCCCTGTCGGGCGATTATCTCGCAGCCATGGAAGCCATCGCCCAGACCTTGGTCCAAGCCAATGGATAAGCGAAGCGAACCATCCATCCTGCCTCATCTGACCAAGCCAGACAAACCGGACTTGCTGGTATTCCACGACGTTCGTTTTTACTATGCGGAAGTCTGTGCGGTCGGTGATGTTTCCCTGGGAATACAGCCTGCGACTCTGACTGTGCTGGTTGGACCTAATGGCGGTGGCAAAAGCACCCTGATGCGCCTGATGACCGGACAGCTCAAACCAGAAAGCGGCCAGATCGACCGCTATGGCACTGTCGCCTATGTCCCACAGACACCTTCTTTTGATGTCGCATTTCCTTTGACGGTTGGGGATTTTGTCCTTATGGGTACGCTCGATAAGCGGATCTGCCCCTTTCACAGCTATTCCAGAAAAGACCATCAAAAAGCATTTGAAGCCCTTGACTGTGTGGGGCTGTCCGGGCTAGCAACTCGCGGTATCGGCCAGCTGTCGGGTGGCCAGTTGCGCCGGGCCATGATCGCCCGGGCCCTGACTGCAGACACATCGATCATCGCCCTCGATGAGCCGGACGCGAATCTGGATATCGATGCCAACCGTGACCTGTACCAGGTCCTGGGCCGTCTAAAGAAAGAGAAAACGATCATCCTCGCCAGTCATCACCTGGACGAGGTACTGCCGATCGCGGATGTTGCGCTCTATGTCAATAAAACAGTCACCACCTACCCGGATCCCAGGGTATTGCTGGAGCTTCTCAAGGATGGTCTGATCCGATGATTGATGCAATCCTGAATTATGCTTTTATGCGCAACGCCCTGCTGGCAGCCCTGCTGGCCAGTGTCGTGGTCGGTATCGTTGGGACCATTGCCATCGAAAAGCGTCTGATCAGCATGTCTGGCGGCATCGCACATGCCTCATTTGGCGGGATCGGCCTGGGCTATCTGATCGGCATCGAACCAATCCTGAGCGGGATCGCTTTTGCGGTGGCGTCTTCTCTGCTGATCAGCAAGATGCCGGAAAAATCCAAGATGAAAGCCGATACCATGACCGGCATCCTGTGGGCTTTCGGCATGGCTCTGGGGATTCTGTTCATCTCCATGGCCCCCGGCTACATGCCGGATATGACCAGCTACCTCTTAGGCGACATTCTGGCGGTTGGCAACAGCTCCCTGTTCTACATGGCCGTTTTTTCAGGCGTGATCGGGCTCTTGTTTGTCATGTTCTACAACCATCTGGTCTTGTATCTGTTCGATGAAGAATATGCTGCAGCCCGCGGGATCAAAGTCAACTACCTGCAACTACTCGTCTATGTGATCCTGCCGGTCGGAATCATTGTCCTGATCAAGGTCGTCGGCATTATCCTGGCCATTGCTCTGCTCACCGTACCCGTTTCAATCGCCGAGATCATGTTCAAATCGATCCGCAATGTGATCTTGTTCTCCATGCTCTTCTCATTTGGCTTTGCCCTGATGGGACTGGTGATCGCCTACTATGCGAATATCCCATCTGGCGTCAGCATCATCATCCTGAGCACATTGATCTATCTGGGCGTTGTCATGACGCACCGGCAAATCCAGAACGGCAAGCATACGCACCGGATCCATCCCGGACACTGATCGTCTATATTCAGCCATAAAAAATGCCGGGTCTCCAGCTCAAGCGGGATCCGGCATTTTTTATGATGGGATATCAGGCATGGCCAACGGAACAATTTTGATCTGGTCCAAGGCTTTGCGGCATTTCCTTTCTGCCAGCAGGATGTTACCGCCCAAGGCAGTCAGGTGACCTAGTTTTTTCAAATGGGCGGTCTGCTGTTTGCCATAGAGATGCAAGTGGATGTCTTCCGCCGCCAAGACTTCCTCCAGACCCAGGATGGTGTATGGCCCCTGGACATCTCGATGGCCCAGGAGATTGGCCATGACACAGGGTGATCTCAGGCGCGTGGATCCCAACGGCATTCCGGTCATGATCCGGACCAGCTGTTCGAACTGGGAGGTCACACAGGCTTCTATGGAATAATGGCCAGTGTTATGGGGCCGAGGGGCCACTTCATTGACCAGTATCCGGTTGTCCTGAGTCTGGAACAGCTCGATGCAAAAAACACCTGAATCTTGAAATGCGGCCAGTACACGTTCGCTGATTTGCTGGGCTTCCTTTTCGACATCCATGCTGACCAGGGCCGGCACCCGCGACATCTGTAGAATGCTCTGTTCATGCATGTTTTCGGCGACCGGGTACAGTTCCACCTGCCCAAGGGCATTGCGGGCAGCCAGAACTGATAGTTCTCGTTTGAAGGGCACATATTGCTCGACCATGCAGGACTGTTCCGGTATCTGTTTCAAGACACGCTTGAGCTGGTCATCATCCGCAACGAGCGTTGTGCCTTTGCCATCATAGCCACCGGTACGGTTTTTGATCACCAGCGGGTAACCGTGAACGGCAGCGAATTCGCGCAAGTCTTTGAGGGACGTGGCTGCGGCATAAGCCGGGACCGGAACCCCTGCGTCTTTAAGAAAAGTCTTTTGGATGAGTTTGTCCTGGATGATCTTCAAGCTGGACCCGGAAGGGACGATGCGATGCCCCTCCCGTTCCAGTTCGATCAGGATGTCTGCATCGATGTGCTCGAATTCAAAGGTGGTGACAGCTACTTCCTCCGCTAGCTTGCGGATGGCTGCGGTGTCGGAAAACGCTGCGACTATCTGCTGGTCCGACACTTGCCCGGCCGGGGCTAATGGATTGGGGTCCAGGACCGTCACATGATAGCCCATGCGTTTGGCTGCGCTGGCCAGCATTTTACCTAACTGGCCGCCGCCAATGATACCGATTTTCGCTGGAGGTGGAATGATCTGGTTCATGCTGCGTCTTCTGACTGCCCCTCGGCGCCGAGATGCTCCAGAACCTGGATGAATGTTTCCATCAGGGACTGGACAAACTGCTGCTGTTCTTTCAGTTGCTGCAGCGAAACAGCTGCAGGTGCGTCTTCCTTCTGGATTGTGGAAAAGGCAGGGATTGCATGCAGGCAGAAATGATACAAGTCGGCTACAAAAATCTGGAAAGTGGCCCGGAATTCTGCCTCGGCCATATGGGCCTGGAATTTGGTGTTTTGCTGGATCACATCCAGCATCAGGTTCGGGATCCGCCAGAGGTCCACATAGCCTTCATCGTTGAAATACCGGTTCAGGAAGCTGTGATATCCAGAGTCTTCCCTTACCTGTTCCAGGCAGAATTTTTCCAGCAGAAAATAGAATTCGCGGTTGCTCAGCATGTCTGTTCCCAGACCAGCGGTTGATCTCGGACTTGTTGTTTCGATGTGTTGCATTGCTTTCTCCTCTTTTTGAACAATAAAAAAGCCAATATCCAAAACCTTGCGGCTGTGGATAATTGGCTTACTCGAACGTCCAGTAGAATGACTGTACGGGTTGGTCTTCCAATATGTATCTGGGTAATTATTTCAAGGCGTTGTCACCTGGAAATCTTCACCTGCGGCTTTTCAGGTCATTTTTTATCATAGATAGGACTTGACTGTCAAGACAATGTTTACAGCTGACCGTGTCAACTTATTCTCGG
>DIGA01000118.1 GCA_002419365.1 Mageeibacillus sp. UBA5734 | reverse complement strand
CTGTGTCTTCTGGACACACTTTTCCAAAAAAGTGGACCGACCCTAAATCGTGAACATTCCGCATGGAGTGCCAGACTTGGCCACACGTCTGGCTCCGATTCGTGAACATTCCATCCTGGGTGCCAGACTTCGCGCCACCTCCTACCCCCAAATCGGAACTTTCCACATTCAGTGCCACCCCTCATCGCAGGTCTGATACTTAAGACGAAACATTTTCTCCGAAAGTGTCGCGATTCTCAGAATGTCCTGACACGAAACCATGCAACGACCATCCACGGTTCCAGGACAGTCAATTATTGGAGGTTTGAGTGCATCCCATCATTCCTTTTCACGGAAACAAGCAAAGAGCCATAAAACAGGATGAGTTGCAGCTGGTCAACTGACTGGCTATCATAGATCCTATAACCGTTGACCGAGATCCGGCGTGGCTTCAACAAACCTACTTGGTCGTAATAGCGCAGCGTGCGTGTCGTGACGTTCGCCAAAGGACAGTTGTTTGATGAGGCAGAGCCAGTGCCGTGATCAGATTCTTGCCAGGGGTGATGTTTTTGCGGAAATTTTACGATCCCGGCCAGACCTACGGCCAAGAGTGCCCCTTCTTCTGGAAATCATGCCAGACCTGGGTGCAGATCTTGCACCTTATTTTCACTCCCAGGAGGCCTGCCCGTGATCAACCTCGATCTTGAAGTTCCCGTTGAACAAACCCTGGTCCTGATCAAGCCTGACGCGTGTGAGCGTCACTTGATCGGGGCGATCCTGGCCCATTATGAGAAGGCCGGTCTGGAGGTCACACAGTTGAAAATGCTCCGGCCGGCCAGGGAACGGGTAGCGGAGCATTATGCGGAGCATCTGGGGCAACCGTATTATGAGGGCCTGCTGGAGCGGCTGACGGAACATCCGGTTGTCGCCCTGGTCCTGGCGGGACACAATGCAGTCGCTCGCGTCAGGGAATTGAACGGTGCAACCGATCCGGCCAATGCGGCACCAGGAACGGTCCGGGCGCTGTATGCCCTCGACACGCGCCGCAACAGTGTCCACGCGTCGGACTCTGCGGCCAGTGCAGCCAGGGAGATCGCACTCTGGTTTGGAAAGAATTACATCTGAGTCAGTGCCGTTGCTACAACCAGTGGCAGCATCAGGAGAAGAAAGTTCTGGATGCTCACGGCAAAGGTGTCTTTTTTGGTCTGGAGCTGGCGGAATTGCCGGATATTTTTTCCGACTGGAAGGACAACCAGGAGGGCTATCAGAATCCAGGGGGTCACCAGGCCAAGGGCTGCGAGTGCGATCCAGCTTATGATCGAAGCGTAATAGAGTCCGGCAAAGACATTCAGGGCAGCTGGCACCCCGATGTAGTGCGGCAACGTCAGGCGGCTGACTGTGCGGTCATGTTCAAGATCGCAGATGTTGTTGGCGAGCATGATGTTGGCAATCGTGGCAACCGGGGTGACTGTCACCAGGAACAATTTCAGCAGTTCCGGCCAGCGCAGGGCCAGATTGAACAGTTGCCTGTCCAGCTGGATGAACACCAGACTGCCGGACGGGGCATTGATCTGGGCAACGAGGAAAGGGATGAAAAATCCCATGAACAAGCCAGAGAAAAGCTCGCCCAGTGGCATGCGCGAGATCGGGGCTGGGCCGAAGGTGTAGAAAATGCCCACGGCGAAACAGGCTGACCCGGCCAGCAGAATGGTCAAGTCGGTCGAGAATGCCAGAACCAGGCCCAGCGCAGTCGCCAGGATAAGCAGGGTGACTAGAATCAGAAGTGCTGTCCGGCGCGCAAAAGGCAGCGGTTGGCCATTGCTGCGCGTATCGATGAAATTGTTCAAGGCAGTCGTCGCCATATCGAACACGAGCATGCTGGCAAAAAACACGCCTGTCAGGATCCAGTTGATCGTCTGGTAGCGGCTATAGACAAAAGCCAGCCCGAGCAGAAATGGAAAAAGGCTGGCAAGTTTGGTCCGGATTTCGACAAAGCTGAAAAAACGGTTGAGCATCTGTTATCCTTTGTGAGCATCAGTGCTTATCGATTCGATGAGCAGGCAGGATCAATACCTGCGTACGGCAATGGAATCGAGGATTTCACCCAAAAGCTGGCGGCGGGACTGGCCATCGACAGACTCGAGGATGGAACGGGCTTTGTCGATGTAGCGCTGTGCTACGCGGCGAGCGCGGCCGACATACCCTGCAGCGACAAGTTCTTTGCTGATCGCAGCAATTTCCATAGGATCCAGATCAGTGCCGCGGACCAGATCGCGCAAGGCTGGTTTTTCAGCCAAGGCGAAAATGAGAGGCAGTGTCACAACCCCTTCCGCCAGGTCCTTGGCGGTCTGCTTTTTCATGGTCTGGGTCGAGACCTCGTAATCGAGGCAATCATCGGCCAGCTGGAAATGCATGCCGATGCAAAAACCAAAGCGGCTCAGCCGGCGCGACTGGGTCTCGGAATGTCCGCCCAGGATTGATCCAGCATACATGGCCAGGGCAAACAAGACCGCGGTTTTGCCGGAAATGATCCGCAGATAGCTGAACACAGAGAGGTCAACATCCCGGTTGTGGCGATGCTGGCTGAGCTCACCCATGCAGATCTGGGCAATGGCGCGGGAAAATTCACTGTAGCGCAAAGCATGGGTTTCGGCGATCCCTGCGATCAGCGTCAGCGCCAGGCTGAACAAGTAGTCACCACTGAGCACAGCTGTTTTTTTGCCAAACAGGCTGTGCACGCTGGCCTTGCCCCGGCGCAAGGGGGCATCGTCGAGAATATCGTCATGGACCAAGGTTGCCAGATGCAGCAGCTCCACTGCGGCAGCCGCATCGATGGCGCATGCAGGAACCAGGCCAGCCTCGTCGGCAGAGGCGGCTAAAAGCAGATAAGCCCGGAAAGCCTTGCCATCACTGCCGGCCAGATGTTGCATGACGTCGCGGACCGTGCGATCAGATCGATGCAGGATCGACTGGATGCGTTCTTTGACCAAAAGGCGGGCCTGCCCAAGATCAATCCGATCCTGGGCAGACCCGCTCTGGCATGATTGGATATCAGTCATTGTACAAGTAGCTCTTCTTCACCCAAGGGATTTTTTTCCAGGCCTTTTTGAGCCAGGGCAAGGCATAATAGTCCAGGCCGAAGACGGATCCGCCGCCGAACAGGACCGCCAGGCCGGCAGCGACCATCCACCATTGACCGAGGTAAAGGCCGGTGGTCATCAGGAACATCACGAGAAGAACCAGGGAGTAGGCCGAGGCGAGGAACGTGAACAGACCACCGATCAGAGCCAGGCCGATCAGGATCTCGGAGACGACGATCATGTTCTGGAAGAACAGCATGCTGCCTTCAGAGACGAGGATGACGTTGGACTTCATCCACTCTGTGACCACATTCGGGAAACGCAGGGCATAACCGATCAGGCTGCTCGATGCATTGGCGATCTTGATCAATTCGACCTGGATCAGGCCAAAGAGATCCCAGTTGACCAGGGCTTTGTCCCAGACGGCTTCAGCGACAGCGCCGGCGGTCTCGGTGACAGCGGTTGAAGCGCTGGCTACAGCGTCGGTGGCAGCATAGGCCGCATCCCCAGTGGCACCAGCCGCGGCATCCGGGACATAATTGGCGCCCTGGATCGCTCTTTCAAAGACGCCAGCTGCACCGGAGAAGAAGCCAGTCAGCTTGGGTGTGTTCATCCAGCCTTCCTGGATTTTCACAACTGCTTCAAACAACCAGGTGCCACCCAGGAGCAGGCGCAGCGGGAGAAGCATGAAGCTGGGTGTGCGGTTGGAGAAATGGCCGCCGACAAAGCTGCGCTTTTTGCGGATCGTGAAGAACTCATGGCGCAGGTAGCTGAAAACCTTGTTCCAGCCGAGGACCTGGGTGAAATAGACAATGTTGATGAAATGCTTGACAAACATGGCAAAGAAGGAAGGCAGAGCGAATTTCTTCTTGTCGCCGCCGACCAGGGCCAGGCCGTAGCGGCCGCCGATGCAGACCATGACACCATGGAACGACGGATGATAGGCTTTCATCTCACCCTGGCCAGTGATCTCTACAGCCAGGTTATGGGCGACTTCCGAAGCCGAATGCTCGCAGTTCTCAACCATCTGAGGTACGGGTGCCTTGGAACCTTCCGGAATGTAGAACATGCTGTCGCCGACGATGTAGACATTCTTTTTGCCTTCAGCGCGCAGATAGGCATCAGCGACCAGGCGGCTGCGGCCTCCTTGCTTCAGGGCAGTGGAATCTTTGTTGATCTGGGCGCCTTCGGTGCCTGCAGTCCAGATGACAGTTCGGGTTTCATCACGGATGACTTGATCATCTTTTTTGTAGATGATGTAGCCATCGCCGATTTCATTGATACCGGCCTTGAGAATGACCTTGACGCCCATCTTCTCGAGACGACGCTGGGCTTTTGCGGACAACTCAGGTGTCAGGGTTGGTACCACACGGTCGAGCATGTCGACCTCGATGATGCGGACTTCGTCCCGCTCAACTTCAAACTGTTCTGCCAGGGAATCACACCATTCCGCCAGTTCGCCAGCCATTTCGACACCGGTGAAACCAGCGCCAGCCACATAGAAGGTCAGAAGGCGCTGCTTCTCGACCGGATCGGTCTCATTCATGGCTTTTTCGAACACCTTGGTGGTGTGAGCGCGCAGGCGCATCGCATCATTATAGGACCAGAGCTTGTAGCTGTATTGCTCGGCGCCAGGGATGCCGTAGTAAGCAGGCTGCGAACCAGCAGCCATGACCAGGTAATCATAAGGGTAGACACCCAGTTCGCCGGTCAAGGTCTGCTTCTCATAGTCGATCGCGCTGATCTTGTCGGTGATAACTTCGACCTTGCGGCCGGCGAAAATCTTGCGCAGGCTGATGCGGATGCTGTCCTCGTCGACCCGATTCGCCGCCACTTCATGCAACTCCGTCATCATGGTGTGGTAGCGGTTCTTGTCGATCAGGGTGATCTGGACGCTGTCATCCGTTTTGAACCGTCTGGCCAATTTTTTGGCCGTTAGAACGCCGGCATAGCCGCCGCCGAGAATGATGATTTTTTTCTCCATGCAGAACCTCCAAGTAGTGTCAAATTGCGCCTGATATGGTCAAAAGCCCATAACTACAAACGTTTACAAATAAAGCAAATCCTATGTTAACACTGTGATTTGAGATTATCAACGATAATTGCTCTCAATTTGCTGTAAGGAAATCAAATTGAGCGAAAATTTAGCCGTTTATTGGCAAATGTCCATAAAAGTCATTCCCAGAGATATCGAGTGAGTTGTCCGGGCACGTTACGGGTTTGGACACAGCCGAAAAGGTGGAATCGTCGGAAAGCAGACATTTCAGCGATAGCGGATCTGGCTGTCCTGGTAATTGCGGCGCAGCTGGGCCAGGCGCTCGCGGCGATGCCTTCGTTTGATCTCTCGCATCCGGATGAGGTATACAATGGCTGCCAGAATCAAAAGGCCAACGGTCACCAGGACCATGATCAATGCGACAAACCAGCCCGGAACAGGAGCGTTGGATGAAGGAGCGACGGTCTGGCCACCCTTCTCATCTGCAGGCAGGGCACTGTTTGACGCTTCGATCACCGGTGTGATCGGGATCTCCGCAACTTCCGGTGCCATGCGGTCGGAAAACTGGTTACCGATTGTAATCCGGATGGCACTTTGGGCCAATTCTTCCTCGGCCGGATCGGACGGCCGGAGCAAAGTCAGGTCCAGGTCAGTGGTTTTCACCGTCTGATGGAGCCAAATTTTTACAGGTTGCTGAACGGCCAAAGTCGCTTTCTTTTCTACTCCCTGCAGATCTGTGAACAGAACAACATCACTGGGGAAGGTTTCCGGATCCAGCATGATGGGCCTGAATTGTTCAAATCCGTAGTCCATCAGGGCAATGGTGTCATCCCATTTAGCTGAACGCAGCTCGGAATTCATGACCACGGCGATCAGGGTCCGGCCATTGCGGCTGGCCACAGTGACCAGGGTATGGTGGGCTTCATTGGTGTAGCCGGTTTTGGATGCAACCAGTCCCTCCATTTTCTCTTCGCCATTGACAAAGGAATTGGCCGCATACATCGCGCGTTCCTTGGGCTGGATATTGGTCGGTGGAATCACATAATGCTCGGTTGAAAAGTAAGTCGACCAACCTGGCGTTTGCCAGGCCGCCCGGGTGATCAAGGCCATATCGCGGGCTGTCGTTACATGTTCCGGATCCGGCAGGCCATTGGCATTGGAGAAATGCGTATTCAGGGCTCCGGCTTCTGCCGCCCGTTCGGTCATCAGGACAGCGAAGGTCTCGATCGAACCACTGATGTGCTCCGCAATCCCATTGGCAGCATCATTGGCCGAGGAAATCGCCAGCCCATACAGCGCATCATTCAAAGTGATCTGTTCTCCGACATCCAGCGCAATGTGCGAGGAGCCCCTCTCAATCGAAAAAACGGCCTCATGGCTCATCGTGATCACATCAGACAGGTTGCCTTTTTCCAAAGCCAGCAATGCCGTCATGATCTTGGTGATGCTGGCGGGATACATGACCCGGTCCATATCCTTGCCATACAGGATCTGGCCAGATTCGGCATCCATCAGGCAAGCGGAAAGAGACTGCAGAGCCGGGGCATAGGCGACGGGGAAACTTTCCTCGATCTGAGCTGAGTCTTCGGTTCCGGTCTGTGTCGAAAGGGTCAGTTCAGTTGCTGTGGCATTGGCCGCAACACTTGGGCTGACCAAAAGGAGCAAGGCCAGAACTATGATTAAAGCAGTGGTTACACGCATGAATGAACCTGCCAAAAAAGTTATTAAACTTCGTCAGTATAAACTAATCGGTCAGACGGGGCAACTTGACCCACCGAGGCGAGACATGGCACGGACTGGGAACTGAGATGGTTCAAACCTCATGATTCAGCGCTACTGATAATTGGCATTTGTTTAAAACGTAGCTAAGGATACAGCTCTTTTTATTCCTACTGATGTACTATGATTAAGCAAAAGACGTCGTTTCGTGTCACAATTGAACCCGTTCTTCTTATTTATCTACTGTATGAGGTATGAACATGGCCCGTCCCGTCAAATGGCGCAAAATTGAAAATGTCCCGCAGATCCTGCGGTTTTATCCGGAGCAGGTGGTTCCGGCAGTGGGGGGCGAGAATGTCCTCTTGCTGGAAGAAATCGAGGCCATCCGGCTCAAAGATCTCGAAGGGCTCGAACAAGAGGATTGCGCCAACCGGATGGAGGTTTCTCGCCCCACTTTCCAGCGCATCCTGATTTCTGCCCGGAAAAAGATCGCCGACAGTCTGATCCTGGGCAAGGAAATCCGTATTGACGTGGGATTTTTCACCCGCAGCAACTGCACAATCCGCTGTGCCAAGTGCGGTCGTGAATGGATCGAACGGTTTGAGGCGATCGAAAGCGGTTCCAGCAAACATAAGATCTGCCCACAGTGCCGCAGCGCCAGGCTGCAATGCTGTCCAGACGATGAGAGCCCGGAAGGTGTGGCTTGCCGCGCCCGGTGTGGTGGGCGTTACGAGTAGTGCTCCCGCAAGAGCTTGATTTCGGCTGCATAGCCCGGTATCTCATTAGGGGTTTCCAGATAAAAGGGCAACTCACGCAGGCGGGGATGGTTGATGAAGCGCACGATGGCATCCAGGCCCAGTGATCCCTCCCCGATGCAGGCATGGCGGTCTTTGTGACTGTTGAAGGGTGTCAGGCTGTCATTGAGATGGATCGCCTTGAGCCGGTCCAGGCCGATCACCCGGTCGAATTCCTCCAGCACCCCATCGAGGTTGTTGACGATGTCATAACCAGCCGAATACACATGGCAGGTATCCAGGCAGACGCCCAGTCTGCCTTTTTCTTGTGTCCGGTCGATGATCGCCCGGATTTCTTCGAACCGGCTGCCCACTTCGCTGCCTTTGCCAGCCATTGTTTCCAGGAGGACGAGGGTCTGGCCATCGGGCGTGAGCACCCGGTTCAGCAAATCGGCGATTTTTTCTATTCCTACCCCGACCCCCTGGCCAACATGGCTGCCGGGATGGAAATTATAGTACTGGCCAGGCAAAGGCTCGAGGCGCTGGAGATCATCCGCCATCATGGTGGCTGCCAATTCATACAGGCCGGCATCGGCCGCGCAGGGATTCATGGTATACGGTGCATGACCCAGGAGGGGGGCAAACTGGTGCAGCTCGAGCATGCGCTTCAGGCCCTGGATATCCTGGAGATCGATCGCGCGCGTCTGGCTGCCGCGCGGATTGCGCGTGAAAAACTGGAAGGTATTGGCGTCAATGCTGAGGGCTTCTTCACCCATGTGGGTGTATCCCTTTGCGATGGAAAGATGGCAGCCGATCTTGAGCATGGCGGTCTCCTGTCAGGATGATTTGTACCAGTCTAGCGCTTTTAAGGTCCATAAGCAGTCTGGTGTGTTACGAGAAAAAAATTCCGCTCACCCTTTCAAACTACTTTACTTGTCGTAGTAGTGGTGCTACACTGGAATTACCACGACAGATACAGTAGTACCTGTGGAAAGGAGGCGACTGGCATGACCCGGGATAAACCCGTTCCTGTGAACACCGACATCATGCGTGGCTTGAACGACATCATGATCCTGTACCTGCTCCTGCAAGAACCTTCCTATGGTTACGAGATCTCCCGCCAGATCCGGGAGAAAACCCGGGATGGCTATGTCATCAGGGAAACGACCCTGTATTCCGTCTTTGCCCGCCTCGAAAGCGGCGGCTACATCGAATCCTTTTCCGGTACAGTCAGCATGGGGCGGCCGCGCACCTACTACCGGATCACCGATGCTGGACGCACCTATTACCGCCAGAAATGCCAGGAGTGGCAAGAGATCCAATCCCTGCTGCAGCCATTTATCGAGGAGGAATGAACGAATGGACACGATCATCAGCTATCTTAATAATTTGTTTGCAAACCTGCCAAAAAGCGAACGTGTGCTGGCTTTGAAAACCCAGATGCAGGCCAGCATGGAGGACAAATACCTGGCCCTGAAAGCTGAAGGCCGCAGTGAGAACGAAGCCATCGGCAGCGTCATCTCGGAGTTTGGCAACATCGATGAGCTCATGGCCGAGCTGGGCCTCGCAGCGGACCCACAGGCATCATCCCTCAGGCCATTCAGTTTGCAGGATGCCCGGAACTATCTTGCTACTGCGCGCCAGACTGCGATCCTGATCGGCATCGGCGTATTCCTCTGTCTGCTCGGTGCCGCCAGCCTGATCTGGATCGGCCAGCTGGTGGACAACGGCCAGCTGGGCCGGCAACTGGGCGAATCCGGCCGTGGCGCCCTGGCCATGATCCCCTTCTTTATCCTGATCGCAGCCGGTGTCAGTCTGTTTGTGTATTCCGGCATGAAACTCGACCGCTTCAAATTCCTCGAAACGGGTGAATTTGAGCTCGCTCCGGCAGCAAAAAGCGAACTGGAACGCCAGCGTGAAGCTTTCCAGCCTTCTTTTGGACTCGGCATCATGATCGGTGTCAGCCTCTGCATCCTCTCACCCCTCTCCCTGTTCCTGTTCTCGCTGTTTGGCGAAAAACAGACGGGATTTGGCGTCCCAGTCCTCCTGGTCATTGTCGGCATTGCTGTTTTCTTCTTCATCTATTTCGGTGCCATCAAAGATGCCTTCAACAAACTCCTGAAACTCGAGGAATATGCCAACAAGAATAAACAAGAGACTGACAAGGTCATCGGCATCGTGGCTGCCACAGTCTGGCCCCTGGCAGCTGCCACTTACCTGCTCCTCGGTTTCACGCGCGGCATGTGGGGCACAGCCTGGATCCTATTCCCGATTCTCGGCATCGTTTTCGGCGTATTTTCCGCGATCTACACGGGGATCAAAAAGGGCTGATTCTTTTTTGTTGACAATTAAAATCCCTGCCCTGTAAATTGGATATGATTTGTGCCCAATGCGGGCGATTCCCCACATTTTTACAGGAGGACCCATCATGAGTTATGCCCCCAAGCTTGTCGTCGGCTACTTGCCCGATGAACGCCCGCCCTTCTGGAAGCTGATCCTCTTCGCGCTCCAGCAAATCCTGGTCATGTTCCCTGCCACCGTTCTCGTTGCCTTGCTGACTGGCTTTCACGTCTCGACCACCATTTTTGCCAGCGGCTTTGCCACCATCTGCTTCCTGCTCGTCACCCGCGGCAAAATCCCGCTCTACTACGGTTCCAGCTTCTCCTACATCGCGGCCATCGTCTCGATCACCGGCGCCCGCAATTTCGGCGAAGTCGCATCGGATGCCCTGATCTCCCAGGCCCAGTTTGGTGTCATCATGTCCGGTCTGGTCTCGATCGTTGCCGGCCTGATCATCAACGCCTTCGGCCATGAGACAATTGAAAAAGTCCTGCCGCCTTCGGTCACAGGCTCAATCGCCATTGTCATCGGTATATCCCTGGCCGGTGTCGCGATCACCGGCGCCGCCGGCAATGGCGCTGAAGGCGCCGCCCAGAACACCGCCTGGGTCATCGCCCTCATCACCCTGGTCTCGACCATGCTGTTCTCCGTCTACCTCAAAGGTACCTGGGGCCAGTTGCCGATCCTGTTCGGTATCATCGTCGGCTATGTCACAGCCCTGTCCATGGGCGTGATCGACTTCTCGACTGTCTTCTCCGGCCAAGTCGTCGCCGTGCCCCATTTCACCCTGCCCTCCGCCAACTGGGGCGCCGTTCTCGCGATCATGCCGATCGCCATCGCCACCATCCCCGAGTCAACCGCCCATCTCTACCAGCTCGACATTTACGTCGACCATCTGGCCGAGCAAAAAGGCAAGAAAAGCTATGATATCAAAAACAAGCTGGGCCTGAACCTGATCGGCGACGGTATCGGCGACATCGTCTCTTCGATGTTCGGTGGTCCTGCCGGCACCAACTACGGCGAAAACCTCTCGACCATGGCGATCACGCGTAACTTCTCCGTTGCTGTCCTTGGCGCAGCTGCAGTCATCACCATGATCATCTCCTTCTTTACACCTCTTTCCAACCTGGTCAATACCATTCCTGGATCTGTCATTGGTGGCGTCAGCATTTACCTGTTTGGCATCATCGGAGCCCAAGGTATCGCGATCATGATCAACCGCAAAGTCGATCTCTTCGACTCCCGCAACCTGGCCGTCATTTCAATCATCCTGGTCGTCGGTCTTGGCGGCAACTATGGCTTTGCCGGCGGCATGATCCCCTTCTTTGGCATGAAACTGCCCGCCATCGCCACCGCCGCCCTGATGGGCATCCTGGCCAACCTGGTTCTCTCAATCGGCGCCAAAAAGCAGGCCGCCGCTTAAACAGCGCACCGGTCGAATCGAATCACATCACAGGAAAGGCCGTCCTTCGGGGCGGCCTTTCTTTTACAGCGACTCTGCAGATTGGTAGATTTTTTCGATATCGTGCCGCGGCATCGATTTTTCCACGAGATAGCCAATGATCAGGATGACGGGCAGATTCAGGACCAGGCGGCCAAGCATGAAGGTCCAGCCCATGGCAGTGGCTTCAAACAGCAGGAGCGGAATCTTGGTTGTCGACCAGGCGCCAATGAAGACCATGATGTTGGAGAGCTTGCTGCCTTTCTTGAGCATGATGCCAGCGACAGGGAAGGCGGCATAGAGCGGTCCAGCTGCAAAAGATCCGAGCAGGAAAGACAGGACGATGCCCACCATGCCGGATTTTTCACCGGTCAGACGGATCATGACTTCGCGCGGTACCCAGACATCTAAAAGGCCAAGCAGGATGAAGATCGGCGGCACAACAGCCATCAGGTCGAGCAGGTTGTCCCAGCTGAGCTGGGCGGCTTTCAGGCCGAGCGTGGTGTCGAATGCTGCGATACCGGCAAGAATCAGAAGCATGACCAGGAAAAAGCGATAGCGCTTCAGCAGATTTTTCATTTCACGATACCTCCGAGAATCAAGGCCACAATCACCGAGAAAACCAAGGCCAGTGCGTTGCGGGTCAGAGTGGCACGTTTACCGAAATATTTCATTTCAACCGGCATAGTCACAACACCGACCATCATCAGGGTCGAGACAAAGACGGCAATCTGGACAACACCGGCACCGTGTTGGAGCAAGGCTGCGGCCAGGGGGAAGGCGACAAAGCCAGGGATCAGTGTGACCGAACCAACGGCAGCGGCGACGACGATACCGAGCCAGCCAGACTGAGCACCGATCAGGCCAGAGATGGTTTCTGGCGACAAGATGGCCAGGAGGATGCCGATCAGGACGATGATGCCCAGCATTTGCGGTAAAATATTTTCAAAGGATTTCCAGGCCTTTTTCAAGGCCATGCGAGTCTTGCTGCGATCCTTGAAAAAGGATACCCCCAGCAGGCCGAAAGCCAGACCGTATAAGACGTACGTAAACATTTAGTGTGCTCCTTTCGAATCTTGTTCTTAATGTATCAGCAATCCGGTCATTGACCGTGACATGATCACAGTCCCTGCCAGCTTCTTGCTCCTATAATCTTCCCGCGGCGAGCCAATGGACTTGCCCAGCCAGGAGATGCCATGAAAGACCAGATCCAGATCCGCTATACGAAAGAAAGTACTGCCGGCAGCAATTTGAGCTGTGGTGGCAACCTGTCTTATCTGGATCTTGCACCCGGCCAGACAATCCTCGACCTGGGCTGCGGCCGCGGACGGGAGACCATCGAGGCCGCCCTGGCCGTCGGTCCCGACGGGCTGGCAGTCGGACTTGACCTGACAGCTGCGATGATTGAAAAGGCCGAGCTCACTGCCGCTTATACGGCTGAAGTCCAGAACGGACAGGCCCACGTCGCATTTGTCCAGGGTGATATCGAAGCACTTCCTTTTGCCGACGAGACATTCGACGCCGTGATCAGTAACTGTGTGATCAATCACGCCCGTAATAAGCAGCAAGTCTACCGCGAAATCTACCGCGTCCTCAAGTGCCGTGGCTACTTTATTGTATCCGATGCCTGCACCCGCGAACCACTGCCGGAGTCGGTCACATCCGATCCCCAGGCCTGGGCCGATTGCTTTGGCGGAGCGATACCCCGCGAATCCTATCTCGACAGCATCGCAGCTGCCGGTTTCCCAGATTTGGAAATCTTAAAATCCCGCGAATATGTGAAAAACGGCTATGACTTTATCAGCCTCACGATCCGCGGCACTAAGCCGCAGATCCTTTGATACGCATATATACATGGTCTGTGTATATAGAAGATTTTGAGGACAGGAGGTGTTGAAACGATGAAGAAAGTCACTGGAAAGGCTTCTTCGGGCAGCTGCTGCACGTCTTTCACGACTGCACAGTGCTGCTCCAAATCCTCAAAAGTTGTGGCAGGCTGCCACGACTGATCCCCTGAGTCTGGCGGAGGTGGCCATGATGCTGCCTCCGCCAAATCCTGCCATCCAGCCAACCAGCCAGCCAGACCAGAGGAGGTCGCCATGATTCCCGCCAAGAATAACATCATCGTCCAGATCCAGGACAGCACGCCGGCCGAATATGCCATCATGAATCCAATCACGGGCAGTTTCGACCTGATGGGCGAACGCGAACATGCCTGGTTTACGGCCACTGGCACTCGATCCAAGCTGGATCCTGATACGCTGGATTATTTCCTCGAACGCGGCTATGCCTACCTCGACGAGCAGGGCGAACAGCAGGCGATTGAACGAGCCTTTGCTGAATTCAACGCGGAGGTAACCGACGGCCAAGTCCAGCTGATGCTGGTGCCGACCTATGGCTGCAATCTCGCCTGCACGTACTGTTTCCAGCACGGAATTGATGGCCGGCCTCAGTTGATTACAAAAGAAATCGTCGATGCCTTTTTCGCCTATGCCCGCGAAAATTTCAGCAACCGGTCGCAAAAGCCGTTTGTCACCTTGTTTGGCGGCGAACCGCTGGTCAATTCCGCCGCCCAGCGCGAAATCGTCGAATACATTCTCGACGGTTGCGCCCGTGAGGGATACGAATTCGCTGCGGTCACCAATGGCTACGATTTCGTTGATTATGTCGACTCACTGAAAAAGGTCACCGTCAAGGAGATCCAGTTTACGCTCGATGGTGGCAAAGCCGTCCATGACCAGCGCCGGATCACCCATAACAAAAAAGGCTCCTTCGACCATGTCGTCGCTGGCATTGCGGCCGCGGTCGCTGCAGGCATCCCGGTCAACCTGCGCTCTGTCGTCGACCGGGAGAACATCAATGACCTCGTCCAATTGGCCGAGTACTGCGAAGCGCAGGGCTGGCTCGACTTGCCCCCTGAAATGTTCAAGACCCAGATCGGGCGCAATTACGAGCTCTTTGAATGCTATGTCAAACCACAGCACCTGATGACCCAGGTCGAATTATGGGCGGAGTATGCTGCCCTGGCCAAGGCCCACCCGGTCCTCTACCGCTTCCATCGGCCGGATTTCAAAGGCATCCGCCACCTCGTCGATACTGGCGACCTATACCTGGCCAGCTTTGACACCTGCCCGGCTGCCAAGACCGAATGGGTCTTTGACCTGTATGGCGAAATCTATGGCTGCACCGCCAGCTGTGGCCGTGAAGAATATCGCCTCGGCCGCTACTGGCCGGTTGTCGAAAAGAATGATGCAGCAATCGAAAACTGGCAGAGTCGCAACGTCACGACGATCGAGAAGTGTCGTTCTTGCAGCTACAACGTCATTTGTGGCGGTGGATGCGGTGTCGTCGCTGCCAATCATAACAACCTCAACATTCACACGCCCGATTGCCGCCCCATCCAGGAACTGCTCGATATCGGCGTCAATTTCTACGCCGAAGAAATCCGTGCCATGGCCGAAGATACGATTGGTACAGATGATACGGCACAGACAGAAACAATCACGATCGAAACGCCTGTGGTTCACCTTACTGGATCATCTGCTGACCATCCAGGCCATCACACCACTGGCTGCCTGTTCTGTGGCTTCGACCTGGTCTACTCTGATAAACCCCAGGCAGTCACGTGCGGCATCTGCGGCGGTACATTCGAATCAACCATTGTCTGTCCCCAGGGACATTTTGTCTGTGACACCTGCCATAGCCTCGACATCCTCGACCAAGTGGAACTCGTCCTGACTGGCAGCACCGATAGCGATCCTGTCCGTCTGGCCCAGTCGATTTTCGAACTGCCAGGTCTCAATATGCATGGGCCGGAATACCACAGCATCGCCCCGGCGATCATCGTCGCCGCCTGGCAAAACCAGACAGGCAGCCGTGACCGCGCCCAGATCCACGAAGCCATCCGTCGCGGCCGGTCTATCCCGGGTGGCGCCTGCGGATCCTACGGCGCCTGTGGCGCAGCGCTGGGCGCTGGTGTGGCCTACTCGATCATCGAATCCGTCACCGCCCTGTCCAGCGCATCCCGCGCCGATGCCAATCTGGCGACAGCTGCAGCCCTGACTGCGATCGCTGAGCACGGCGGCCCACGATGCTGCAAACGCGAAACCATCACCACCATCCAGGCTTTTGCCCACTCTACCGGGTTCTTTGCGGCTGACAGCCTGGCCCCCTACACCTGCCACCAATGTGGGCGGATGCAAGAATGCATCGGCACCCGCTGCCCCTTCCACCCTGCCCACGAGAACTGAAAGCGAGGTTACCCCCACCATGTCCCAAGTCCTGCACATCAACGCCGATGAATTCGAGTCCGTCGTCCTCCAGAGCCAGACCCCGGTCATTCTCGATTTCTACTCGGATGAATGTCCACCCTGCGAGGCTCTGGCGCCGATTTTCAACAAGATGAATGCAAAATATGGCGAGCATATCAAGTTTGTCAAAATGCACCGCCAGCACAACCGCGAATTTGCCACATCCATCCGGGTCACCAGCAGTCCGACCCTGATGTTCTATCACAACGGCGTGGAGGTTGGACACCGCCTGATGGGTTACATGAACAAGCCACAAGTCCGCAAAGCGATCGAAGAGATTCTCGGCGACGTCATCCCGCCGGCACCGATGCAAGAAGTCGACTGCGATGTCATCATCCTCGGCGCCGGACCGGCTGGTCTCTCAGCAGCGCTCTATGCTGCCCGGGCACGCATGGATGTTGTGGTCATCGACCAGGCTATCCCAGGCGGACAGGCAGCTTCTACCTACCACATCGCCAACTACCCCGGCACCCCAGGCATCATCAGTGGCCCTGCCCTGGTGGAAAACATGAAAGCCCAGGCCGAGATGTTTGGTGCCAGAATCGAAGACCTCAAGGAAGTCCTCGAGATTGATTTCATCGGTAAGGTCAAGCGGGTCCAGACCGAAGATACCGTCTACCGCGGCAAGGTCGCCATTGTCGCCACCGGTTCTGTCCCGCGCACCTTGCCAGCTGTTGGATCCGACGAATTCAAGGGCCGAGGCGTCCACTACTGTGCGACCTGTGACGGTGCCATGTACCAGGACCGGCGCGTCATCGTCGTCGGCGGCGGCAGCTCCGCCATGGAAGAAGCCGTCTTCCTGACCCGGTTTGCCAGCGAAGTCATCATCGTCCATCGTTCAGAAAGATTCCGTGCTGCAGCGATCGAAGTTGAGCATGCTCGCCAGAATCCCAAAATCAAGTTCATCACCAGTACGATCATCAAGCAGGTCAACGGCCAGGGTCATGGGATCGGCAGTGTCGTGCTCGAAAACGTCAACACCGGCGAAGAAACAGAATTCCCGATCGACGGCGTGTTCGTCTTCATCGGCAACCAGCCGATGACCGATATGTGCAGCGGCGAAATCGACCTCGATGACGACGGCTACATTGTTGCGGACGAGGATTGCCAGACCAACATCGCCGGCGTCTATGTCGCCGGGGACATCCGGTCTAAGCCAATCCGCCAGGTCGTCACGGCAGCGGCTGACGGCGCAGTCGCCGGCATCATGTCCGAGCGCTACGTCCGGGCCCATTTCGGCTAATTCAGACCGACGCTGTTCCGCAGGCAACGCCCGTTTCGTGCGCTGCACCCGATCCCGAACGGCTCTCTAGTCCAGCAAATGGTACCATTCGGCCGGATCCACCACCAGGTGGGTCCGGTCTTTGATTTTCGCCAGGGAAAAGCCGGTTTGCAGTTCCTGTGCTGTCACAGGTTCGGGCCGGTCAATC
Organism: Mageeibacillus sp. UBA5734; assembly: GCA_002419365.1. Lineage (GTDB taxonomy): Bacteria > Bacillota > Clostridia > Saccharofermentanales > UBA5734 > UBA5734. The sequence goes on along the minus strand of DIGA01000118.1, from coordinate 1,599 downwards.
AGACCCGCCAGGGCAGCCAGGCCGCCAATCAGCTGGGGCGCGGTGAATCCAGCCTGCTGGAGTGCGCCCAGATCGAGCGATTGTTGACGTTTGGACAACCGGTGGCCATCTGGGTCCACCAGCAGCGGCACATGTGCATACGTCGGTTCCGGCTTCCCCAGCAATCGGAAAATATAAAGCTGGGGAAAGGTCGAACGCAGCAGATCCCGCCCACGCAAGACCAGATCGATCCCCATCAGGGCGTCATCAACCGCACAGGCCATCTGGTACGCGAAACCACCATCGGCGCGTCGCACAACGAAATCACCCCAATCCAGGGCGAGGTCGAGACTCTGCGGTCCCGCCACCAGATCCGCGAACTGGATCTGAGTCGATTCGACGAGCAGGCGCCAGGCGATGCTTTTATCATTTCTCAGTCCGGGATCCGTCGAGCTTGAGCTTCTGTTTGGGCTTGGGCTCGGGTTTGGGTTTGAGCATGGGCTTGAGCCTGGCCCAAGTTCTGGCGGTCGGCACGTCCCAGCATAAACCCGGTGACCATCCTCCGCGTGCGGAGCTGATGCGGCCAGCAGATCGGACCGCCGGCAGGTGCAGGGATAGACCAGGCCATTTTCACGCCACGACTCGAAAATTTCCCGATACAAACCAGTCCGATCGCTTTGACGAATCAGCGAGTGAGGAGTCTGGCCGATATCAGCCGGAATGCCCAACCAAGCCAGGTCTATCACCAGCTGTTCCATATAGGTGTCGCTCGACCGCACCGGGTCGAGATCCTCAATGCGCAAAATCTGCTGACCACCCTTGGCATGAACTGCCAGATCAGAAAGCAAAGCGACCCAGACATTGCCCAGATGCATCCGCCCCGTCGGGCTAGGCGCAAAACGTCCGATCATGAATCAGTCAAACACCCCTGCATAAAGTCGTTCAAACAGGCCAGCTGTTGTTCACCTCATTGTCCTTGCAGTATAGCAAGCCTGGCATGTTTCCTCCAGAGGTGGCGCGGCTCGTGGCTCTTTGCTTTTTCCCGTGAAAAGGTAAGAAAGGATGCACCTGTTTTCCAATCATTAACCAACCTGGAACCGATGATTGTTGTTGCATGGTTTCGTGTCAGGTCATTCTGAGAAGCGAGACACTTTCGGAGGCGGTATTCCGTCCATGTACCAGACCTACGACGAGGGGTGGCACTGAATGTGGAACGTTCCGCTTTAGGGGTAGGAGGTGGCGCGAAGTCTGGTATCCAGGATGGAACATTCACGAAATGGAGCCAGACTTCGCGCGAAGGGTGGCCCCGCGGGCGGAATGTTCACGATTTGGTGTCGGTCCACTTTTTGGGAAAATCTGCAATGTGCTTGTGCAGCCTACAGCCGCAGCTGGTTGACGCCTCATCAAAAAAGTTCCTCGCAGGTGCTCCGACATAGCAGCGGAAATTTCCGCCGCTAGTCGAGTAGGCCCGGGGAACTTCCCCCCGAGCCTCTCACGGAACCGTACGTGACAGTCTCCCGTCATACGGCTCTTGTCATCAAATCTTAGGGCTTATAGCCCAGTTGCCATTGGTAGAACAAGTTAGGTGAGCTTTTTACTAAGCGATCTAACCAGATAAAG
>DIGA01000090.1 GCA_002419365.1 Mageeibacillus sp. UBA5734 | reverse complement strand
AACACCTCATGAATTGTTTGCAGGTTTCAGTTGGAGATGGCAGTTAAAAGGCTGACACAATCAAGCGAGACGCTTGGCATTGGTCGTTTAAATGTATCGTATCCCGCGATGGACGTAAACCATATTTCTGCTCATAAACCAGATGAGTTGCAAAATGTGCAGATTTTAATTCAACCAATCACCAAAATGAATGCGATCAACGATAAGATGATGTGGATCGAGAGCGTGCCCAGCACAAATTGACGGTGCTTGGCGCGCTTTTCTGTGCTCAGATTGTTGCCTGTCATGAGGATCGGGATGACGAACGGGGGCGGGAGGAGGAACATCGTCATCAGCGCGGTTTCAAATTGTGGTTCGAGGTGCAGAATGTCCCGGATCAGGACTTTGTTGATCAGGGTGGCCAAGGCGAACAGAACGAGAATCCGGGCCAGAGCTGCCAGCAGGGGCGCCTTGAAAGTCGCGCGGCCCAGATGCAGCTCGAAGCCGATCGCGATCGTGATCAGAGGGACTGTCAGATTGCCCAGGAGTTGGAGGGTCGTTGCTACCATCTGGCCGCCACGTGTCGTCTCGAGCAAGGTGTTGAGACCGGTCAGGCTGGTCAGGATGCCGAGCAAAATCGCCAGGATGACCGGTGAAAGCAGGAACGAGCGGACGAGTTCCCAGCCACCCGGCCGGTTGCCATTCTGGCGGCTGATGAAGGTGACGAGGACGAAAAAGACAAAGGTGACTTGGCCCAGGTCGACGATCGCCAGCCGGAAGACCTCACTTTGGCCGAAAACCGCCAGATAGAGCGCGTAGCCGATCATGCCGGTTTCAAAACCGGTGAACAACGCCGGGGCGAAGGGATTGTCGACTTTCAGTGCGCGGAGGATGACGATTGCAGCGCCCAGCAGTACCAGGCAAGTGGCGAATACGGTGACGACGATCGCCAGATGGCTTGGATTGAGGGATGTTGTGGCAAATGCCTGGAACAGCAAGGCGGGCAAACCAATCGACAGAACCATCTGCTTGAGCTGGTCAACGGTTTCGGGCTTGAGGAACCTGATCTGGCGCAAGAGCATACCGAGGCTGATCAGAAGGACAATGGGCAGGACTTGGAGGAACAAAGAGAGTGGATCTGTCATGGGTGAGCCTCCTGGCGGGTCATCAGGTAACGTCAAAACCAGTATAGCATTTGTCGACCCTGCACAAGCCAGTCTGGTCATATTTCAAACAATTATCAATTGCTGAAACACGACCAGACTGCTATAATTATTTCATTACTAAATTTACTAAATAATATCGCCGAGCGTTATTGCCACTATTTGGCAGGGGGATTCATGGTCAGGATCAAGGATATTGCCCAATTGGCCCAGGTGTCCGATGCAGCTGTTTCACGCGTGCTTAATGGTGATGCCAATTTTGCCGTGTCGGAACCGACACGACAGCGGATTCTTGCTGCTGCTGCCGAGCTGGGTTACAAGCCGAGTCGGACACGCAAAGTCAAGGATCAGCACTCCGCCCAGCGGTTTCAGATTGGACTCTTGATGAGCGTCTCGCAAGTGGACGAGGCCAATGATCCGTATTATCTCTCCATCCGGTTGGGCATTGAAAAACAGTGCCTTGCGCTGGGACTTGATCTGAAAACGACCTTGCGCATTGATAAGCATCTGACCACTGACGACTTTGCGGACCTGGACGGTCTGATCGTGGTTGGCTCCATTGATCAGCGCCCCCTGCGCCAGATCTACGCCCAGAATGACAATCTGGTTTTTGTCCATAACCTGCACCATCACGATCCTGATTATGATGCAGTCTGGTCCGATCTGGAGCAGGCGACAGAGCAGTGTCTGGACGAGCTTGTGGCACTGGGTCACCGGTCGATCGGCTACATCGGTGGCCCCGATTCGATCCAGAACATCATCACCCGTGAAACCGAGAACTTCCGTGATGTCCGGGAATTGACGTACGAACGCAAACTCAAGGAGCTGGGGCTCTACCAGCCGGAACATGTCCATATCGGCAACTGGTCGGCCGCTGAGGGTCAGAGGATGGCCGCTGAGGCTGTGGCCAAAGGTCCGCTGCCGAGCGCTTTCCTGATCGGCAGTGATCCGCTGAGCATGGGTGCCCTGCGTGCCTTTCGCGAGGCCGGGATCCGTGTGCCGGAGGATCTGTCGATCATCAGTTTTGACGATATTGAGGCGGCTGCCTACATGACACCTCCCTTGACAACAGTCCGGATGTTCACCGAGGAGATTGGCCGCCAGGCTGTCAAGACGTTGCATGATCGACTGCTGGGCCGCGATGTGGTGGTCAACAGCGTCATTCCTTGCCGTCTGGTCAAACGGCAAAGCCATGGCCTGGCCAGGACTGAGTAGGAACATCATTTGAGCGCTAGTCCCCTGTGCAGCTCAAGGAAAAATTAGAACCAGGAGTAAGAATCCCATGAACCAACCATCCCGTATCACTTATGATTCCCGGCAACGCGTCTTCAACCTCCAGGGGGCTCGCTCGAGCTACCTGATCCAGATCCTGCGCGACGGCTTTCTCGTGCATCTGCACTGGGGTGGCCAGGTCCGTGCCTATCACGGTGGCGCTGCGGTTCGCCACGCCGACCGGGCTTTTTCGCCCAATCCCTATGCCGAGGACCGGACTTTCTCGCTTGACACCATTCCGCAGGAGTACCCGGCTTATGGCCACACGGACTTCCGAGCTCCAGCGATCCAGCTCGAATGGCCGGATGGTTCCCGGATCACCGATTTCCGCTACGCCAGCCACCGGATTTTTGCCGGGAAACCGGCGCTGGCCGGGCTGCCGGCAACCTATGTCGAGGCCGATGCTGAAGCCGAAACGTTGGAAATCACGCTGCGCGATACCCTGTATCCGGTCGCGGTGGTCTTGAGCTATACGGTTTT
>DIGA01000033.1 GCA_002419365.1 Mageeibacillus sp. UBA5734 | reverse complement strand
GCATCTGTTCGCTGGGGATCTTTGCCTTGGTCTCTATATGAAGGAAGAAGAGCATCTGGTCAGTTCGTGTGCTGACCATGTACTCATCATAGCGTGAGATCGTTAGGGAATATTAAGCATCTTGTAAAATAGAGGTGAAATTTTGGTGTACAGCTGCCGTGCCGTGTGATTTGACGGAGTCCGGGTAAGCTCCTGGACTAAAGAATCTACAATCAGCGGATGCTTCGGCAAAGATGCCAAACCATGTATGAGTTCGACGTAATAGTGAACCTCCTACGCTGACTGGCCTGACCAAATGGATCAATTTCACCCTGTTTGATGGGGCCAGATCGCGTAGGGAGTTCGGACCTGATACTCCAACCGTCTTCTGATGCAACGATTTTAAGCACGATTAGTTTGACATCATTTGGGATCAATCCTAAACTTAAACAATAAACATGATTGCTCTTGAATGCTGTCGATCAACCAATCTGGCGAAAAGCCCGCTCTGCGCTCGCGTCCGTAACACACGAAAGGAAAGGTAACCGAGATGATGAACGATCTTAGCACCCATCCCACACCGGACAAGATAACCGAAACTGCTGAATCCAGGCAGGATTGGCCCTGGATGGACCGCTCCCTGACCCCGCGGGAGCGCGCGGAAAAGCTCGTCGCCGCCATGAGTCTTGAGCAGAAAATTGCCCAGCTGCATGGCTCCATGAACACGATCAATATCTACGCCTTGCCGACGGCTGACCAGATGGCGGCGATGAGTCCGGAGGAGCAGGACCGCCTGATGGCCCAGCTCCAGGTCCAGCGCCATGTCAAGGGCATTGACGAGCTGGGCATCCCGCGTTTCCGGATCACGAATGGCCCGGTCGGTGTTGGCATGGGCGATGGCCATCCCAGCCCGGCTGCGACGGCCCTGCCGATGTCGATTGCCCTCGCGGCCGGATTCGACCCGGCTTTGGCCAGCGACTACGGCGATATCATCGGCTCCGAGACGGCGACCCTCGGCCAGCATGTGCTGGAGGGCCCCGGCGTCTGCCTGCACCGTACACCCATCGCCGGCCGCAATTTTGAATATTTTTCGGAAGATCCTTATCTGTCTGGCGTCATGGGTGTGGCCGTGACCCGGGCGATCCAGGCCCATGATGTCATCGCCATGGGCAAGCACTACGTCGTCAACGACCAGGAATACGAGCGTTTCCGCACCAGTGTCGAAGTCGATGAAAACGTCCTGCGCGAGTTGTATCTGCTGCCATTTGAGATGCTGGTCAAGGATGGCGACATCGCGGCGATGATGAGCTCCTACAACCGCATCCGCGGCACCTACGCGACTGAGAACCGCTATACGCTCCATGATGTCCTGCGCCGCGACTGGGGCTTTACCGGCTATGTCCAGTCAGATTTCTGGTCCTGCCGCTCGTGTGCAGCGTCCCTGTCAGCGGGCATGGATCACGAAATGCCGGATGGCAAGTGGCTCAGCGAAACCAATATCAAGAATGCACTCGAGGACACGAGCCTCGAGATCCAGACCGTGGACCGGGCCCTGGTGCGCCGCTTCACCCAGATGTTCCGCTTCGGCCAGTTTGAACGGCCGTATAATCCTGGCGTGATCGATGCCCAGGCCCATGGTGCACGTTCACGCACCATCGGTGCCAACTGCGCGGTCCTGTTGAAAAACGAAGGCCAGGTCCTGCCACTCGATGCCCAAGCCTACGCCAGCATCGTCATCATCGGCCAGGCTGAATTCGTCGACCAGGCCTGCAACGGTGGCGGTGGCTCGTCCAAGGTCACCCCGCTCTACACGGTTGCGCCGGTGGAAGGGATGGAGGACATCCTGCGCGAGCTCGGCTCCGCAGCATCCGTGGCCAAATTCACCGTCGACAAGGACCTGTCGAATCTCGCCGCCGCGCGTGAGGCCGCCCGACAGGCTGACCTGGTCATCCTGATGGCCGGTTCGGTCGCATCCGAAGGCGCCGATCTGCCCAGCCCGAACCTGGCCAACAACCAGAACCAGATGCTCACGGACCTTTTGCCGGTCAATCCCAGCACCGTGCTGGTCCTGAAAAATTCCAGCCCCGTGTTGATGCCCTGGATCGACCAGGCCAAAGTCGTGCTCGAGGCCTGGAACCAGGGCACTGAAGATGGCCACGTGGTTGCCGATTTGCTCTTTGGCAAGGTCAATCCGTCCGGCAAAGTCCCGACCACCTATGCTGCCAGCGAAGATGACTTGCTCTACGCGGGCCGTCCGGAGCGTTACCCCGGTATCGATGAGGGTGAAGGCTTCCCGGTCATCCATTACTCCGAAGGCCTCAACATGGGCTACCGCTGGTTCCAGTCGCAGGGCAAAAAGCCGCTGTTTCCGTTCGGATTCGGCCTGTCCTATACCACCTTCGAGCTTTCTGGTTTCGCAGTGGCGCCGCAGACATTCGATGGCTCAACGCCCATCACCGTGAAAATCACGGTCAAAAACACCGGCCCAGTCGCCGGAGCCGAAGTCGTCCAGGTCTACCTGGGCATCCCCGTCGCCGGCCAGCCGCCCAAGCGCCTGGTCGCGTTCGAGAAGGTCTTCCTCGAACCCGGCCAGTCCCGCGAGCTGACCCTCACGATCGATCCAGCGGCCACCCACCATCCGCTGGGTGTCTGGGATTGTGCCGCCCACGATTTCGTGGTCAAACCGGGTGAGTATACGGTCTATCTCGGGACATCGAGCGAAGATACGCCGTTTGTGGCGCCAGTTCACTAAATCGGAAAATTCCCTGATCATTGAAAAGCCCCGGCTTTTGTGCAGCCGGGGCTTAACTTATGGCTCTAAAGATTGAATTTTACTCAGTGCGAATTTGAACGAGGTGCGTTTCTGATCTCTCTGAAGATAGGAAAAAAAGTTGGAATCTGTAATCAATAGATGTCCCAGGACCATTTTGCCAATCATCGCCGAAACCAGTTCCTTTTGGTCCAGCCGTTTCTCCCTGTGATTCGTGAGGAGCTCAGAAGCCTCGGTTAAAAGATCCAGATGTTTCTGGGCATGCTGTTCAAGGTCAGGATAACCCTTCTCTTTCAAGAGTTCTTCTTCATGATCGAAATGATTGGCCAGATGATCCATCATCTCGTGAAGCCGTCGCTGGATGGCTGTTTCGTTTTCCCCCCGGGACAAAGCATCGATTAATTGGTTGGCAAGAACGTTCAGATGGCGATGTTCCTGATTGATGCGGACGTCACAACAATCCCACCCTGGCTGCCATTCGATCCGATGGAGCTGGATCGGCAACGGGTCATTGGGATTCCAGGCTGCAACTTGATTCCTGCCGGAATTCTTTGCCTGGTACAGCGCCAGATCGGTTCTTTTGAACCAGATGTCGGTCGGTTCTGCAAAGAAGCGTTCAGTCACCCCGAAACTGGCAGTCATGTTCTCGGCCGGACCGAAATCTGTCTCGGCTAATGCCAGCCTGATTTTTTCAGCCAGAATGCCGGCTCCAAAGAGATCTGAATTCCTGGCCAAGATCAGGAATTCTTCGCCGCCCCAGCGAATGACCGGATCGGTCGACCGGATCACATCCTTGACCGTGGCCACAGTTTTGGCCAAGACTTGATCGCCCATGTCATGCCCGAACTTGTCATTAATCCGCTTGAAATGATCCAGATCCATCAAGATCAGGGAAAGTGGTTGCGCGTGGCGTTCATATTCCAGGATGATTTGCTCCAGATGATGTTCAAGGTATTGTCGATTGAACGCCCCCGTCAGCTGGTCCAGGATGATTTCTGTTTCCAGATTTTCCTTGATGGTATTGATGGTGTGAAATTTTTCGATCTGGACCAGCAAAAAAAGTCCAATCATGGCTAATGTTGAAAAAGCCACACTGTATGGATTGCGATCGACGCCCCAGAACACTTCCACCAAGGTCCCGGCAACCAGAAAAGAAAAGGCCAGGACGATGATTTCTGCCCCGGGCTTGCGAGAACGAATACCCTGGCTGATGACGTAAATGGTGTACAGCGCCGCCAGGACAATCAGGTATCTGTAGATTTCATAATAGCCCAGAAAGATTTCCACAGGCGCGAGGATGGTCAGGCCGGCGGGAACCACAGACAACAGGACAGCTGCAAGATGGATGATTTTGAGAGGGTTGCTGTAGTGCATGGCTTGCAGCATCCAAAGGAAAATCGGCAACAGCAAAAATCCGATCAGATATAACAGGCGGATCGACTGGTTCCAGTTGAGGAATGGATAGAAAGATGAGATCACCTTGTTTCCGGATAACAGAATGCGAAAGCCAATCAAAAAAGTGAAGATCGCCAGCCATAAAATGTGTCTGTCTTGTTTGGATTTGGCATACAGGGCGACAAAGATCAGGCTCATGATTAAATTGGCAGTGAAGAGGAACATTTCGACCATTTGTTCGCGGCCATAGGCGTTCAGGATGTCGTGGGCGCGCCCGATTTTTGGCACGGACCAAAACCCGCCCCTGGGGTCATCATAGTTTGACAGCTCAATGGCCAATTCGGCACGTCCGGCGGGATCGGCACGGAAAATGGCCCAGCGCGGGTTCAAACCAGGCTGGTAATCAGACGCACGCCTGCCTACTTGGCCAGATTCGATCATGACTTGGCCATTCACCCGCAAGCGATAGGCAGTCGACTCTTCCTGGATGAAGATCCCATAATCAACGTCTGGGTTCAGACCAACCAGATTGAGCCGATAGGTTCCGTAACCAAAAGATGGATTTGAATAGAGTTGGCTGGTTTTAAAAGAGTGGGGCACTTTGACCAGTAGCGGCAGATTTTCACTGGAACTGCTTTCCACTCGAGTGGGTTCGGACGGGAGGTCATCGTATAGCTGTTGAGCATGAAATTCCCAGCTATCCTGAAGTTTAACCTGATATCCAGGCTGCAATTGTCCCATGTCTAATGAATCATCGCTAGCTGGAAGGTTCTGTAGCTTTTCCCCTGAAACTAAAAGGCCAATGCAAGCGACAACCACGATGATCAGAGTCGAGATGAGACAGAATCGTGTTATTTTCATGTCAGACCTTACAGCCACAGATTTCTAGTGTTAATGCTGTTATTATTGCACGGTTTACAAAGTATTGCAATCCGCCTGAGTCATGCTGCCTTGGATGACATCGTCCATGAGCATCCCCCCGGCATTTCATAGGTCGCTTCTACCACTCGCCCGGTCTCATCGTTTTAATTGAACAGCGCCAAGTTATCCCAGCCGATCGCTTCATGAGTGATCCAGTAGAGTTCAAAAATGGCCAGTCAGCCCCAGCAAGATCAGTCCCAGCAACGCTGCTCCGATCACCAGTTAAAAAATCAGTTGAAAAAAGCGCGTGGATCGGCTCGCTTTCTACCTCTATCATGTACGACAAGGGTCCATTTCACAACAATTGCCAAGAGGCCTGTTTTATAATTCCTGGATCGCACCGGAGATCAGGATTTCCCTGATCGGGTTGGATGTACGTGTTAATCATACCATTGTGTCGATTTCCTACGCTAACTGGCCCCATCGTTTTGCCTGAACATGCACCATTTGATGGGGCCAGATCGCGTAGGGATTTCGCCCTGACTGGGCCACTCGCCAGGCAAGGCAGTTTGCGCTATGATTAATCCATTGCGAAAACTGGCGCTCAAGGTGAAAGATGCATTTATTCCAGGTCGTTCCTGATGGCTTTTTCAAGCCACTGACCAGTAAAAACAAAGCAACCTATGTTGACTGTTTGTTGTCGATCTACAACACCTACCGCTCGGAACTGTCATTTGGCGTGGACAAAGAGGTCATCATCGAGGTGCTCGAGCGCTATTTTGACGAGCAGCCGGCTGCAGAACTTGTTTTTGACGAAGACGAGACCGAGGTCGCCAGCGATTCGCGGGCTAAAGCTAATGCTATCCTGCGGCGCTTGCGTGAAAGTGGCTGGATCGAATTCGAAACCGCCAACGACTATAAGACAAAAGTCAACCTGTTCGACTATTCCGCTACCCTGATTGAGTCTTTCAACCGCATGATCCGCAACGAAGAGACCGAATATCAGAGCCTGGTCTCCCAGATCCATGCGACGCTGGTAAACCAGGAAGGGTATGCCAAGCCGTATGAATACATCATTAAACGGGTGCATGAAAACACTGAGGAACTGATGATCGGGCTCAAGAAGCTCAATTCAAGCATCAAAAAGCACATCGAGGCGATTACCCATGAGAAATCCGCTGCTGAGATCGTGCAGGACTTCTTTGTCTACCATAAAGACATCGGTTCCAAAGCCTACCACCGGATCAAGACCAGCGACAACATTTCCTACTTCCGCAACACGATCCTCGACCGGCTCAGCACCATTCTCCACGACGAAGCCGTGTTCAACCGCGCCATCCAAGGCTGCCGCGAAATCGAGCAGCTGCCTGACGAACTGGCCGCCAGCCGCTTCCTGCGGGAGCGGATCCTCGGCGTCATGACCGCTTTTCGCAATTATGACGAGATTATTGCCGAGATCGACTTCAAACATACCCGCTACATGGGCAGTGCTGTGGCCAGGGCCAAGTTCCTCCTCTCCAATACCAACAACGCTGAGGGCAAGATCACACGCATCCTTGCGCTCATGGCCGACGGCTTCAATGCCGAACCAGATGTGGATTTGAAAACCGATGCCACCCCACAGTTGCTCGCGATCTTCAACATTTTCCCGCAAACCTTCCTCGACAATGAATCCTTGCACACTGTGCCGATCAGCCGCAAAATGGCTGTGCCGGAAGTGCTCGGCGACTCCCTCGGCCTGTCTGACGAAGAGCGCGCGCTGCGCCGCCTGGCTGTGCAAGAGCGAAGCCGACGCCGCTTTTCACACAAGAACATCAACCTGGAAGTCACTTCCCGTCTCGCAGTGGGCCAGTCCAGCCTGGCCTCCTCGTGGCCGCTCGAGTCCCGGCATGACCTGATCCGGCTGATTTTTGTCAGCCTCTACGGACGCGACCGCAAATCGATTTACACAATCAAACCTTTGGACAACACTGTCTCCATCCATGGATTCCAATTCCGCGATTTCCTGATCGAACGCAACCAGTGAGGCTCGATGGATATTTTCAATGAAAGTCCGACCCAACAGGAGAAGTTTCGCCAGGCGGCGAACAAGCTACTCAACCATTGCTTCGTCCTCAAGAAAAAGGAGGACACCCGCAACGACTACCTGTTCGTCGTCCAGCACAAGGACGCGTTCAGCCGCTACTTCGACCTGCTCGGCTACCGGATCGAGCTTAACGAGACCCATGGAGTGGCCGGACTGTCCAATCTCCATGGCACCGGCCGTCTCCGCCTCAAGAAAATCGAGAGCATCCTCCTGCTGATTCTGCGCTTGCTCTATGTGGAAAAACGCAAACAACTGAGCCTGACCGAGGAAGTCATCCTCCTGAGCGACGAGATCCAGCAAAAATTCAGCCTGCTCAAGTTGGAAAACCGGCCGCAACTCGACAAGACCACCCTGCGTGATACGCTGCGCCTGTTGCGCCGCTACAATCTGGTCCAGCCACTGGACCGCGACGTGACCTTGGCCGATGCCCGGATTCTGGTCTACCCCTCGATCCTGTTTGCCGTGCCCAATGACAACCTCAACTTGGTCCATGCAGCGATTGAAAGCAAGCTCGAACAATACACCACCGGAGGCGAATCAGCTGATGATGAAGAAACTGACTCGGATTAGGCTGGTCAACTGGCATTATTTCGTCAATGAGACGATTGCCGTCAAGGGCTCGTTTCTGGTCAGCGGCGAAAACACCTCGGGCAAGTCAACCCTGCTCGATGCCATCCAGCTCGTCCTGACCACCAATACGCGAAAATTCAACACCGCGGCCAATGAAAAGAGCAACCGCGACCTCAAGGGCTATGTCCGCTGCAAAACCGGTAACGAAGACAGCACCTATGTCAGACAGGGCAGTGTGATCACCTACGTCGCACTGGAGTTTTTCGAAGAAAAAGCGGGGCGTACCTTCACCCTCGGGGTCAAGATCGACTCGCCCGATGAGGAGAGCTTGCTCACCGTCCGCTGGTTCAGGGAAGAAGGCCGACTTGAGGACCTGTCCTTTCTCACCGGCAACCGCCCCTCGACCAGCGATGAGTTCTACAATGGCCAGACCAAAGTCCGCCTGATCCAGCAGCACAAGGAAGCGCGTGAACGCTTTTCCCAGCGCCTTGGCAACCTCGAGGACCGCTTTTTTGAAATGGTCCCCAAATCACTCGCTTTCAAACCAATGGACAATGTCAAGGATTTCATCAATCGCTACATCCTGTCCGCCCGCCAGATTGAAGTCGCAACCTTGCGCAGCAACATCGCCACACTCAAGGAACTCGAGGATCTGATGCGCCTGACCCAGCGCAAAATCGACAGCATGGATGCCATCCTGAACAAGCACGAGGATATTGTCCAGCGGGAGCGCGAGATCCAGGTCAGTGACATCCTGATCAACAAAGCCGAGCTCGAGGCGCTCAAAATGGATCAGGAAACCTTGGCGAAAAAGATTTACCAGATCCATCTCGAGTTCCAGCAGGCTCATGAGCAGCGGGAGCAGCTGGGTGCGGATCTGAAACGGGAGCAGGATCGCCTGACCGGCCTGCAAGTCGCCCTGGGCCAGAGTCAGGCCACGCAATTGATCAGCGAAACCCGGCATCGGATCGAACTGCTGCAAAAAGATTTCGATGCTGCCAGTAGCTCACAGGAGAAACTATCGCGCCAGCTCGAGCTACTCGCCGACGCAGCCCGTTTGCTGGCCCAGAACCAGATCTTGCTCCTGACTCGCGACGAATTGGCAGCTCTAGGCTCTGCGACACCAGGTCCGGCAGAGAAGTCCAGCCTCCTGTTCCGCCTTCAGCAGGAGGTGCCGACTCTTTTGGGTTCTCACCAGGCTGACGCGATCCGCCAGGATGACCTGCTGCGAACCTTTAAGCATCAGAAAAGCGTGTTGGAACAGGAAATCCAGAATCTCAAAAACCGCAAACTGACTTATCCGGTCAATACGATCAAGCTCAAGGCCGCGATCGAGCAGGAATTTCTCAACCGCCGGATCCACAGCGATGCCCGGATTTTGTCCGACCTGCTCGAAGTCACCGATCCGGCCTGGCACAACGCAGTTGAAGGGTATCTCAATACCCAGCGTTTCTACATCATCGTCGAACCGCAACATTACCCGATCGCCCTCGAGGTTTACAACCGGATTAAAAAGGACGTCCACACCGTGGGTCTGGTCAACACCAGTCGCGAGCAGTTCCGCGACCCCATCGAGCCGCGATCCGACTCCCTGGCCTATGTGGTCACCAGTGACAATCGCTGGGCCCTGGCGTACACTCGGTTCCTGCTTGACCGCGTTGTCCGCTGTCCATCCGTCGACCAGCTCAGGGAATACAAAGTTGCCATCACTGCGGACTGCATGCTGTACCAGAACTATGCCGTCCGGAAAATTGACGACGTCGTATACCGGACGCCCTACATCGGTGCTCGTGCCTACGAAATCCAGCTGGCAGACCGCCAGGCAGCCCTCGTCCAGCTGGAATCCGATATCCAGGCAGCCCAGCAAAATTCGGCGCGCCTGCACAACCTGGTCCGGGCTCTGGCTGCCTGCAAGCTCGACCAGATCGAAGAGCACCTGTCTGCGCAACAGCGGCTGCAAAACCTGAAAGCACGCCTGCAGGCCGAAGCATTGGAGTTGAAAAAGGCATCCAGCGATCCCAGCCTGATCCAACTCCAGGAACAGTTCGAATCTTGCAGCCACCTCGTTGGCCGCTTGCAGAAAGACATGGACCAGGCGGGCCGGTCGATCGGCATGCTGGAGCAGACGCTCGCCACCGAGCAGCGCCAGTTCGACCTGCGCGGAGCAAAGATCGCTGATCTCGAACAGGCTTTTGTGATCCTGTGCGACCAGGACCTGGCCATCGCAGAGCAGGGGCTGGCCAAATATGCCGAGCAGATCCGGCAAAAAACGCCGGAGGTGATCCAGCAGAATTTCTCGCGCAACCTGACCGGCCTTTACACCCGCAAGCAAGCGCTGACCACGGAGCTGATCAAGCTCCAGGTCAATTACTGCAGCGCCTATGATGCTGACCTCGGCGATGGTGTGGAACAAATACCAGATTACGTTGAAGAACATCATAAGCTGGTCTCAGCCGACCTGATCAAATACGAGTCAGATTTGCAAAAGGCCAAGGAAAACTGCCAACTGGAGTTCAGGGAATCGTTCCTGGCACGACTCAAGGAAAACATCGAAAACGCCGAACTGGAGTTCAAGAACCTCAACAAGGCCCTCAAAGGCATCTATTACGGTGAGGACAGCTACACCTTCAAGTTGACGTATAACAAGCAGAAGGAAAGCATCTACCGGATGATTACGTCGCGAAACAATGAGGCAGGGTTCAACCTCTGGTCGCAGTCGTTCGAAGCCGAATACCGCGAGGAGATGGAGGACTTGTTTGCCAAGTTGACAGCCTATGATGACCAGGGCGAGGCGGTCCTCAAGGAATACACGGACTACCGCAGCTACCTCGATTACGACATCCTGGTCGAAAAACAAGACGGCACGGTCCAGCGCTTTTCCCGCATCTACGGTGAGAAAAGCGGCGGCGAGACACAGACGCCCTATTACGTTGCCATCGCTGCCTCGTTTGCCCAGCTCTACAAATCCGGCGACACCATCCGGATCATCCTGTTCGACGAAGCCTTCGACAAAATGGACGACAACCGGATCAGCGCCATGATGGATTTCCTCAATCGCCACGAATTCCAGATCATCCTGGCCACCCCGCCTGCCAAGATCGAGGTGATCGGCGAAAAAGTGGACACAATCTTGATGGCGATGCGCGAAGGGCAGACCAGCATCATCGAGGAATACGATCTATGACTGGCGTTAATGCGCTTGAAAAAGCCAAGCTTGCTGACCGTGACACGTCTGCTGACCGGCTGATTCTCGAGACCCTTCTCGACCAGTACGAATCGAGCCGGCGCTTTTCCGGCCAGCACAAAGTCGAGCGCAAGGTCCAGGTTTCCGTGTCCCGGTTGTTTCCGCAATACCTGGATCACGCCGATTATGATACCTTTACTGCTGTCAACGAGGCGATCATCACGCTGGAACGGCAGGACTTGATCATTGTCAAAAGGGACCGGGCCAGGATCTGCCAGTCGATCCAGCTCAATCTCGATACCCTGGCCTTGGCCTATCGCTATCTGGACCGGACGCCCAAAAAGGA
Source organism: Mageeibacillus sp. UBA5734 (assembly GCA_002419365.1). Classification (GTDB taxonomy): domain Bacteria; phylum Bacillota; class Clostridia; order Saccharofermentanales; family UBA5734; genus UBA5734. Next base: position 9,534 of record DIGA01000033.1, on the reverse strand, counting down.
CATCCAGTCGGCCCTGGCAGAATTATTGACGCGGTACCAGGGGCAAAACGACGTGCTGGACCGTTTTTGCCTCAGTCAACTCGAACGGATCGCGGTCAACAAATCCGTCGCGTATTTCAGCAACGATCTGGCCGAGTTTGAGCAGATCCTGATCGCAGTAGCTGCTTTGCATCAGGTCCGGACAGAGATGTTCACCCGCGATTTTTCAGTCCGGATTTTCAAAGATTCCAAAGCGTTCGACCGGATCAGCAGCAAAGTTGTCAATTTGCTCCTTGAATATGGCGATTTTCCGGAAAAAGACCAGGTCCTGACCAGCCTCAACCTGGTAAAAAATCCCACCTATGTCCATTTCAAAGGCGCAGGTGTGCTGGTTTTAAGGGGCCAGCGGATCGATTTATCAGTTCTCTCCGGTGACATTGCCCTCTCAGCCGCTGTGCTGCCGGACATTGAGTCGATCATAGCGACGGGGGGCGAGGTCATGACGGTGGAAAACCTGACCAGTTTCCATCTGGTCACTGGTGCAGGCCGCCTCCTGATCTACCTCGGCGGCTTCCACAACCAAGTCCGTCGCGATTTTATCGTAAAAGTCCAGGCCCAGAATCCCCAGGCCACCTACTACCATTTCGGCGACATCGATGCCGGCGGCTTCCAGATCCTCCAGCATCTGCGCCGCCAGACCGGCATTGACTTTCGCCCCTGGAAGATGGACCTGCCAACGCTGCAGAAATACGCCGCCTACGCCCAGCCTTTGACCGACAACGACCGGAAAAGACTGGAAGCGCTACTCGAGACGGAATTTCATGCTGAGATCCGCTATATGCTCGAACACAATATTAAACTCGAACAGGAAGCTGTGGCGCCAGGTCACTCATGCGGAAAATTCCCTGATCATTGAAATGCCCCCCAGCGCACGCGGTTGTTGATGTGTTTTCGAAACGTCTTCGCTGCCAGTTTCGCCGGGGCTTTTTCATGTGCTACATGGCAATGGTGCGATGGCAGCAATGCAGGTCAAGCGTCAACACCCGCAGGATGCTATTCTGATAGCATAGGGCAAGGAGGTGGTGCATGATGTCTGATTCGACACAGGAAAAGGCCGTTGCCATCATGCAGGCTTATATTGATGCGCATCTACAACAACCCATCTCTTTGCTGGATCTGGCCAAGAGCTGTGGCTATTCTCCGTATCATGCCTCCCGCTTGTTCAAACAAGTGACAGGTAAGACGCCATTTGACTACATTTCCAGGAACTGTTTTTATCCAAGTCATTGAACGGCCTGAGCGCCATATGATCTTGAAGCGTGGGTTCCAGGCTAAGGATTATTACACCTATTGCGAAGAAGTCGGCTGTGATGTCTGGTCCGAGCTGACAGAAATCAAGGACGCACTGTATGAGCCGGCTGGATTCTGGCTGCCTGCTTCTCTGCAGCACCCAAGTACGTCCGAGTATGTCCAGGGGGTCGAAGTGCCTGTTGATTACAGCGGACCCATACCGGAGGGGTATGACCGCATTGAACTGCAACCGTGCCTGGTGATGGTTTTCCAAGGCCCGCCCTTCAAGGATGAAGATTATGAAGCGGCCATTGGCTCGCTTTGGGACATCATGGCCACCTATGATCCGGGCTTGTATGGATTTGCCTGGGCCGATGATGAGGCACCCCGTTTCCAGCTGGAACCACAGGGGTATCGTGGCTACATCGAAGGTCGGCCTGTCCGGCGAGTCTGAATGTCTCCTCGCGAAGGCTCGTTCAACTTCATCTTCAGACAGAAACTACAGATAGCGGATGATTTCACGGATTGGGACCGGCCCTTCGACGCCCTGGGCCCGGATGCAGCGCGACTCGAATAGCTCGAGCATTTCTGGCCCAGCGGGGGCTTTTTGCCAGAGCTTGCGGGCCCCTGTGAAATTGCCGACTGCCACCCGTCGCAGGATGCCGCGGATGTCGGTGGTCTCGCCGGCGGTGCAGGATGGATGTTCGCACAGGCGGCAGCCCAGGGCCTGGCGCATGACCGTGCGCTCGGGTTCAGCCACACCGGCATGAAGCTGCTCGGCCAGAAACGGCTTTTCCACGATCCTGACAAAATTTTCCTGATCTTTTTGGTAGACGAAGGGCTCCAGACCACGCTGTTTCAGTACGGCGTTGGCGGCTGAGATCCCGGACGTCGTGACCGTCGGTGTTCCGGTGCCCATGACGGTCGATTCGCCACAGCAATACAGGTTGTCCCAGCTGGTGCGCGTGTGTTGGCGGTGGAACAGATGTTGCCCGAGCATCTGCTTGGGTCCGGCGACCGCACCGCCGTTTTTCAGTGTGTACCGTTCGATGGTGCGTGGGGTGGCGACTTCGGCTGAGCGCACAGCCCGTGAAAACCCCGGGAAGCGCTGCTCCAGGACCCCGATCAGCCGCTCCTGCTCTTTTTGCTTTTTTTGCTGGTAAGCGAGGGGATCGGCCTGGTCCCAGTCTTCAAAACTCGGACCGATGGCCAGCACGGTATGCTCATTTTCGTCACAGAGGGTCCGGTCGTCGATGCTCAGCAGATAAGCCGTGATCTCGCTTTCGTCGAGCTGGTCGGGATTTCCTACGAGCATCTCGATCGGGGCCGTGTCCTCGGGAATGACAGAGCGGTCGATGACGGCGTACAGCACCACGCTCGGGTAGGTGGGTACCTGGCCCGCCGCCCATTGACGCTGCTCGTCCGTGCTCAGGGCTGGATCGATCAGCTTGCCATACAAGTTCCAGACTGTGCCCGAATAAATGATCTGGTCTGCCGTCAATGTCCGTCCGTCAGCCAGCGTCACGCCGCTGGGCCTGCCATTGGAAAAATCAATCGCCACGACCTCTGCTTCGAGGACCATCTCGCCGCCGTTCTCTTCGATCACTTTTTCCAGTTTGCCAGGCAAGAAGAGGGTCGAACCGGCGGGGTAATAGCTGCCGCCGATGTGGTTGTCGACAAACATCACCGCTGCCAGAACCGCAGGAGCCTCTTCGAGCGTGGCATAGCAATACGTCGATGTCAGCTTGTCGAAAAATTTGAACAGCTCCGGATCCTTGAAATAGCGGGTTAGCAGGCTGCGGGCACTCCTGTTCAAGTAGCCGAGGAACCGGGCATAGGAGACCGGATGCCGGAGGAGACTTTTCAGCGCCGTTTTGCGGTCGGTTTCGTCGGCCGTGACATAGCTGGGTGTCTCCACCATCACATGCTGGTAGAGTTGATGCAGGTCACGATAAAAACGGTGGATGGCATCCCGCTCAGCCGGGAATACATCGGACAGCTCGTCGGCGAATCGATCGATGTCGGCAAAAAAACGGATCCGCCGGCCTTTGAAATTGACACAGTACAGCAGGTCGTGGCGGATCACTTCGATCGGCTCCTCGAGGGCATTGAAGACAAAGCGATGGGCGTTGAAGCCTTTCTCACCAAACCCATACAACATGGCCGCACCGATGTCGAAGGTCACATGGCCACGCTTGAAAATGCCGCACGAACCACCCGGGTTGTAGCTCTTCTCGACCACAGCGACGGAAAGTTGCCGCTTGGCCAGAAGACTGGCTGCCGTCAAACCAGATAATCCACCACCAATGACAATGACATCATAGCTCATACGCTTCCCTCCTGACACTTCATTTGATTATACAGGAAGGTTCGCTTGATTTTGTTACACCGGGCCTGGTCACTCGCGCGAAAAAGCCCTGGCGAGTGCCAGGGCTTTCGTGATGGTCCTGAAAGAATCGAGATTAAGAAGCGTCTCAGTCGATTGGATCACGCTACCAGTATGTCAATCTTCAATCCGTCTCTCTTCAGGCGCCAGCGCCGGCTTTGAGCTGGGCGGTTACTGCGATCAGGCGTTTGGCTTGGTGGGCTACGGCGTCACGGACGTCCTCAACCGGTTTGCCATCTGCGCCCTGGGACACGGAGGTGCCGTAGGGATTGCCGCCGGCTTTGAAGACTGAGCCATCGGTGTAGCCAGGTGCGACGACGATGGCGCCCCAATGGAACATGCTGGTGTAGAGGGAGAGGATGGTGGCTTCCTGGCCGCCGTGCGGGTTTTGGGCTGAAGACATGGCACTGACGGTTTTATTGGTCAGCTTACCCTGGGCCCACAGGCCACCTTGGCGGTCAATGAAATTTTTGGCTTGGGCGGCCATGTTGCCAAAGCGGGTCGGAACGGAGAAGAGGATGGCGTCGGCCCAGTCGAGGTCGTCGGAACTGGCTTCCGGGATATGGGCGGTGTTGTCGACGTTGGCCCGCCAGGCTGGATTGGAATCGATGGCCGCATCGGGTGCGGTCTCAGCGATGCGGACGAGCCGGACTTCGGCGCCGGTTTCCTGGGCGGCTTCGTTTGCCCACTGGGCGAGCTGGTAGTTGATGCCGGTGGCACTGTAGTAGACGATGGCTAATTTGACTTTTTCCATGATGAGTTCCTCCAAAAAATTATTGTTGTTTCATTTCGATCAGGATGTAATGGGATTTCGTTTGGGCTTCCAATGTGATGGTTTCAGCGCTGATTTCTGCAGCGTCGCGGGTGTTGAGGGCGATACCATTGGCAAGTGAGGTGCCTTCGATCTGGATCAAGTAAGCTTGACGATCCGGTGCAAGTTCGAAATCGATGCTGCTGCCGGGGTCCAGTTCGAGCACGAACAGGTTGGCGTCCTGGTGGATCTTGATCGGAGCTGTGCCAGCGGGGCTGGAAACGATCTGGAGCCACTGGTTGTGCCGTGCCTCCCAATCGAAGCGGTAATCGCCATACTGGGGGATGTGGCCTCTGCGGTCGGGCAGGATCCAGATCTGCAGGAAGCGGGCGGTCTGTTCGCCCCAGTTGTATTCGCTGTGCTGGATGCCCGTGCCGGCGCTCATGTATTGGACATGGCCGCGCGTGATCGTGTTCTGATTGCCCATGCTGTCACCGTGGGTCAGGTGGCCGTCGATGACATAGGAAATGATTTCCATGTCGCGGTGCGGGTGGGTGGCAAATCCAGTCCCTGCCTGGACGAGGTCATCGTTGACGACCCGCAGGACGCCAAAGTTCATATTGGCAGGGTTGTGGTAGTCGGCAAAAGAGAAGTGGAACAGGCTTTGCAGCCAGCCGAGGTTGCTGCGGCCCATGTTCTGGTGGTCAAGTTTGCGGATCATCGGGGGATGCCTCCTTGCGGTCAATCACTGTCTTGACCTGTGCCAATTGGCGGATCAGCTGCTGCTTGTCATCGGCAGCGATGCCTTGGAACAGGTCATCCAGGAATTGTTCGTGCTGGGGGAAAATTTTGGCGATGAGGGATCGGCCTTCGTCGGTCAAGGTCACGTAAAAAACTCGGCGGTCGGTCTCGCATTGGCGGCGCAGAACCAGACCTTTTTTCTGCAGCTTATCGATCACGTAGGTCACGGTACCGCTGGTCACGAGGATTTTCTCCGCCACCGCCTGGACTGCCTGGTCGCCTTTGTGATACAGAAGCTCGAGGACACCAAATTCGCTGGTCGTCAGGCCAAACTGCTGGACATTTTTCTCGATCCGGTTAAACAGTGCGGTGTGCGCCCGGGCCAGGGCGATGACCAGTTTCAGACTGTCTTGGCTCATGGGGCTGCCTCCTTTCTGTGACTCGCGGGTTGTTTATCTCGATATCAAGATAATACCCGAGAAATATCTTGAAATCAAGATAAAAAGTGGTACAAGCGTTACGGTAAGAAATTTTCTAGACACCACCAAAGCGAGATTCTGTCAGTGCAAATTCAGTTCCTACGCAAACTGGCCTGATCAAACTGGTCGAAACCATGTGTTTTGATCAGGCCAGTTTGCGTAGGGAATCAGGACCTGCCAGACCAGACCTCGCATTGTTAACAAGATCGTAATAGAGACTGGCCTCGAATTTACAAAAGTCTGTCACACTGACAGGAACCATCCAGGCAGGATGCGAAGGAGGTTTCAAATGGACGAAGGAAAACCATCCATCGAGAAAAAGTCAGACGAAGAACTCGACAAAGTGAGCGGCGGTGTGATCGAAATCGTCAATGACCAAACCGGCCTGTCGGAGTGAATTGGCTGACCGCAAGGTGCTGGATTTTGGGAAGGAATTTAAATCATAGATGAAACCGGATCAAAATAGACGCAGGAAACTGCAAACCCGGCTGACCTTGCTTTGCACGCGATTTGCCTTGCGTCTGGCAACTTTCATTGGGGGGTATGGATACTTTGTCCATGTGATCCATTTTCCGGATCCGGCTGTCTTCAGGACCATGAACTATGTCATCAGCGCCACGAGTTCGGCTATTCTGGCAGAAAATCCCGATTTTTTTACAGCTATCAATACCCCCGGCGTCATCGGTGACGCGGCAGATGCGGACCATGACGAAGAGACAACCAGATTGAATGACTGTCTGAAAGCATCCTTGACATAACAAGCGGCCTGAAAAGCTACATGATCAATTTAAAAACCATCACCGGGGAGAAGGAGCGGATCAGCGCCGAGCTCAATGTCGCTCGTAAGATCCAGGCGTCGATGCTGCCGCAGGTTTTTCCCGCACCATGCTGGCACTGAAATTCAAAGAGCTCCGCTGACTGGCTTTCGATCAATCGATGTTGTAGACGCGGATGAATTCTTCGATGCGTGTTTTGATCTGGTCACGCACCTCGCGGGTCTGCTGCAGAACCTCCGTTTCACTGCCCTCAAAACTGGATGGATCTGCAAAACTCCAGTGCAGGGTGGCTTTCGCGGAAGGGAAGATCGGGCAGCGTTGACCATTGACCTGGTCACAAACCGTGATCACAAGATCATACTGGCGGCCTTGTTTGAAAAAGTCAAAAGCCGAATTGCAGGGATTGGCCGAAATATCAAAGCCGACTTCCTGCATGACTTGAACGACTCGTGGATTGATCACTCCGGGTTCGAGACCGGCACTTTCGGCGATGAATTTGCCCTTGCCCAGATTATTGAGGAATTCCTGGGCCATCTGGCTCCGGGCAGAATTATGAACACAGACAAAAAGGACCTTTACCATGAGATCGTTCCTCCAGGATCCATTCACTAAAATTTTACCGATCGCTTGATCAGTACCATTATTTCAGCAAAAGGTTGGCTCCAGATTAGGACGCGGTAATATTTTTGTTAACTGACCTTAAATGACCTTCATTCAGCCCAGTCTCAGATCGCCCTCCCGGATCCAGCCGATTTTGCGGAAATAGAGGCCAAAGGCCCAGGTCAGAATGGCTGGCAGGACAACGACGATGACTGCCAGGGCCAGCCAATCCATCGCGCCAATGGCCGCTTTGTTGCCGGCAGCGATGTCAGAAATCCAGCCGGTGTAGACGCCGATCGGACCGACCAGTCCGCAGGTGCCCATGCCCGAGGCGATCGCCGGTCCGTTTTGCTGCAGGCCAAAGACGACGGTAGCGACCGGGCCGGTGATGGCTGAGGTCAGGATCGCCGGCAGCCAGACGCGCGGATTTCGGACAATGTTGCCCATCTGGAGCATCGAGGTGCCCAGGCCCTGGGCAAAAAAGCCGCCCCAGTTGTTGTCACGGAAGGAGAGGACAGCAAAACCGACCATCTGGGCGCTGCAGCCAGCCAGGGCGGCACCTCCGGCCAGGCCAGTCAGGCCGAGGGCGGCACAGATAGCCGCACTGGAGATCGGCAGTGTCAGGGCGATGCCAACGGTCACGGAGACCAGGGTGCCCATTACAAGGGGCTGCAGTTCGGTGGCCCACATGATGAAATGACCGACCGATGCTGCTGCCGCACCGATCGCTGGCGCCCACCAGGCAGCCAGTCCAACGCCGACGAGGATGGTGACCAGCGGCGTGACCAGGATATCGACCCGGGTTTCCTTGGCGACAGCTTTGCCGAATTCGGCTGCCAGGATGGCAATGACCAGGACCGCCAGTGGGCCGCCGGCTCCACCGAGCTGGTTTGAGGCATGACCGACGGTGGCCAGTGAGAAGAGGACCAGGGGTGGCGCCTGCAAGGCATAGCCGATCGCGATCGCCATCGCTGGGCCTGACATCGCGCTGGCATAGCCGCCAATCGTATTCAGGGCTGCATACCCCGTCTGGGTCCCGATCGTATTGAGAATGGTGCCGATCAACAGCGAGCAGAACAGGCCCAGCGCCATCGCACCCATGGCCTCGACGCCATACCGATGCGCCGAAAACACAATGTTTTTGCGTTTTAAAAATGCCCGGACCTTTTCCATACGAGCCTCCTGAAAGCTTTACAAGACCGTGCTGAAGAAAACGGACAGAATGGTCAGGACGATGGCAGAAAGGGCACCACCGGCTGCGACGCAGATAAAAGAACGCCAGAATTTGAAGCCAAGGAAGGAAGCGACGGCACTGCCGGTCCACAAGCCGGTTCCTGGCAGGGGAATCGCCACAAACAAGATCAGGGCTGCCTCGGACGATTTTTCAAAGTGGTGGACATTTTTCTGGATTTTATTGTCGATGAATTGGGTCAGCCCGTTCAAGGCCGGGAATTTGTGCAACCATTTGAGAACGCTGGAGAAAAAGAGGAGCAGGAAGGGAACAGGCAGCAGGGCGCCGACGAAGCCGAGGAGCATGACCAGCCAGGGATTGAGACCCCAGATCAGGATCCCAGCGGGGATGGTGGCGCGCATTTCCGTGATCGGGATGGCGGAGCCGATCAGGACGACGAGGGCATGGGAATTGCCAAACCAGGTTTCGAGGAGCTGCATGATGGATTCTTTCAAAGTCGTAAAACCTCCAGGGATATATATGATCGTGCTATTGCTTCACTTCCTGCTCTTGGGCTGTGGCAGCCTGTGTGGCAGGCCGGAGTTCCAGGATTGCCAGTTCTGGCATCGATCCCAGCCGCAAGGGAAAAAGGACGGAGCCCAGCCCGCGGCTGATGTAGCCGGTGAGACCATTCAAAGCAAAACTTCCCTTATGATACCCCATCCGGCCCAATTTTTCCCGCCTCAAGATAAAAAATTCCAAGTGGAAAGGCAGGTAGATCTGGCCGCCATGGAAATGGCCGGCGAGGAAGAATCCAGCCTGTCCGGCAGGAACCAGAAAAAAAGTGTCCGGATTGTGGGCCAGGACGATTCGCCGCTCGGGCGGGATCGATGCCCTTGCGTCAATCCAGGGCTCTGTACCGGATGCCGCACCGGAGGCTGTCCTGAGTCCTGCACCAGCTGCCGAACTGGAAGCGTAACCGGAGGCGGTTGTGCGTTTCAAAGCTTGCGCAAAGTCGGGCTGGCCTTTTTTCAGGATGTCGAGTCCGATCAGGAGCCAGTCCCGGCCTGACCGGTCACGAATGACATGGCTGTCGTTTTTGAGAATCGTAAAACCCGCCCGGCCTAGCAAATCGAGCGATGCTGGCGAATCGTGATTGCCGGGTACGGCATAGCAGGCTTTACCCAGACGCTGGCAGACGACCGCCAGGGCATCGAGCCAAGGCTTGGCTCGATCGGGTCGATGATGGCGGCCGGTCAGGTCGCCGGCAAAAAGCACCAGGTCGAACTCTTCGGCTGCCAGGGCCTGCGCGATACGCTCTGGCTTGAGGCGCAGCCATTCAGCGTGCAAGTCTGACAGCA
>DIGA01000078.1 GCA_002419365.1 Mageeibacillus sp. UBA5734 | reverse complement strand
CAGTGAAGAAGAACATGACGGTGAAGGAACCGACAAGTATTACGCTGACCTGGGCAAGAATGTCATCTACCATAGCGCCAATTTCCAATCGCTGGAAAAAGTCAGCGCCGGAACGATCCTCAATCCGCCTGAAACAGATGCCAGCGGCCATACGATCTATCTTACTGACGCTGAGGGCAACCTGATCTATGATTACCTGGGTCAAAAAATCCCCGCCTACCAGAATGCCCGCCGCCCGCGTTTCCTGGTGCAGTCCAAGGACAACATGGGTGAAAGCAAAACCGTCATGGTCGCCCTGTACAAAATGGGTGAAGATGGCAAGGGCCGCCCGTCCGATATCATCATGCAGCGCTGGGTTGTGACAGGGGATGGTAATCCCTACCAGATCAAATATCTGGTGAAAAATGATATCCAGAACATCAGCAGCATCACACCGACCCAAACGGAAACCTATTACAACGACGATGGCGAGCCACGCATCAAGATGTTGCGCTGGAGCCAAAGTCCGGAGAATCTCAATGACCACACCAGTGCCTACGACAACGACGACGCCCGCGCCCATCGCGGTTTCCTCCGCGGTGACTTCCTGGCTGTTGCCTATACGTGGACACCCAACTGGACCGCTTCCCGCAATGGCAACGATAAATATGATTTGTACGTCCGGCGGTCATTTACTGGCGGGCAAACCTGGACAACCGATCCCGCTGGCAATGGCGTGACCCACACCAACATTTTCCGCAACTCCACAGATGACGGCGGTGGTTTCTACGCCGAAGTATCCACCTACGGAGCAGGTGCATTTGAACCGGCACAGAACCTTTCCAAGCTACGCAACAACAAAGAAAGCATCATCGAACCTCGTCTCGTCGGTGTTCCAGGCACGATTGCCGGCGGCCGCTATCCAGAGGACATCCAGAATCCGAACGCATTCTGGGTGACCTACGGAACTGAGGAAAATGTCGATACCAACACCAACGACGACTACGACGATGACGAAGGCACAGGTGAACCGCTGGACCTGTACTACAGCTACAGCATGAACAAAGGCGAGAGCTACTATACGGAAACAAAGATCATCAACCCGGTTAGCGAGAGTGAATTCGCTGGCCAAGAAGTCGAGGTCTGGGACTGGCTGGCCAAGGATCGCGGCGATTGGCAACCCGCCCAGGCGGAAGCCCAGATCCGGATGACTCCAGACGGATCGATCTTCTACGCCATCTGGAATGAGAGCGGCGTAGATCCGGAAAGCGGTGAGCACAACAGTGATGCCATTTTCCGCCGGATCATGCGCAATCGAGGCGTCATAGAAGTCAGAAACAAACCTGTTGAAACCGAGCCATGATCTAAGAGCCGTCAAAATGGACCCCGACCGAGTCAAATCCCTGTCGGGGTCCAAGCACCATCCATCACGCACTGTTGCAACATGCATAGGGGAGACATCTATATGAAAAAGAAATATAAAATGATCTCAGTTTTGCTATCTATCGTGCTGATGATCTCACTCACCAGCAGCACCGCATTCGCTAAAAAAATCAAACCAGCACCGGCTATTGATCTGGTAGTCTCTGCAGTCTTTAACGATGTCAACGTCGACGGCTATGCCGGTGTCGGCGATACCATCACTTATACTTTCGTCGTCTCGAACATTGGCAATGTCGAGCTGACAGGTGTCGAGGTAACCGGTGACTTAGCCGTTATCTGGAGTGATCCAATCGTAACCACGCTGGCGGTTGCGGCAACGGACACTGGTAGTGCCACTTATACCTTGACTGCAGAGGATCTGGTCGATGAGACATTTGTGTATAATGCGACGGCCACCGGCACAGGCGGGTTAACTGACGTTTCCAAAACTGCTTCTGTAGTGACCCAGCTCGATCTATTGGAATTCGCAGCAATTTCTCTTGCTGTCACTGGAGAATTTGTCGATGTAATTGCTGATGGTTCCGTTACCGCTGGAGATGCCATCTATTTTGACTTTTCGGTCACTAACACAGGAACGGAAGATTTGACCACCATCGTGTTGACCGACAACGAGACGTTCTTTGCTGATCCAGGATTGACGTTGACGATTGCTGATGGGGTGCTGTCGCCTGGTGAAGAGATTACCTATCTGGACGCAATCTATTATTTAACCCTGGGCGATATCACAAATAAGTCTGTCACCTATTCCGCAACGGTCACCGCGCTCTATGACGATGGAATTGCATCAAACCAACCGGAAGACTCGTCTGTAACAGATAATGATACGTACGTGTATGAAATCAACCTCATCGGCGGTGACGCTGTGCAACTGCTGGATGCGCCCTACAACAATCTATCCACGCCTGTTGTAATCACAGACGATGTCGAACTGTTCTACACCAAGCAATGGCTGGATGCCGATGCGGATGGTATCTTTGACGGCAGTGAACGAGAACTATTTTATGACACTGAAGGCGCTCTGGTTCCATTGCCGGTAACCGCAAGCTTCAACGAAACACATCCCGATGAATATCTGGGCCAAGTGGATCCGCCGGATGACACACCGGAGTATTATACGGAGTACATCATCTATGGCAACGAAACCGATGGATACTATACAGCTGATCTCATCAACAATGTGACCCGGGAGTCCATTCCAGATGGTCTTGTCGACACCTCTATTCCGGTTTTGATGACCACATGGCTACATGACAATGGCTTGTGGTACCCCCATGCCTCCGAGTTCACGCCTGAAGCACTGGCAATCCTCCCCCAAGTCGCCATGCCGGAAACACTACTGGACAACCTGTACTGGGATACAGCAAATGTTCAGACGTACAAAAATGCCTGGCAGGCAGACTGGAAACGGTCCGATACCCTTGTCAATATCGACTTTGTCGACTGGGGCAATCCACTCGAGACAACTGACCCTCTGGTTGGCTATCGCTTCCCAGTCGAGCTCTATCTCTACACCAAATTGCCTTCAGATCAGCTGATGACCGCATACAAGATGGCTTGTCTCGACTACCCCAGTTCAGCCGATGAAGTCTACGGCACGAACAAGACCACGTTCGAAAGCTATTACGCGACCGTTCTGACCAACAAATTCCGGGTCGAGGTATTTGACGGCGATCAGTTCTATGAAATTGGCATTGAGCCCGCAATCGGCCCCAGCGGGAAGATGAATTTTGCCTCGGCAGGTGGTGGCTGGATTCCGCAAAAACCGGGCACTCACCGCATCTACTTCTATCTCAATGATCCTTTGATCTCATTGTCCAACGCGATCATCAATAATGATGAACATTATGTCTTTAGCTATGGGTTAATGGCCGAAGGCCTTTCCAGCAAAAAGGAAGGCGTCGCCTATATCAACGGACAATGGGCAACTTGGATCGACGTGGATGTCAAACTACCGAATAGCAATGGCGGCCGGAAAAAGTAAACTCGCATTGAGCTTTATTATTTAACCATATCAGGGCGGCTTCTGTTGCCAAACAGGAGCCGCTCTTAATAATATGTAAAAATCAACTAAATATTTGTCACAACAAACGTGATATGATGATTTTGTACCGGTTTTTAATATTCAAACCAGGCGATGCCAGTTGTATCCACTTATTTCACACAGGCGTTTTTTTGCATACCCTCTCAAATGCTTGAAATCGTGCGTATATAGAAGTGAGGGTCTTGCTGTTCCGGATGGGGCAAAACAATGGATCCTTTGGCTGGAGATACCGGATCAATTATCGGACGGATTCAGTCAGGTGATGGTGAGTTGCGCGAGCAATTCATCACCGCTCGTTTGCCGTTTATCAAGCGAGCGGTCGCCAAGATCACTCATGTCTATTTTGTGGAACAGGAGGATGAATTCGAGATCGCACTGGAATCTTTCAATGACGCCATCGATCGATATCGCCTCGACAGTTCAGCATCATTCGAATCGTTTGCCTACCTGGTCATCCGCAACCGGATCTATGACTGGATGCGCAAGCAGAAGTTGAATCACAAAACCATCTCGCTGGCTGAGCAAGACTGCGAAGATGGACTGACGCTCGAAGAGCGATTACCAGATCCACATAGCGAAGATGTCCAGGATAATCTTGAATTTGCTGAGGAAATGGTAGATCTGGAACTGCACTTGCAAGAGTTCGGGTTCAAACTGACCAGCCTGGCCAGCCATTTTCCCAAGCACCAGGACAGCCGCTGCCTGTGTATCCGGGTTGCCCGTCAAATTTCGTCTGATCCGATTCTATATAACCAAATGGTACAGTCGCATCATCTCCCGGGCAAAGAGCTGGCTACCAGATGCCACTTGTCCATCAAGACCATCGAAAAAAACCGGGCCAGTATCATTTTCCTGGCCTTGCTGATGAAAAGTTCGTTCGAAACCATCCAGGGATACCTCAGTGTCTTTGAAAGGGGGTGTCCGCAATGAAAAAGGGAACCGTCTTGTCGATCGACAAACGGTACGCCGTGGTCTTTACTCAAGACTGCCAGCTGTTGCGGCTGCCTCTGACACCTGACATGGTTGCAGGCAAGGAAATCTGGCTCGAAGCGCCTGGCCTGGAACCGCTCCGTTATGACTGGTATCGCCTCGCTCGTCCGGCTATGGCCGCCGTTGCACTGCTGGTCTTTGTTGCCATAGCGCTGTGGTCAGCCCGTATGGTCAAGCAAGATCTGGTTTACGCCTATGTCTCGGTTGATGTCAAACCCAGTGTACAACTACTACTCGATCCAGAATTAAATGTCTTTTCTGTTGAGGTGCTAGATGAAGCCTCAGCAGCTCTGGCCAATGATCTGCCCCTCCAAGGAGAACCGTGGCAACAGGCTGTCAATTTGTGGCTGGCCAGGCTCGCCGAGGAAACCGATCTCAGCCAGGAGACGATCCTGATTTCCGCCGTGTTCCCGGAAAAGACGGAGCGGATGCGAGAACCACTGGAGGCAATCAATGGCCACAATGGAACTGGTATCTTGTCTGGCCTCGATGTCCATGTAGCCTATTCCAGCGATTTTCACCTGGTTGCTCAAGCCAAAGCCAATCACCTGACCATAGGCAGACAGATGCTGCTGGTCAAGTCGAATCGCTTCAGCCAGCCATGGGATGCAACGAGCATCCAGTCAACCCCACTGTCTATCCTCGTGCATACCTTGCTGTCCCCAGAAGTTACCAGAGTCACGTCGATCGAGGAGCTGTTGACTGAATCAGTCCTGACTCCATCCGATTCTGTGGTGGGAACAAGCGAACAGAGCGCTCCGGCAACGCAGTCAACAAGCATGGTCGTTGAGAATGCTCAAAGCAGCGGAAGTAATAGTGAATCTGTAATAGGTTCCAGTCAGGAACCCAGCTCTGAGACCCAAGGCGCAACTGCCTCTTCTGAATCAAGCACTTCAGAACTACAGGGCAGCCAACAGACAGATTTTTCCACCAGTACCAGCAATGAACCAGCGCCATCCACGCAGCGGCAAACGAGCACCCAAAGTTCGAGTACAACCGAGTCTGAATCGACCGCTGAGATGACCAATAGCCCTGGGCCAGGTAGCCCGTCGCCCTCGACCAGCGGTACCATGGGCCGTAGAATGGGCCGCTTCGGCCACCAGAAAATCTAATTAGACCACTAACCACAAGCAAAGCGTAACGGGGCCCACCTTCTCCCCTTTACCCGAAGGGGTTGGCTGGATTCGTCCACATCCGGCCAGCCCCTTCAACTTTGCCAAAAAAGGGACCGGGTCTCGATATCGAATTTCGATATCGAGACCCGGTCCCTTTTTTGTACACCTTCCATCAAACGCTACAGCGCCAGGCTTTGACGAGGATTTCGAGCAGGATTAATCTTGCCATCTGGTGGGTGAAGGTCATCTGGGAGAGGAGGATGCGTTCGCGGCAGCTGCGCAGGAGGTCGGGAGCCAGGCCATTGGAAGCGCCGATCAGAAAGACCAGGTCGCCCTGGGCCTGGCTGCGCCAGCGCTCGAGCTGGGGGCGGATCGTGCCCTCGCTGTCGGGCTTGACCCACTGGCCAGCAAGGTCGAGCGCAACGATGTAGTCACCCGGCCGCAAACGGGCACGGATGCGCTCAGCTTCGACCGTGAGCGCTTTTTCGACCGGCCAGTTGTCGGGACTATCCTCGACTTCAATGAGCTCGACCGGGCAATGGCGCGCCAAATCACGACGCATCGCTTCGATGGCGTCGCGCAGGTAGGGCTCGCGGACACGGCCGGGGGAAATGATACGGATGTTCACCAGATGACAGGTTCGCTGGTCGTGAAACGCCGGGCGACAGCGACATCGAGGTCGCGGCCGATCAGGGCACCTTCCGCCTGGAGATGGTCTCGCACCGTCTGCAGGGCCAGCTCTGGATAATTGTTCTCCTTGCTCAGGTGGGAAAGGATGAAGCGTTGGGTGCCGCGGGACAGGAAATGTAGAATTGCCTTGGCACTGTCGCCATTGGACAGATGGCCGAAATCCCCGGCGATGCGCTGTTTTAAAGGCGGTGGATAGGAGCCGGCAGCCAGCATGACGGGGTCGTAGTTGGACTCAACCAGGATGATCCGGCTACCGCTCAGTGCATTGAGCAGCTGTGGCTCTGGCCAGCCAAGATCGGTGCAGACTGCAACGGCGCCGTGCTCGGTATCGATTTTAAAAGCGACGGATTCAGCCGCATCGTGCGAGGTCCGGTAGCCGGCGACAGACAGGTCGCCGACGATAAAGTCAACACCGCTGACAAAAGGCCGGATCAGGTCTTCGGGGACCTTGCCTAGTGTGCTGCGCAAAGCCTGCAGGGTTCCTCCGTTGACATAGAGCGGAACCATGTGGCGGCGCATCAGTGCTCCGACCGACCGGGCGTGATCCGTGTGTTCATGTGTCACCAGCACGCCGGTCAGCTGGCTGGCGTCTTCGCCGATTTCCTGCAGAGCATGCTCAATATCGCGCAGGCTGACTCCGGCATCGATCAGGATCCGGGTGCTGCCACTGCTGACAAAGATCGCATTGCCGCTCGACCCGCTCCGAAGCGCGCAGACTTTGACGTGGTTCAATTTTCGACGCGCGTAATGTCCGCGCCAAGCGAACGCAGCTTATGGATGAAATTTTCATAGCCGCGCTCGATTTTTGCAATATCGGTGACTTCGGTCGTGCCTTCAGCCACCAGGCCGGCCAAAACCATGGCAGCCCCGGCGCGCAGGTCACGGGCGGTGACGACGGCTCCGGTCAGCTGGTTGACGCCCTCGATGATCGCCATCTGGCCGGACGTCATGATCTGGGCGCCCATCATCTTGAGTTCGTCGACATACTGGAAGCGATTGTCCCAGACGGTCTCAAGCATGCGGCTGGTGCCAGGCACCGTGCAGAGCATGACCGTGGTCTGCGGTTGCAGATCGGTCGGGAAGCCCGGATACGGGATCGTCTTGAAGCTGGCCGGCTGGAGGTTCTCCTCGGGGTCGATCCAGACCCGGATGGAATCGTCGCCGACGTCGAGCTGGGCTCCCATTTCCTCGAGCTTGGCAGACAAGGGTTCCATATGCTTGGGAATCAGGCCATGGACCGTGACGTCACCGCGGGTGATGGCGGCGGCGATCATGTAGGTGCCGGCTTCGATCTGGTCCGGAATGACCGCGTAGGAGCAGCCTGCGGGCAACACCGGCGTACCGGTGATGCGGATGACATCGGTGCCGGCACCACGGATGTTGGCGCCCATCGTGTTCAGGAAGTTGGCGACGTCGACGATATGTGGCTCTTTGGCGGCATTTTCGATGACCGTCGTGCCTTCAGCTTTTGTTGCCGCGATCATGATGTTGATCGTCGCTCCGACGCTGACGACGTCGAGGAAGATGTTTTCACCTTTGAGGGTATCGGCATGGAGCGAGATCCGGCCATGTTCGATCGTGGCATGGGCACCGAGCGCTTCGAAGCCTTTCATATGCTGGTCGATCGGCCGGGTGCCGAAATTGCAGCCGCCGGGCATCAGGATCGAGGCACTGCCAAATCGGCCCAGCATGGCACCGAGCAAATAGTAGGAGCCGCGGATGCTGCGCACGCGCTCGTGCTCAGCCACATAGGTGTGGATCGGTTGCGGGTCAATATACAAGCTGCCTTCGGAATCGCGGCGGATTTCCGCGCCGAGGGCCTTAATGATTTCCAGCAGGACATTGATATCGGCAACGTCCGGGATATTCTCGATCTTGCAGGGACCATCCAGCATGGTGGCCGCGGCAATGATCCCCAGTGCGGCATTTTTCGAGCCGCTGATCGTCACATCTCCGGTCAGGCGGTTACCGCCTCGTACAAGATAACTGGCCAAGGGAATTCCTCTTTTCTCATCAAGGTTAGCCGGGTCAGGCAAAGTGACAGCTGGGGGCTGGACCCGGACGGTTATCGGCGTCATGTCGGGACTCCGACGGTGTCATTCAAGCGATTGAGCAGCAGCTCGCGTTGCTCGGGATCCAGGGATTCCAGGTCCTTTTCAGGGTCAAAACAATCGCGGGCACAGTCTTCCAGGTCGCGCAAGGCGGACTGGTGAATCAGGCTCTGGCTGGTGAGGCCATCATGGATCGCTGTCAAGGTGTCACGATAGATTTTTTCAGCACTGGGCAGGATCACAGAGAATTCTGTACCTTTGCCAAGGGTGCTGTCAACTGTAATTTTACCACCATGCAGTTCAGCCAGCTCACGGGCAATCGAAAGGCCCAGGCCAGTGCCGCCAAACATGCGCGAACCGGTCATGTCGACCCGGTAAAAGCGGTTGAAAATATGCGGCAGATGTTCCTTTTCAATGCCAAAACCCGTGTCGACCACTTTGACATAGACGTCATCAATCAGGTGGCCAATGTAGACCTTGACTGTACCACCTTTGTCGGTGTATTTGATCGCATTGGAAATCAGATTGACCAGAATGCGTTCTACAGAAGAACGGTCTGCGTAAATGGGTGGAATGGTCGTAACCGCAAAGCTTTCCAGGACAATGTTTTTGTCCAGCGCCTGGTGCATCAGGCGGTCGACTGTCTGGCGCACCATGGCGGCCAGGTCCTGCTGCTCCATGCGCACCCGGATTCCCTTGCTGTCGATGCTCGACAAAAGCAGCAGATCCGCCACCAGATGCTCCATCCGGATGGCATCATCATGGATCCGACGGACGTCCTTGCGAATGCCATCGTCATTCTTCTCATCAAGGCCCCAGTCCAGCAGGGATTCCGAATAAGTCTTGATCGTCGTCAGGGGCGTTTTCAACTCGTGCGAAACATTGGCGACAAATTCCTTGCGCTGTTTCTCCAGCCGTTCCTGATCTGTGATTTCCTGGACAATGACCAGGTTGCCAGCCTTGCGGCCTTCTTCAAAGCGGGATTCCTTGAGCCGGACGCGGAGAATCTTGTCAGCCAGGACGACCTGGACAACAATGTCGTCACGACCGAGCAGACGCGCTGCCTGCAGGCCATTGTTCTGGCCGTAGCGCTCGAAGAATTCATCAAGCCGGTCCGGGATGCCCTGGGGCTGGAACATCGTCCGGGCCGCTGGATTGGCATTGATCAGCTGGCCATCATAGGAGTAGGCAATGACGCCGATATCCAGATCAGCCAGAATGGCTTCGGATTTGCTGCGCTCCTCGACAAACTGTTGGACATAGGATGAAATGGTCCGGTTGTTGACCTTGCGCCGGTGACGTGTAGCGAAAAATATGATCAAGCCCTGGACCAGCAAGGTCAGGCCAAGGACAGCCAAAATCAAGACAATCGGATGGATCTGGTGCAAGCTGTTGGTCACGAACTGCCAGCCAGCAAGGAAACGGGCAACATAAGGCAAAGCCTGCGCGAAAAAGCTCGCGAGACCGGAATAAAATTGCATGCTTAGGGATTTGCTCCTGATTGGGGATTTTTCTCAAAGTAGTAGCCGACGCCGCGCTTGGTCATGATGTAGCGGTAATTGTGCTGGTCTGGTTCCAGCTTCTCTCGTGTACGGCGGACAGTGACATCCACGGTGCGGACGTCACCATAGTATTCGTAGCCCCAGACCTTTTCGAGCAAGGATTCGCGTGAAAAGACCTGGCCGGCATTTTTAGCCAGGAAACGGACAAGTTCAAACTCGCGCAAGGTCAGGTCAATCATGTCGCCACCGCGGCGGACCTGGTAGGCCTCCTGGTCGATCTCGAGATCACCGAAGGTCATGACCTTGGGATGGTCCTCACCGCCGATCTCCGAGATGCTGACCCGGCGCAACTGGGCTTTGACCCGTGCCAGGACTTCGCGGACACTGAATGGCTTGGTGATATAGTCGTCAGCTCCCAGCTCAAGGCCGAGAACTTTGTCAATTTCTTCGCTTTTTGCGGTCAGCATCAGGATCGGGACATTGGTCTGCAGCCTGAGTTTGCGGCAGACGTCAAAGCCGTCCATCTTGGGCAGCATGCAATCGAGCAGGATCAGGTCCGGTTTCTGGCTGATCCCCATCTCGACAGCCTGGACACCGTCATAGGCTGAGAGGGTCTGGTAACCTTCACGTTCGAGGTTCGCCTTGAGGATATCGACAATATTGTGCTCATCATCGACGATCAGGACTTTTGCTCCCACAATGCGATCCTCCATCTTGCAGCTGACGGCAGAAGCCCTGCCGCCAAATGAAACAACTGAACATATTGTGTGTATTATATCATGATTCCGTAATAATGAAACAAGGCCACCGGGCGTTAACCCGATGGCCTTGAAATGATCCGGCGGAGACCTATCTTTCCGGGCCGTTACCAGCCAAGTATTGTCGGCACGAGAGAGCTTAACTGCTGTGTTCGGGATGGGAACAGGTGTGACCTCTCTGTCATATCCACCGGAAGGTGTGAGGGGGAATTTGCACCCTCAGGACTGCATAAGGGGAAGGATCTACTGAAGAATCGAGCGATTGGAGAAAGGGTATGAGGTCAAATTTCAAATGGTATCAGGATCGATGTTTTTGAGAAACCTGATAACTTGTGGTCAACTCCTCGACCTATTAGAACCGGTCCGCTGCATGCATTGCTGCACTTCCACTTCCGGCCTATCAACCTTGTGGTCTACAAGGGTTCTTACCATTACT
>DIGA01000021.1 GCA_002419365.1 Mageeibacillus sp. UBA5734 | reverse complement strand
GATATTTGGCCAATTTCGCCCAACAAATCGAATTGAAAACTCAACAGGTGAAAAGCACGGGAAACGAATGAGGAGTGGCCATGACAGATCATCATGATTCTCATAATCCAGACTCGATCCAGATCAATCTCAACCATCTTTTTTCACTGGACATGGTTCTGGTCGCCGTATTCAGTCGTCATGGCTTGCTATTGAAAGCCAACCGGGCCTGGGATACAATCCTGGGCTACCCGGTTGATCAACTCCTCGATCAACCTTTCATTCTCTTGATCCATCCGGATGATGTTACATCGACCCAGTTGGCGATGTCCCGGCTGAATAAACAGGAAGATGTGGCTGGCTACATCAACCGTTGCCGCTGCCAGAATGGATCGTACCGTTTCATGGAGTGGAATGCCCAGCTGCGGGATGGTCTGATCTATGCCATCGGCCGGGATGTCACGGAACGCGTCCAGGCCAAAGAACTGCTGCAAGCTGAGCATGAACGCATGGAGGCAGCCATCTGGGGCAGTAATGATGGGATCTGGGATTGGGATTTGCGTGATGGCAGTGCCTATATGTCCCCTCGCTGGATGGAGCAGGTGGGTTTTTCCAATGAGGAACTGCCCAATAGTCAAGGTTTGTTTTACGAACTGCTTCATCCGGAAGATCAGAAGCGTGTCAAACACGTTCTGGACGATTATCTGCAGCACCAGGTGGGTCTCTACGATATCGAATTCCGCTTGCGACACAAGGACGGTAGCTACCGCTGGATCAGAAGCAGGGGCAAGGCCTTTTGGGGAGCCGACGGGACGGCTTACCGGATGGCGGGATCCCATACCGATATTACAGAGCGCAAAAATATAGAGGTTGCCCTGCTCAACAGTGAAACCAAGTATCGCTTGATTGCAGAGAACATCTCCGATGTGATCTGGATTCTCAACCTTTCCCTGATGAAATACACCTACATCAGCCCATCCATCTACCGCCTGAGAGGGCTGACGGTCGAAGAAGCCATGGCTGAAAGCATCGCTGATTCACTGATGCCGGAATCTCTCGAGCAGGTGTCCGCGCTTCTGAAAGCAAATTTGCCCCGATACAGCGCCAATCCGGAAAGCGACGCACACTATGTGACTCAGGTGCAACAGCCATGCAAAGATGGAAGAGTCATCTGGGTAGAAGTGTCAACCCGATTCCAGATCAATGCCGACCAGGAAATTGAAGTGCTGGGCGTAAGCCGCAGCATTGAAGAGCGCAAGCGGCAAGAGCGGCAGATCGAGCTTCTCAGTTACCACGATCAGCTGACTGGTCTTTTCAATCGGCATTATTACGAAAAAGTGGTCAAAGAGTGGTCAGGGTCGCAACGGCAGGATGATTCTGTTTCGCTGATTGTCGCAGATGTCAACGGACTCAAATTGGCCAATGATGCGTTTGGCCACGAAATGGGCGACCGGCTCCTGCTAGCCTTTGCCAGCGCTCTGAGGAAAGTCTCCCGCCCACAGGATATGGCTGCCCGGCTGGGTGGCGATGAATTCGTCTTGTTCATGCCAGCAACATCAGAGACTGAGGCAGAACGGATGTTCACAACATTGACTCAGGTCTGCCAGGAAGAATCTATTGATTTTCTGGATCTATCCGTTTCCATGGGCATTGTCACGATCTCAAATGGCGCTATGACCATCCCAGATGCTTACAAAGTGGCTGAGGATGCCATGTATGAACAAAAAATGATTGAAGGTGAGCGCTACCGGAACAACATGGTCCACCAGATGGTCAACCAGGTCCTCCTGTCTCATCCGGTCGAAAAATCCCATGCTGATCGAGTTGCCCAGATTTGTGTGCGCATCGGCAAGCTGATCGGGCTCAATACCGGACAGTTGAATGCGCTGGAGCTGGCTGGCCAATTGCATGACATCGGCAAAATTGGCCTGGATCCAGACCAGGTCTCTTGGCATGAGCATGCTCAGGGTAAAGATTCAGACGATCTGAAAAAGCACGTCCAGATCGGCTATTATATCCTGCATTCAGCCAGCCAATATACCCATATTGCCGAGGCAGTGCTGGCGCATCATGAGTCCTTTGATGGGCAGGGATATCCCAAGGGACTCAAGGGCCAGGAAATCCCGCTGATCGCCCGGATTCTGAAAATTGCCAATGACTACGAGATCCTGGTCAGAAATGGCTTGTCTGTCAACGCTGCAGTCGAACACATGGCCCAACAGGCAGGGCGTGACTATGATCCAGTCCTGATCGAATCATTCATCGAACAGGCGGTTTTTTTCGATGGTGCCATCCGACCTGTACAAAACGGTCTGCAACACGGAGCACTGACGGATGTGTTTGAACAGCCTTGGAATGGCCAGGTGAATGACCAGGAACTGACCGACAAAGTCGCCGGCATGATTTCCAATCACCAGTTGGACGATGCTCTGTCCGGTCTGGTGTCCAACCAGCGGTTTTTCGAAGCGTTCTATCAGTTCCATAAAAAGTCCGAAGCTGCCCTGACTCCGTTCAAGCATGTGTTTGACCATGCCAACTATGGCTTGAGCATCAATGAATTAGATGGCACCTTTCTGTACATCAATCCCTATTTTGCCCGGATCCACGGCTATGAGCCCGAAGAACTGGTCAACAAAAAGATTGATCTGTTCCATACACCCGCTCAGCTCAAGCGGGTCTTCAAATTGGT
The DNA here is from genome assembly GCA_002419365.1 of Mageeibacillus sp. UBA5734. Classification (GTDB taxonomy): domain Bacteria; phylum Bacillota; class Clostridia; order Saccharofermentanales; family UBA5734; genus UBA5734. Next base: position 38,893 of record DIGA01000021.1, on the reverse strand, counting down.
CGGAAAAATCATCGAGCAGGGCGGTTTCCAGGCTGAGGAGGTCTGGCATGTGGATCGCTTCGGGCAGGAATTCCCGATGCTGATGACGGGCATCTACATCGAAGGCGATGTAGAACGGGGCCAGAAACCGTACATGGCTGCGACATCGATTGATATCCGCGAGATCAAAGCCAAAGAAGCCGAGATCCTGTATTTGAACCAGCACGATCCTCTGACCGGGCTTCTCAATCGCAATGCCCTCAACTCGCTCATGGTCGAAACCCATCATGAGACAGTCTCCCAGGCCCGATCGATCCTATTCATCAACATCGACAAATTCAAGTTGGTCAACGATGCCCTGGGTCACCAGGCGGGTGATGATCTGCTGGTCCAGCTGGCTGGCCGGATTGTGGCCATGGTTGGTGCCAAAGAACACGTGTACCGCTACGGCGGGGATGAGTTCCTTGTCCTGCTGCCATCGCTGAATTTGGATGAGGTCCTGGCCATGGCCAAATCGATCCAGCAGTTGATTGTGCGCCAGATCGATATCCATCACTCAGCTGTCCTGATTACAGCCAGCCAGGGCATCTGCATTGGCCAGCCGGGACAATCTCTTGAACAATCCATCACCCGGGCAGAAACCGCCCTGTATGAGGCGAAAAAGAAACGAAATACGATTGCCATCTACCAGGATACGATGGAAAAGGCCCGGACGCGTGATGTCATTCTGGAGCAGGACCTGCAGTTTGCGTTGGAACAGAACCAGTTCGAGCTGTTCTACCAACCGATCTTCAATGTCCGTACGGGCCGGATCGACCAGGCTGAAGCGTTGCTGCGCTGGAACCATCCTGTCTTTGGCCGGGTTCCACCACTTGACTTCATTCCGATTGCCGAGCGGACACGCCTGATCATCCCGATCACCGACTGGGTGATCCGGCAAGCCTGTGCCAAGATTGCCGAGTGGTCCCGGCTGGGCATCGCAGGGATCATGGTCAGTGTCAATTTGTCCATCCTGTCGATTGAGAATCGCGGTGATGAACTGGCCGATTTCATTGCGGCTGCCATCGCGGACTCTGGCGTCTCGCCGTCCCGGTTCAAACTGGAGATCACAGAAAGCACCCTGGTCAATGACTTGGACGAGATCGTCGCTGTTTTCCAGAAGTTGAAACAGATCGGGGTCAAACTGGCTCTCGATGACTTTGGCACAGGCTATTCGTCTTTTGGCTATATGAAAGACTTGCCTCTCGACATCATGAAACTAGACCGGTCGTTGATAGGCAATATAAACGTGAGTGAGAAGGAGCAGATGATCGTCGGCTCGATGGTCACCATCATCCATGGCCTCGGCCTCGAAGTCGTCATTGAAGGCGTTGAAACCAAAGAACAGCTCGACTGCATCATGACATTCGACTGCGATTACATCCAGGGTTATTATTTCAGCAAACCCTTGCCTGCGGATGAATTTGTACGCTATTTCTTCTCTGTAACCGAGCAATACCGTGAGGAATTCCTGTCGGCATACCCAGCTCTCCATTCCCAGGTTCATCTGGACTGGCAAGAGGAATGGGCCAGTGGTAATACCCAGATCGACCGTCAGCACCAGGACCTCATGCTGGATGCCAATCGCCTGATCCAACTCGCGTTGGAGAACAAGAGCCCGGAAACACTGATCCAGGAACTGGATCTCATGATCGAGCATATCAACGAGCACTTTTCCTATGAAGAACAGGTCCTGGAGACGGTCGGCTACCCAGACCTCAACGCCCATCAGAAAGAGCATGAACGGCTCGTGCGCGAGCTTCTCCAGCTCAAACAAAGCTACCTGCAGAAAACGGTGCGTCCGACTGTTTTCTTCAGTTTCCTGGTCGACCAGGTGATCCTGGGTCATCAGATTGACGAGGATGCGAAATATTACAGCTGGACCCGGTAGTAGCCATTTTCCCGCGCAGGATGACTGTCTTGAACCGCCAGCCCTGGGCGGTTGCGACAGCTTTGACCTGTTTGGGAATCGCACCCAGATCGAGCTTGACCTCATAAGCCTTGCCATCGAGTCCGTACTGGACCAGCTTGACATTGCGGTAGACGGTAGTGCCGGACTGGAATGATTCGCTGCTCGAACTGCCGAAAGAAAAACCAGAGCCAGTTTCTTTGGTCATGCTGTAGTAATAGATCGTCTGGTCAGAGGCGTCAGCCCGGACCAGCCCTTCGAAATGGATCTTCTTGTTTCCACCCAGCCAGCTGGCATTGAGAAATTCTGTCGTGATGTCGAGATCACTGTAACCACCTCGCTGCACCGGCAGATTCAAGGTTTGCAGCTCGTGTTCGATCTGGGCCAGTAATTTATCGCGTCCTGCCATTGGAACATCCTCCTGATTGATCGACCAATAGTATTTATTTCAGTATACGCCGAGCTGAGGGCCATGCCTATTGGAGGCCCTTCGCTATCCGCAATGTTGTGCCGGGAGCAGTCCCTAGGCAAACTGGCCTGATCAAACGAAGCGATTTCGTCCAATTCGTTCAGGCCAGTTTGCGCAGGGATTTTCAATCAGAGCTCTGAATTCCTCGTTTACAGCAGATCCATTAGCCATGACGGTTGATTGTTGCCTGCCAAAATGATTAAAATACAAGCATTGATCGATCCAGCCCATCAAATCGCGGAGGCCAGATCATGAGTGCGAAAGCGACAAAGACACCCCACCAGGCTAAACAACGGCCGGAACAGTCCGTGCCAGATACATCACCCGGACTGGATGCCACACAGACCACCATTGGCCTCATCCGGCTGATGCTTGTCAGTGCTTTCAAAAATGTGCCCAAAATGCTCAAGGGCATGTTGATCCAGGGTGCAATCGCGTTTCTGATCGTCTTTTTCATCAACTTTTATGCCATGGCGATCAAAAACGAAGGTTTTTCCATGTCCCTGCCGGTAGACAGTCCATGGTATCCGCTCTTGAACATCGGCGATAACCAGGCTGCCTTTTCAGCTTTGAGTTTCCTCTTCATGTTTGTGCTCTCGACCCTGTGGGGGCGGATCCGTGGCCATGGCGTCAAGCAGTTCTTCCATGAGATCTTCAGTGTGCCGGGCTGGACCGCACAGTCCCTGCGAGAGACGGGACGATTTTCACTGCCAGTGCTGGCAGTCTCCAGCGGCCTGATGTTGTTCACCAGCCTGTTCATCCAGAACCGCTACCTCTACATCACCTTCGCGATCGGTCTTTTTTTCGCCTATGCCGCCGGCAATGCCGATTTTTCCATGCTGCTGTTCCGGGCGATCTGGTCTGACCTGCAGCGCTTGTTCCGGCGTGGCCGGCCAGTCCAGCCGGCGCATACCGGTTCGATCGCCCTGACCATGCTTGGTTTCATGATCGGCTCGATCGTCTTGTTTTATTTGCCTAAGCAGCCTGTCCTGCCCATGGTGCTTGGCGCCCTGCTGGTCATTGTCGGGATCCTGCTCTTCCGTAGAAAGATCACACCCCAGACGGCCGTCTTCATCCTCGGCCTGGCGGCTGTTTATGCACTCTTCTCCGAACTGGACGTCCGCGTTTTGGCGGATGATGGCGGCTGGCAGGAGGGGGGAGGCACCTTATCCTCCTATGCGCGCAGCCCAGGCGCAGCCGAGGTCGTGAAGACGGGCGTCAGGCCCGGCATACTCGGCACCATGGGCAGCATGCTCGGCAGCATCTTCAGCACGGGCTACAATGCTGCCGCCAGCGCAGCCCGCACCGCCGTCAATGCCGGCAAATATGTCGGCGGCAAAGTCGTCGATGGTGCCAAATACGTTGCCAACACGGCGGTCAGTGCTGGCCGCGAAGCGGTTGCAATCGGCCGCGATTTGCTGAATCCTGAGATTATCAAGAACACTGCGGTGAACATCAAAAATGAACTGGTCGAAACAGCCGGTATCATTAAAGATGGGGTTGTGGCGGTTGCTGGTGAAGTCAAGCAGGCGGTGGTTGATGTCTATAACGACCCCCAGATCCTGGTCGACACGATCAAAGGGACTGCTGGCGACATCAAGGACGGCGTCGTCACGGTTGTCACGGAGACGGCCCAGGCGGTCAAAGACATCTATAATAACCCGGAGCTGATCCTTGATACCCTCAAGGGCAGCGCTGAAACCGTGAAAAATGTCGTTTCGAATGTGGCATCTGCCATCTACACGACTGTTACGGACCCCGAGAAGGCCTGGGAATTTGTCAAAGACGCCGTTGGTATCAAGGATTTCCAGAACTCCTGGGATCCGAACAAGCCCCTGATCACGCGCATCGGCAGTGTTTTGACCGGTACGATCAAGCTGGGTACGACCATTGCATCGGCTGGACAGGCTGGGGCAGCGATCAAGTCTGGGGTCAAGGCGGCTGGCAGTTTCGTTGATGACGTAGGACGCATTGTTGGTTCGGGTGTGAAGAAGGGTGGCAGCCTGGTGGACGACGCTGCCCGCGCAGCGGCTGGAACGAAAAAAGTTGTGACGGGTGTGCCCAACAAGCTGCCTGTCAAACCGGGCGCTGGCTATACGACCTCTGGCAAACCGGTCAAGCTGGGCGGCATCACAGACAAGTCAGCCAAGGCCATCCAGACCGTCGCCGATGACATGGGTGTCCAGATCCATACCCGGCCAGTCACCGGCAAGGCCAAGGATTTGCTGGAAAGCGGCAAGGCCCTGCCCAAGCCGATGGAGATCAAGGCCAAGACTTTGAATAAGATCGACGAGCTGATCGGTGGCCCGCAGGGCCGTGAAGGTGCGGTTGGGATTTTCCAGCCGAAAAAACCACCGGAAAACATCATGAACAAACTCAGCAAAGAAGTGCGTGAACAAATCGAGGAGCGCTTTGAAAAGCGGGCCAAGGAATACACCAAATACATCGACGAACTGAAAAGCAATAAGAACGTCGAGATCATCGACAACATCATTTATGACAAAAAGACAGGCAAAATATTTACCGGAGACGTCGACATTTACGACATCACCAATTTTGACGGCTCACCTTTGCCAGAGCACATCAAACAGCAGGTGTGGCAAAAGCTGGAAAAGATTGGTCCATCCAACGTCAAGCACGGCAACCTGACCTCGTGGAACCTCAAACCTGAAGACCCCCACTTTGATCCCGAAGCCTTTGAAAAGATGATCAAAGATGGCATGAAGACTTACATCAACGACGAAGGCAAACTCGTCAATGGATCCGGCGTCACGTCCTTCAATCCACTCAATAACCCAACCCATAGTTTTGCCAATTGAAATCTGGACGGATCAAGATCAGGCAAGGAGACGCTTATGACATCAAACGATCCTGCTGTATCACGCAAATACGTGCTCGACCGGATTTTCCAGCTGTTCCAGCGAGCCGAAGTGGCAGAGACTGAGGCAGGACTGGATTCTGAAGCCTATCGGGCCCTCAGCCAGGAAACAGCCAGCCTCGTGGACCAGTACATCGCCACAACACCGATTGTGCCGTTGTCGCGCTGCCCTTTTACGGGCGATGTCTTCAGCCACTCCCTGGACACGGGTGGACTCGACGGCCTGTGGTGGAACAGTGACTCCCCCCAGCGGCCGGTCGAAGACCTGTTGCCGACTTTTTATGCTTTCAGCGGTGCCATGAAGTTGGCCCCCGCGCTCGAGGTTGCTCCTTTCATTGCCGAACCTGGACCTGGCCGGCCCTTTGTCAGCCCGCGCTTGCTTTCCTACCAGCAAATCAAGGCAGTCCTGTCCACGGTGCAGATCGGGCTGCACACGGGCTATGTTGTAGCCTATTTTGCTGACCCGATGTTGTTTACAGAGCCCCGTCTCAGCGACTGGGGCAGCAACTGGTACCGTTACACGGATGAGACAGGCCTGTCCTGGATCAACGAGGGACCTTCAGACGACTTGCGGTCCTTTGACCTCGCGCCCTGGATCCGCTCGGGTCAGCTGCTCTGGATCAAACCTGGCGATGCATCGCTGACTCTGCGCAGCGATCTGGAAACATGCCCCTACCTCGACCTGGATGGTCCTTTAGACAACCAATTCGTGCACAATGGACAGGTCTGGACGCAGCAGGCTGGCGAGCAAGCCAGTGAATCCGACTATCCTTTCACCCTTGAAGACATCAACCAGCTCTTGGCAGCTGATAAACAGGGAGGTTGAACATGGCTGACCCAATCACAGGAACCACTTTCCAGATCCCCCAGGCTGACGTGAAGGCAGCACTTGACCACCTGAGACTTGAAACGAACGCGCTGTCGCCGCTGGCCGTCTTGCTCAAGGGGCAACAGTTCACGCCCGCCCTTGCGTCGCCAGATCTTGCGACTCAACTCAACCAGCCAGCCCTGCGCCAGATTCTGGCCATTGCCGCCGCCCCCGACTTGATTGTCAAATGGCGCATCGGCGGTGGCAGTGTTGACTTGATGGAATTCACCTTGGCCCGCAACAAAGGCCAGGGCCAGGCGCTGGTCCTGGTGGCCGGGGCAGAGTCGTCGAGCATCCTGTTCCGTGTGTTTGCACAGATGGCTGATTTTGTGGCCTGGTTCATGGCAAGCTATGCCGGCAAGAATGACCAGACGGTGGCCAATTACATCCCTCCGACGGTTGAGCTGGGCGAGCTGGTCTATCTGCTGCACGCCATCGATGCATTCCGGATTGCCTCTTTCAGAGGCATGCTCGATTACCAGGCTGGCCAGCGACCGACCCTGAGTCTTGATGAGTTTACGAACACGATGCAACGATCGGTCAAGAGCCGTGACATTCGCTGGTTGCTGCCAGCCTTCCTGATCCTGACGCCAGGATTGGATCCGGCAGGCTTTGACCTCAGTGCGGACAAAACCCGGATCCTGATGGACAAAAGTTTCCTGGCAACAATCCAGACTGTGGGCAATTCGGAACAGCGCCTGGGATTTGCCGAAGCAGGCCAGACCATGGGGGTGGAATTCTACCGGACCTGGCTGGTAGCCGCTGGACTGGAAATCACGGTCGCTACACCCGGTGGCATCGCCGCTGTCGAGCGCCTGTTCCTGGCACCGACGGCCCTGGCCAACCACTGGATCCAGATCCAGTCACCAGCTGCGCCCGGCCAGACCGCACGAGTCAACCACCAGGCCCTGACCTATGACCAGCTGCAAGTCAAGCTGAACCAGCTTTTTGAGCAGGCACTGGCTCTGCCGGTCGTACCGTTGGCTTCGGCTACACCCGCCAACCCCGTGCAGCCAGCTGCTGCAGCGCCAGTGTCGATTGCCCAGTCTCCGGGCCAGCCGCAGGTCCAGGCTCAGCCGGTTGCAACCCCGTCCGGTGTCCGCTTCTGTGCCAATTGTGGCAGCCCGCTGCAGCCAGGTGCCAAATTCTGCAAACAGTGCGGGAACAAAGTCGGTTGATGCCACTTGCACGCCCCTTCAATGTTAAGCGTGCTCCGAACTATTTTTTAAGAGAATGAGAGGTAAAACATGATCGTGAAGCCATCCGGACGAATCCTGCTCCTGGCCCTCGCCCTGGTGATGAGCCTGGTGTTGTTGCCCGCTTGTGCCCCACGCGACAAAACGGTCACCGTCTATACATCCGTGGACCGTAATTTTTCAGAGCTGGTTTTCCAGGACTTTGAAAAAAAGACGGGCATCAAAGTCATCGCTGGTTACGACACGGAGGCCAGCAAAACCACCGGTCTGGTCAACAAGCTGATCGAGGAGGCAAACAACCCGCAGGCCGATGTGTTCTGGAATGGAGAGTTTTCCCAGACCATCCTGCTCAAGGAAAAAGGGATCCTGATGCCACATGATTCGCCCGCTGCAACTGATATCCCGGCCAAATACCGTGATCCGGAAGGCCTGTGGACAGCCTTTGGCGGCAGAGCCCGGGTCATTCTGGTCAACACCCGCCTGGTAGAGCCAGCCGATTACCCGACACGCTATGCGGATTTCCTGGCCGATCGATACCCGGCCGACCAGATCGGCATGGCATATCCGTTATTTGGTACGACAGCCACCCATGCGGCTGCCCTCTATGCCCATGACGGTGCCGATGCAGCCCAGGCTTTCTTCCAGGCTCTGCAGGACCGTGGGATCCGCATCGTCGATGGCAATGGTGTCGTGCGCGACCTGGTGGTCGATGGCCAGTTGATGTTCGGGATTACCGATACGGATGATGCCCTCGGCGCCGTCGAACGTGGCGATCCCGTCGCCATTGTAGTGCCGGACCAGGGACCCGGTGAACAGGGCACCCTGATCGTGCCCAATAGTGTCGCCCTGGTCAAAAAGAGTCAGCCGAATGAAAACGCCCAGGCCTTCCTCGATTACATCCTGAGTCCGGAAACCGAAAAATACCTGGCGGAAATTGGCTGGATCCAGGCCCCAGTGCGCGATGTGGGCTTGTCTGCCGTGGGCGGCGTCGACTGGAACCTGGTCAGGACCATCGATGTTCCCCTGAGCCAGATCTATGAGCAACTGGAACCGTCACAATCAGCCTTGAAGCAGATTTTCATCCGGTGAATCGCTTCACGTACGCCGGCAGAGCGCGTCAGACAAGATCGGCTTGGCCGGAGCGTTTCGGGCACTGGCCTTTTCTCCTCTTGATCTGGCTGCCGCTCGCGGTGCTATTCGTCCGGGCAGCAATGGGCTTGCCAGAGCTGGCTTTGCGGGACGGACGCCTGTTTGACTGGGCACGCGAAGCTTGGCTTCTTATCAAAACACTGGTCTATGCCAGCAGTGTCGCAGGGACTGTCTGCCTCATCGGTTTTTTGACAGCCGCATATGTTATCGGCCCTGGCCAGCGCCAGATCCGTAGCTTGACTTTCCTGCTTCTGATATCCCTGACCATCCCTTCCTCTGTCCATGCACTGGGCTGGCTGAAATGGCTGGGCCTCATTCGGCAATTGGGCTTGGACGGGGTGGCCAGCCGCGGCTGGGTGGTCAGCTGGCTGGTCCAGAGCATGGCGATGTTGCCGGTTGGCCTTTTGATCATCGCCGGAGGTGTTCTGGTCCAGAATCGAGAACATTTTCTCGCTGCCAGGCTGCTCGGACCTGATTCTCGCTTTGTCGTGAAGATTCTGCCTGGCTTGTTGCGTCCACAGCTCCTGGCAGCCGGCGCAATCGTCTGGATTCTGACCTTGAATGACTATGCCATCCCCTCAATCTTTTCCGTCAATACCTATGCGATCGAGATTTTCGTCGAATATTCCAGCAGTTACAGCCTGGCGCGGACGATCCTGAAAAGTCTGCCGCTGGTACTGTTGCAGACGGCTGTGCTCACCATCATCCTGAAGCTGGTGCCACAGGTCTTCCTTTCTGGCCGCCTGCAGGATTTTTCCAGTCTGAAGGTCCGATTCCCCCGCTCCTTGGGCGTATTAGCTGGCCTGGGCCCTCTGCTGGCTGTGCTGGCGGCAGCGATCCCCTTGAGTGTGATATTTCTCAGCAAGGAGATGTGGCTGGATCTGGGCCTGACGTTTGGCCAGTCTGTCACAGACTACCTGACAAGCCTTGGCATCAGCGCCCTTGCCATTGCGATCGGCAGTCCTCTGGCGTTGTCGATGGCCCGCTGGATTCATGCCCGTGGCGTCAGCCGCAAGGGTCTCTTCCTGATTTTGGGACCGGTGGCCATACCGGGTACGCTGACTGGCATTGCCCTGATCCATCTGTTCAATCACCCCTGGAGCAACTGGATCTACAACAGCTTGCTGCTGCCGGTCCTGGCCATCCTGGGCCGGTTTTTGCCGTTTGCCGTCCTGGTGATCCTGGCCTGGCTCCAGCGGCTCGACCGAGAGCTGATCTGGGCTGCCCGGCTGCTCGAACCAGATGATGCTCGGACAACGCGCAAGATCCTGATCCCACTCCTCGCACCAGGGATCGCTACCGGTGCGACACTTCTTTTCTTACTGGGGCTCGGCGAGCTGGGTGCAACCGTCCTGACAGTTCCGCCCGGCTTTTCCACCCTGACGATCCGCCTGTATAATTATCTCCATTACGGGGCGACGGACCGGGTACTGGGCTTGTCATTTTTGATCATCCTGACGATTGTCCTGATCTGGGTACCGCTCTTGTTCTGGCAAAGGAGCAGACGATCATGATTGAACTGCAAGATGTCTCTAAAGCATACGGAGATCAGGTTGTTCTCGACCGGTTTTGCCATGTCTTTGCCACGGGTTCGTTCACTGCGATCTCTGGTCCATCCGGGATTGGCAAAACGACGTTGCTCCAGGTCATCGCCGGACTGTTACCGATTGAAAAGGGCCAGATTGTCCTGGACGGCCAGGTGACCAATGCCCAGGACCAGATCCTTCATCCCTCAGTGTGCCGGATCGGTTTTGTTTTCCAGTTTCCAGCCCTTTGGCCCCATATGACTGTCCGCCAGAATGTGCTTTATGGCCTGATACACCAGCCACGCTCTCTGCAAGAGGAGCGCCTGGCTGAAATCATCACAGCGCTGGACATCGCTGACTTATTAGACAAACGTCCTGCTGAATTGTCAGGCGGGCAAGCCAGGCGTGTCTCCCTGGCCCGCACGCTGATCACGCACCCCCGGCTGTTGCTGCTGGATGAACCGCTCAATAATCTCGATGCACGCCTCAAAGATCAGGTTCTGGCGATCGTAGCTGATTACAGGATCAAACAGCAGGCAACCGTCCTCTGGGTCACCCATGATCCCGGTGAAGTGTCCGGTCTGGCTTCTGCTGTCGGACAGTTCAACCCTGGCGGGCTGGTTTGAAAGTCTGACGACAGGACAGAGGTGGTCATGCTGCAGAAAGTGATCCTGATTCTCATGGTGGCGGTCATGCTCGGCGGGATTTTCGTGCTGGTCAACGGGGATCCAACCCTGGTGGCCAGTGATGGTCCCGATGCTGGCACTCAACTGCCGGCAGGCGTAGACCAGGTGCTCCAAGGCCATGAATTCTCCAGCCTGGCTGTCATGGATTGGCCGCAGGGACGAGCCATTTTTGCCGGTGGTATCCAAGGCCTGTTCCGGATCGATCCCGAAACACTGGAGACAAGCGTGGTTACGGATCAAGGCCAGTCTTTCCGGTCAGTCCGGGCCTTGCTGGTGATCGATGAACAGCTCTGGATCGGCCACGAACAGGGTGTGAGCGTTCTGGAAAAGGGTGTCATCAGCCGCCGGATCACTCAATCCGATGGTTTGGTTGATGAACGCGTGCTCGATTTGCTTGGTATCGATGATCAGACGCTGTATGTGGCTACCTACACCGGCCTGGCAATGGTGCGCGGCTCATCCGTCAGCTGGATCAGCGCAGATGAAGGGAAGGGGAAGCTGCCAGGGGAATCCATCAAGGTCTTGTTCAGAGATAGCAGGAATGGGATCTGGATGGGCGCCTACAATGCCCGCGGTGGTGGTGTCCTGGTCGAATCCAATGGTCAACGCCAGTTCATATCTCTCGAAGACGGCCTGGTGCACAATAGCATCACATCGATTGCTGAATTGCCGGATGGACGGATCGCGGTTGGCGGCGGTGTGTACACCGAAGGAGGGGCCAGCCTGCTGCGGTTTGAGGCTGGTCAATGGAAGGTTGATCAGAATTTGCATCGTGCCGATGGCCTGGCGGGTGAGAAAGTTCGACATGTGTTTGTGGATCGATCCGGCCTGGTCTGGTTTTGTTCCGAGTATGACGGGATTGCCATTTTTGACGGAGAGACGCGGAAAGCACTGCTCACGGTCCAGGAAGGATTGTCCGATAACGAAGTCAAGAAAATCATCCAGCTCGACACCGGGGAGTACTGGCTGGCAACCCGGGATGGCCTGACCCGGATCAGGCGTGATGTTGTCATGCCAGACCAGCCATGAAAGATGGGTTGGACTGGTATCCAGACGCCTTGTTTGTTAAAATGGAGATCAATAAATCGTTCAGAATGGATTCAAACAGACGGAGGTGTACCCCATGGCATTTTTCCAGGATCTCGGCAAGAAAATCACCGAAGGCGTTCAGGACGCATCCAAAAAGACAACCGAATTGATTGAGATCAACAAGCTGAAATCATCGATATCCAGTGAGAAGGACGCTATCAATGCGACCAAGATCCAGATGGGTGACAAAATTTTTGCGATGTTCAATGCTGGTGAAGCGATCCCGGACACGATGGCCGAGGACGTCCAGGCGATCTTGGCTCGTCTGGAGAAGATCACTGAACTGGAAGGAAAAATCGAGGAGATCAAGGCAGCCTCAGAAGCAGAAAAGGCCAGCCGGGCTGCGGCTGCAGCCCCTGCCGCCGGAGTGGGTGCAACCAAGTTCTGCACAGGTTGCGGTGCTGCTTTGGCTGAAGGCACGGTCTTCTGCGGCAAGTGCGGCAAAAAGCAGGAATAAACCGGCGAGAGACATACAAAGCATTAGACCTGTCTCAGTTATAAAACGACGATACAGAAAACCCCGGCAGTGTTCCGGGGTTTTCTATTAGGGGTGCACGTCAAGTAAGACCGCTGTAAAGGGTGCGACGCCTGTGTTGCCTGATCCGGTTACTGGATCCAATTACGTTCAAACGTCAGTCGATCCACTTGCCAGGATGCAGCAGCAAGCATCTCCATTGTTTCAGGCCCCCATCCGGTTGCAATACTGGGTGGGGGTTTCTTGATAATACTGGCGAAAAGCGCGGTAGAACGTGCGAATGTTGTCAAATCCGGACTGCAGGGCCACGTCGATCTGTGGTTTGCCTTCGAGCAACAGATTCGCGGCGTGACGGCAGCGCAGACTGTTGAGATAGGCCGTGAGCGAGGTCTGGAAGTTTTCGTTGAAAATGTGGGAGAAGCGGCTCTTGCTGTAGCCGAAATGGCTGGCCAGATGGGACAGATCGAGTTCTTCCAGGAAATGTTCTTGCAAATACGTTAGAATGTCACGGACCAGAACGCTGTTCTGGTCGGTTTCAGCGTCGATCAGCTGACCCATTTCAAGACAGAGCCCTACTGCAACCTGGACATAACCGCGGTAGATCGGACTATCCGGTGCATAGCGGCCGCTGGCCAGGATTTCCAGAATGTGCAGCAATTCGCTCGATTGCTGGTCATCGGTGACCACTGTCTGGGCAAAGGTTTTTTTCAGGAGCAAGCTTTTGAAAGCTGGAATATAATCGAGCGGTACAATCAGCAACAAGGTGTCTGATTCGATTTCGGTTGCAAAATGGTGCACGGCATAGGTCGGGACCAGCACGATCTGGCCGGGCAGAACAGGGGTGGTTTTGCCGTTCAAGGTCGCTTTCATTTCACCCCCGCGGACATAGATGATTTCCAGGCTGCTGTGGAAATGCGGCAGGCAGTGGTTGTTGGGATAGTCCCAGCAAATAGGCAGGCGATCTGAATCGCGAGTGTATTCATACGTGCCAGTGGTCGGTTTTTTCATGGAGGTACCTTCTCTAAAAACCAGCGAATTTTGTCACTCGATGCTCATATTTTAACACGACTTTGCCTCAACGCATTCCTATACTGGTGATAGTAGAAGAAGTTCTGACTGTGTTGGGGTGGAATTTGCGTCCCGCACGTTCCAGCCAGGCAAACAATAAAAAGGAGTTATCAGTATGAGCACCATCAAAGCAGGTATTGTCGGCTGCGGCGGCATCGCCACCAATAAGCACATGCCTTCGATCAAGGAATTGGGCGGCATCGATCTCGTAGCATTTTGTGACATCGTCGAAGCCAGAGCTATCAAGGCCAAGGCCGGTTTTGGCACAGCCGATGCTCAGGTTTTCACGGATTACCGTGATCTGGTCCAGCTTGACCTGGACGTTGTCTACGTTTGTACGCCAAACCGTTCCCATGCCGAGATTACGATTGCGGCCCTGAAGGCGGACAAGCATGTCCTGTGCGAGAAGCCGATGGCGATGAATTATGCCGAGGCTGAGGCGATGATTGCCGCCCAGAAAGAGAGCGGCAAGATCCTGACGATTGCCTACCAGAACCGCTTCCGCCCGGATAGCCAGTATCTCAAGAAGGAGTGTGAAGATGGTATTCTCGGCGATATCTATTATGCGAAGGCCAAGGCACTGCGCCGCCGGGCGGTACCGACCTGGGGCGTCTTCCTCAATGAATATGAGCAGGGTGGCGGTCCGCTGATCGATATCGGTACCCACGCGCTCGATTTGACACTCTGGATGATGAACAACTACGAACCTCACTATGTGGTCGGCACGACCTACCACAAGCTCAACCAGGATACAGCGCCTGGCAATGTCTTTGGTCCCTGGGATCCAAAGGAATTCACCGTCGAGGACAGTGCCTTTGGCTTCATCGTGATGAAAAATGGTGCCACCATCAGCCTCGAATCGAGCTGGGCCTTGAATCTGATCGATGCCACGGAAGCCCGGACCACCTTGTGTGGCACCAAGGCAGGCGCCGATATGGACGACAGCCTGCGCATCAATGGGGTGCGCCACGACCGCATGTACATCACCAAGCCACTGCTCGAAGCCGGCGAGGTAGCCTTTTTTGAAGGTGATGCCATGAAAGACCGCGTCCTGGAGCAAAAATGTTTCATCGATGCCGTCCAGGGCAAAGGTGCGCTGACCGTTCTGCCCGAGCAGGCCGCCGTCGTCACCCGCATCCTCGAAGCCATCTACGAGTCCGCCAAAACCGGCCGACCCGTCTACTTCGACTGAGCAAGATTTGTCTAAAATGAAGCTGTTTTTATTTTTTGCCCGATTTGGGACGGCGTTCCATTTTCGGCACAATGGGAGGAATTGATTATGAAATTGGGTGTTTTTACGGTCATCCTGGGTGATTTGCCGCTGGATCAGGCTTTGGCGTATTTGAAGTCGCAGGGTGTGCAGGAATTGGAGATCGGTGTCGGCGGCAATCCGGGCACGGCGCATGGCGATGCGAAGAAATTCCTCGCGGATCCAGCTGCGCTGGAGACGTTCAGGGCGACGATCGATGCCTCGGGTCTCAAGATCGCGGCGCTGTCGGTGCACGGCAATCCGGTCCATCCCAATGCTGAGATGGCACGCCAGGACCATGAAGATTTTGAAGCGGCTGTCCTTGTGGCCGAAAAGCTGGGCGTCCAGACGGTCGTCACTTTTTCCGGCTGCCCCGGTGATTCCGACACAGCCACCTACCCGAACTGGGTGGTCGCTTCCTGGCCAACTGAGCACCAGATCGTCAAGGAATGGCAGTGGAACGAGAAGCTGATCCCTTATTGGCAGAAGGCTGGCAAATTTGCCGCAGACCATGGCGTCCGGATCGCAATCGAGATGCACCCCGGCTTCAATGTCTACAATCCCTCGACCTTGCTGCGCCTGCGCGAAGCTGTCGGACCGGTGATTGGCGCCAATTTCGACCCGTCCCACCTGTTCTGGCAGCAGATCGATCCTGTCGCCGCCATTCGCGCCCTGAAGGGTGCGATCCACCATTTCCACGCCAAGGACACCAAGATCGATCCATACAACTGTGCGGTCAAAGGCGTCCTCGAGACCAGCAAGCTGGACAGTCTCGGTGAACGCCCCTGGATCTTCCGTTCGGTCGGATATGGCCACGGTGAAGAAACTTGGCGCGCCATTTTTTCCGAGTTGCGCCTGGCTGGCTACAATGGTGTGATCTCGATCGAGCACGAAGACGGCCTGATGACACCGAAGGAAGGATTGGAAAAAGCCATCGAGGTCCTGAAGCGTACGCTCATTTTCGAAGATGACCAGGTCAATATGTTCTGGGCCTGACCCACACGGCTCAACAGGAGATAGGAAACACATGCATACATTTGGCATTATCGGGTTTGGCGGCATGGGCGAATGGCACGGCAAGCAGCTGCTGACCATCCCGGAAGAATTCACGCTGGCCGCCGTCCATGACATCAATCCGGCCCGCAATGAGCAGGCTCGCACGGCGGGGATCAAAGCGTACGACACTTTGGAGGAGATCTTGGCAGACAAGGCGATCGAATCCGTTATAGTGGCTGCTCCGAACAACTTCCACAAGGACCTGTCGATTGCCGCCCTCAAGGCTGGCAAGCACGTGATCTGTGAAAAGCCGGTCATGCTGAATACGGCTGACCTGGAAGCCGTTCTGGCGGTCAGCCGTGAAACTGGCAAAGCCTTTTCCGTGCACCAGAACCGGCGCTGGGATCGCGATTACCGGATCGTCAAGAAATTGCTCGATGAAGGGTCAATCGGTCAGCCATTCTACATCGAGTCCCGTGTCCAGGGATCCAAAGGCATCCCGGGCGACTGGCGCTGCGAAAAAATCGCCGGTGGTGGCATGTTGTTCGACTGGGGCGTGCACCTGATCGACCAGATGCTGCAATTGGTCGACAGCCCCGTGGTTGATGTCTACGCGCACCTGTTGTCGGTCAAATTTCCCGGCGTCGATGACAATTTCAAGCTGATCCTGCGCTTTGCCAATGATGTCTCGGCCCTGGTCGAAGTCGATACCTATACCTTCATCAGTCTGCCGCGCTGGCATGTGTCCGGCACCGGCGGCACCGCCCAGGTGGACGATTTCGCCTGTCATGGCAAGGTTGCCAAGGCCAATACTGTGTCGGTCCACTGGGATGAGGGCATCGTCTACACTGAGGCTGGTCCGACCCGGACCATGGCACCACGGGCCAAGGAATCGATCGAGGAATTGCCTTTGCCCCTGGTCACCAGCGATGCCAAGGACTACTACCGCCAGTTTGCCACCGCAGTCAAGCGCGGCACAGCGTTGCCGGTGACTGACCAGCAGATGCTTCGCGTCATAAAAGTCATCGATGCTGCTTTTGAATCGGAAGCCAGACGACAGTCGATTGCGGTTCATATCTGAATGCTTGCTACCATCGAGCTATTTAATGACCCAAGGAGGCCCCATGGCCCTGTTTGCCCTTCAACTATACACCCTGCGTGACAGTTATCAGAACCCGGAAGAGTTTTCCAGCCTGCTGGGTGAGGTCAAAGCTCTCGGTTTTTCTGGTGTCGAGCTGGCAGGATCCGGTGGCTTGTCCGCCGAACAGCTTAAGGCCCGTCTGGATGAACTGGGACTGGTTGCCGTCTGCAGCCACGAGATGCCGGACCGGCTGTCTGACCACCTGGACGAGGTCATTGCTTTTCACCAAGCCATCGGATGCAATAAAATTGCCATAGCCTGGTCGCCGGCCGCGAGTGAAGAAGACCTGGTTCAACTAGTTGCCCGTGTCGCATACGTGAAGCCCGTGCTTGCTGCTGCCGGAATCGATCTGTTGTATCACAACCATGACCACGAATTCAAACAGGTCGGATCTGGACAGGCGATCGAGCAAATTGCCCGCCATCTGGATCTGGAGGTGGACACGTACTGGGTCTTTGCTGCTGGGCAGGATGTCCCGGCCTGGCTGCAGGCGCATCGGGACCAGATCCAGCTTTTGCACATCAAGGATGGCGACCGCGAGCGGCATCCCTGTGCCTTGGGCGAGGGTGAAAACACGATCGAGGCCATCCTTGCCATGGCTGACCAACTCGGGATCGATTGGCTGATCGTGGAAAACGACAATCCGGACCCGGATGGCTTGTCAGATGTGGCCAGAAGCATGGCCTATCTCCATAAACTGGGCCGGATCTGAGGGAAATCACAGAAATTACAAAAAGGCGGCGTGGGATGACCCAGCCGCCTTTTTCTGTGCGATGAACCCGCACAGGCGATTGTTCAAAGAGCCGCTCTGCCGCTGGCTTGCCTTTTCTGGCACTCTGGACACAGGCCGTAGAGGTTGATTTCGTGATAGGTGATCTGGTACCCGGACGTGGCTTCGAGCTGCTGCTGGATCTGGTGCAAGGGGCAGATCGGCACGGCTTCGCGGCGGCCGCAGGCGGTACAGACGAGATGGTGATGGTGGACCAGTCCAGCCTGTTCGAAGCGGGCCAGTCCATCCTGGAACCGGATTTGCTGGCATAGCCCCAGCTCAAGCATTTTCTCCAGATTGCGGTACACCGTGGAGAGCGCCAGGGACGGGTCCTGCTGGCGTGCCTGCTGCATGATTTCCTCGGCTGACAAGGGCGAGCCAGCCTGGTTGATAATCTCCAGCAGGACTTTTCGCTGCCGGGTCATGCGCATAAAGATCCCTCCAGACTGAATTGACAGGTGTTCCTGTGATCATTATAATTCTAAATGCGAATCGTTTGCAACTAGAGCATGGTTAGCGAAAGCGCCGGACGACTCTATTTTACACCACCGACCTGGAGGAATTAAACTCATGATAACTGATCGCAACCCACACAAGTATCACCTGATCATAATCCTGCTATTGACCGCATTGGCGCTGGCAAGCCTGGCTGCCTGCCAGGCTGCACCAGCTACGACCACCCCAGCTGCTCCAACAGCATCGGCGACAGAATCAACACCCGCATCTGCCAGCGAGCCATCTGCAACAGCAGCTGTGACCAGCCAGGAGACCCTGACGTATGTGACCTCGCTGTATCCGATGTATGTGACTGCGCTGAACCTGACCTCTGGCATCACTGGTGTCGAGGTGGTCAACATGACCGGCACAATCACCGGCTGCCTGCACGATTACCAGCTGTCGCCCGGTGATCTCACGACCATCGAAACGGCTGATGTCTTTATCTACAATGGTGCCGATCTCGAGAGCTATCTCGACCAGGTCACCGATAATTACCCGGATTTGCCATTGATCGATGCCAGTGCCGGGATCGAACTGATGGATGAAAATCCTCATGTCTGGGTCTCGGTCAGCCTGATGATGCGCCAGGTTGAAGCCATCGCCCAGGGCATGGCCCAGCAGGACCCCGCCAACAGCGCGGCTTACCTGGCCAATGCCAAAACCTACCTGGATAAACTCGCGGCGCTGCGTGATGAGTTGCATGCAGCGATCGATCCGTTGCCCAATCGCGACATCGTGACCTTCCATGAAGCATTTCCCTATTTCGCCCAGGAGTTTGACCTCAACATCGCGGCAGTTGTGGAGCGTGAGCCTGACTCCCAGCCCAGTGCTGCCGAGTTGGCCCAGACGATCGATTTGATCCGCGAATTAGAGATCCAGGCCATTTTTGTCGAACCTCAATACGTCGCAGACACCGCTGAGACGATCGCCCGGGAAACCGGTGTGCCGGTCTTCACCCTCGATCCTGCCTCCAGCGGGCCCCTCGAGGATCCGGATGCCTATCTAGAAATCATGCGGCAGAACGGCGAGGTCCTGGTCCAGGCTCTCCGCTGATGGCATTCCATTCACATTCCAAGAAGCGAGGGCGCACATGAGCGAATCGACTCCTGCATCCATAGCCTGTGCCTGCAAGCATCCTCTGCACCAGCTCAAGGTTGAACATTTATCGGTGGTGCGCGATGGCCAGACCATTCTCCATGACATCAGCCTGACCCTGCATTGTGGCGAAATTGTCGCTCTGGTCGGGCCTAATGGGGGTGGAAAGAGCACGTTGCTGAAGGCGATCGTCGGTGAATTGCCCTCCACCGGAGGTGTGCTTTTCAAGGACAAT
The DNA here is from genome assembly GCA_002419365.1 of Mageeibacillus sp. UBA5734. Lineage (GTDB taxonomy): Bacteria > Bacillota > Clostridia > Saccharofermentanales > UBA5734 > UBA5734. Next base: position 19,579 of record DIGA01000021.1, on the reverse strand, counting down.
CACGGGAAAAGCTTTGTCCAGCCCAAGGTCGGCTACCTGATGCAACACCTCGAATACGACCGCCAGTCGCCGATGACCGTTGCAGATCTTTTGTGTGCCAATTGCAGCCGCTGGCCGGTTTTCCTGGGTCATCACCCGAAAAACCGCAAGGCAGTCCTCGAACTATTACAGCAGGTGAAAGGCGAGCATCTGCTGGACAAACCGCTGGGTGGATTGTCCGGCGGCGAACTGCAGCGAGTCCTGCTGGCCCTGGCCCTGGATCCTCTGCCGGATATCCTGCTGCTCGATGAACCGGTTTCTGCTCTCGACAAGGACGGCAAGCAGCTTTTCTACGAACTGGTGCGTGACTTGCGCGACCGCTATGATCTGCTGACCCTGATCGTCTCCCATGACCTCGACATCATTTCCCAGTTTGCGGATTCTGTCGTCTATCTGAACCGGACGATCCAGGCGGCGGGGCCGATGCAGGAGGTCCTGGCCAGTGGCCAGTTCCTTGATGCGTTCGAACCGCTGCGGGTGGAAGGGAGGCGTGCCTGATGGATACCGCCTGGCTCTCTGTCCTGCCCCTGCCTTTTCTCCAGTACGAATTCATGCGCAATGCCTTTCTTGGCATCCTCCTGATAGCACCCCTGTTTGGACTGTCGGGCACCCTGGTGGTCAGCAACCGCCTTTCGTTCTACTCCGACGCCCTGGGCCATTCGGCCCTGGCCGGCATCGCCATTGGCACCCTCCTGGGTCTCAAAGACCCCATTGCCGCCCTGATCGTTTTTTCGATCTTGTTTGGCCTGGCGATTACCGCGGTCAAAAACCGGGGCCGGGCTTCGACCGATACGATCCTGGGTATCTTCTCTGCTTCAGCCGTTGCCCTGGGTATCGCACTGCTTTCCCGGCGCGGGGGATTTGCCAAATACAATCGTTATCTGGTCGGTGATTTGCTTTCGATTCAGCCCGGCGATCTGGTCGTTCTGGCCCTGGCACTCGCTGGCTTGGTCCTGTTCTGGTCGCTGGCCTATAATTCATTGATGATCTTTTCCATCAATCCAGCCCTGGCCCGCAGCAAGGGTATCCGGGTCCGCCTGGTTGAGAATGCATTCATGGCGATCATCGCCATCCTGGTGGCGCTGTCAATCCAGTGGGTCGGCACACTCCTGATCAATGCACTGCTGATCCTGCCGGCTTCAGCAGCCCGTAACATCGCCCGGAATGTCCGCCAGTTCCATCTCCTTTCGCTGCTCTTCGCCTGGATCAGCGGTGTCAGCGGCCTGATCCTCTCCTATTATCTGGATATGGCTTCCGGGGCAACCATCGTTCTGTGTAGTGCCGCCTTGTTTGCCCTGACCTACGCCTTTACCGAGAAACGCTAGAAGGCCAGTCGGGCAAGCTTTTCCTGCTGACCTGGCTGAAGAGCCAGCCGTCGCCATGCCATGAAAAAACCATCCCCGGCTCGTATGAACCGGAGATGGTTTTCTGTATGTGCTGACGATTGACTGGGAACGCCTCAGACTTCGATTTCGTTGTTCCAGCTCATCATGGCGCGCAGTTCGCGACCGACCTGCTCGACCTGGTGCTCGGTTTCGAGGCGGCGGCGGGAAAGGAAGTTGGGCCGGCCAGCCTGGTTTTCGAGGATCCAGTTGCGGGCGAAAACACCTTCCTGGATTTCCTTGAGGACCTGGCGCATTTCGTTCTTGGTGGCATCGGTGATGATGCGGCGGCCGACCATGTAATCGCCGTATTCGGCTGTATCGCTGACAGAGTAGCGCATCAGGGTCAGACCACCCTGGGCGATCATGTCAACGATCAGCTTGACTTCATGGACACATTCATAATAGGCGTTTTCCGGATCATAGCCTGCTTCGACGAGAACCTCGAAACCTGCTTTCATCAGCTCGGCAACGCCGCCACAGAGGACAGCCTGTTCACCAAACAGATCGGTTTCGGTTTCTTCGCGGAAGGTGGTGCCCAGAAGGCCACCACGGGCGCAACCAATGCCGTAGCCATAGTCAAAGGCTTTGTCCTGGGCTTTGCCGGTGGCATCCTGATAGACTGCGAACAAGCCTGGTACGCCGCGGCCCTGCTGGTACTGGAAGCGGACGGTGTGACCAGGACCCTTGGGGGCGACGAGGATGACATCGACGTCTGCCGGCGGCACAATGCGGTTGAAGTGGATGTTGAAACCATGGGCAAAAGCCAGGGTCTTGCCAGCGGTCAGGTGCGGCTTGATGCTTTTTTCGTACAGCTCAGGCTGCTTTTCATCATTGATCAGGATCATGATCAGATCGGCCATGGCGGCAGCATCGGCGGCAGTGGCGACCTTCAGGCCGGCGGCTTCTGCCTTGGCCCAGGACTTGCTGCCTTCATAGAGACCGACAACCACGTTGAATCCGCTCTCATGCAAGTTAAGGGCATGGGCGTGGCCCTGGCTGCCATAGCCGATTATGGCGATAGTCTTGCCATCGAGGGCGTGGGTGCGGCATTCGTCAATTTTGTAGATTTTTTTCATGGTCTTCCTCCTTGGGTGTTTAGCGAATCATTCGATGATTGGTTATCAAAATGGAATCTGCGGGGGAGATCAGCCGTTCTGGACCTCGACATTCATGCACAGTTCGCCGCGTTCGATGGCAATGGTGCCGGTACGGACGAGTTCGAGGATGCCATAAGGCTCGAGCAGTTCCTGCAGGGCCTTGATTTTGCTGTCGTGTCCGGTCAGTTCGATGGTAATCGTTTTCGGCGATACATCGATGATGTGGCCACGGAAAATGTCTGCGACTTGCAGGATCTCGCCACGGTTTTCGGCATTGCAGCGAACTTTGACAAAGACCAGTTCGCGGGAGAAATGGTCGGCAGGTGTCAGATGCCTGACAATCAGGACATCAGGCAATTTGTGGAGTTGTTTGGTGATCTGGTCGACCAGGCGCTGGTCGCCATCGACCGTGATGGAAATGCGGGAAATAGCAGGGTTTTGAGTGGTTCCGACTGCCAGGCTCTCGATATTGAATCCGCGGCGGGCAAAAAGATTCGTCACGCGGGTCAGGACACCAGAGCGGTTTTCTACCAGTACGGAAAGACTTTGCAGCATCTTCTGACCTCCAAATATACTTTCACAACAAATTAGCATGTTTCTAAGCGGGCGGGCAACTGCTTTGGCCAAGTGGTCGAAAAACGACCAGAAAAAGTGATGCCCGCCGGGGCTTTGCAGCGGGCGGGCAAGGTGGTCATTTCTTCAGCAGATCCCGGATTTCCTCGAGCAAGACCACATCATCCGGTTTGGCCGGTGGTGCAGCTGGTTCTGGTGGCTTTTCCATCCGGGCCCGCATCTTGTTGATGCCTTTGACAATGAAGAAAATGGAAAAACCGATCAGGATGAAATTGATGATGACCTGGATCAGCTTGCCATAGCCAATGGCGACTTCTGGCTTGATGATTTCACCATTTTCCAGGACGGCTGCAGCCAGGATGATCTTGAGATCCACGAAACTGATCCCGGCTGTTGCATACCCGATGATCGGCATGAGGATGTCGTTGACCAGACTGGTGACGATGGCACCAAAAGCCGAGCCCATGACGAGGCCGACGGCCAGGTCGATCACATTGCCACGCAACATGAATTTTTTGAATTCTCCTACCATAGTAAAACTCCTTGTGCGCATAGTTCCAAAAAAAACTGGAGCACCGCCAAGGTGCCCCAGTCATCTGGACGGTATCATATGGATCTGGCTACTGCTTATGAAGAGAACAGCTCGAGCGATCAGCAGTACTGGCGGATGCCTTCCGGCAAGGTAGCGGGATCCGCTGAGAGAATGATCGTTGCGTTCAGATTGTTCTTGGTCGAGAATTCGTCGAGATCACGCAGGAACTGTTCGAGGTGGGCCAGGTCGGAATCTCCGGCTACCTTGGTGATCGTGTCGACATACAAATGGGTGAGGTCGTAATCTTCGGCATATATGCCAGCAATGAAGGCGAGCAGTTCGCGATAGCCTTTGACAGGGTATTCCAGGATGTCTATCAGGCGGATTTTGTATTTGACCATCCGGTTGAGCCGGCCGCTGTATTCGATGCACACGACATCTGCGGCGTCATTGTAGGCCTGGGCATTCAGCTCGTCGACCAGCTGGCTGGTCTTGCCGCTGCCCTTGCCACCCACTATTACCTTGACCATAAGCATCTCTCCCTTGTCTGTTTATTCTGTCGCCAGATGCTATTGATGTTCTGGCTTACAGCCATTGTACCCCAAGGCATCGAGGAAAAGAAAGCCCTTGACAGTTTCAGTGAAATAGGATTCCGCACTTTTCTCCCTCCCTGTTCTTGAGTGAAGAATAGATACATCCTTCTGGCGTAAAAGGCGTATCATGGAATTGAAACAACCTGGTTAATCAAGGTCAGCTTTGATGAAGGAGGTATTCCCATGGATGAGCCCTTTGAACTCAAGGAAATGCCCGAGCGCCATGCTTTAGTGATCCACCGGACGGTTACGATGGCCCAATTGCCCCAAGTCATCGGAGAGAGTTACCACGTGCTGGCTGACTACCTGGGTCAGCTGGGAGCACAGCTCAGTGATGTCCCATACACGGCCTATCTGAACATGGACATGGCCAGTCTCAACGTCGAAATGGGGTTTCCAGTGGACAGTCTTCTGCCGGACAATGATCCCATCCAGGCGGTCACCCTTCCTGCTGGCCTGGTGGTCAGCGGCCTGTACAAGGGCCCCTATGCCGGCATGGAATCTTTCTACAAATCCATGACCGAGTGGGTCGGGCAGCGGCATCTGGTGCCGACTGGCATCTATTATGAGTATTATTATAATTCACCACAGGAAGTGCCGGAGAGCGAGCTGCTGACCCGGATTGAATGGCCGGTGACAAAGCTTGCCAACGGTCCGGAGGCGTGATATACTCCATTTGTTCGGAAGTTTCTTTGCAAAGAGTGGGGCTCGCCCCGCTCTTTCTTGTTAAAAGGTGGTTTATGGCAGAAAGATCCCGTCATGCACAGGCTGTCTATGATGCACTTCTCGAGCGGGTGGAAGCACTCGGTGTCGATCTGGTCGATGTGGCGTTCGTCCGTGAAGGCCCTTCGACGATCCTGCGCATCCTGATCGACAAGGATGGTGGTGTGACTTTGGATGACTGCACGGAGGTCAACCATCTGGTGGATCCGATCATCGATCACGAGCTCAAACTTTCGAGCCATGATTACCTCGAGGTTTCTTCGCCGGGATTGGAACGTCCTCTGAAAACAGACCGGGAACTGGCCCGCTACCAGGGAGTTCCTGTGGAATTTTCCCTTTACCAGGCCCTGGATGGGAAAAAGAAATTCACAGGTAGACTGGGTGGTTTCACAGCTGAGACCGTGACGGTCATCCTGCCCGATGGTAGCGAACAGATGTTTGCCCGGGAAAAAGTCGCCAAAATCAAACGCATCGTCGTATTTGAATGAATTAAAAGGAGAATCATAAGACATGAACGCAGAGCTCATCGAAGCCATCCGGTTACTGGAAAAGGAACGTGGCATTGACGCGGAAATCCTCTTCGAGGCGATTGAAGAGGCCTTGGTCTCGGCTTACAAACGTGAATTTGAAGCTAAGACGACTGATAACATCCGTGCGGAAGTCGATCGTGAAACCGGTGAAATGCGCGTTTTCCTGACCAAAACGGTCGTTGAAATCGTCGATGATCCCAATGCAGAGATGTCCCTTGAGGAGGCCCGGGCCTTGTCTGAGGATTTCGATATCGGCGACATGATGGAATACCAGCTCAGCCCGCAGGACTTTGGTCGCCTGGCTGCCCAGACCGCCAAAAATGTCATCAACCAGAAGTTGTCCAGTGCAGAACGTGAGCGCATCCAGAATGAGTTCTCGAGCCGTGTTGGCGAACTGGCTGCAGGTGTCGTCCAGCGCAAGGACCGGCGCGAAGTCATTGTCGACATTGGCCGTGCCGAAGCTGTCCTGCCTTACAATGAACAAGTCCGCCTCGATGGCTACAATTTCAACCAGCGCATGCGTTTCTATATCCTGAAGGTGGACGAGAAGAAGGGCCGCCCGATTGTCTATATCTCGCGCAGCCATCCCAATCTGGTCCGCAAGCTGTTCGAGCAGGAAGTTCCGGAAATCTCCAGCGGCATCGTCGAGATCGTTTCAGTTGCGCGCGAAGCTGGCTCCCGCTCCAAGATCGCTGTGGCTTCCCGTGATGCCAATGTTGACAGCGTCGGCGCTTGCGTCGGCCAGCGCGGCCTGCGGGTCCAGGCGATCATGGATGAATTGATGGGCGAGAAAATCGACATCATCGAATGGGATCCGGACGCGACTGTTTTCATCAGCAATGCCTTGAGCCCGGCCAAGGTCGTCAAGGTCGACATCCTGCCGGAAGAAAAGGTTGCCCGCGTGGTCGTACCGGATCACCAGCTATCGCTGGCGATCGGCCGTGAAGGCCAGAATGCCCGTTTGGCAGCCCGCCTGACTGGCTGGAAAATTGACATCAAGAGCGAATCACAGTACCGTGAAGCTGTTGAGAAAGAATTCATGAGCCGTTTCACCCAGGCCGTAGAAGAATCGATGGCCCAGGACGAAAACAATTGACCTGAGGCAGCGAGCAGCAAGATGGCCAAGCATATTCCCATCCGCCAGTGTGTAGCCTGCCGAACCGCCCGTCCCAAGCGGGAACTGCTGCGGGTTGTGATCGATGCCAATGGTGCGATCAGCCTGGATCCCACGGGCAAGAAGGCTGGCCGGGGAGCTTATGTCTGCCGCAGCCGCCAGTGCCTGGAGCAGGCCATCCGTGGCCACAAACTCGACCGCAGCCTGAAAAACCGGGTGGATGAGGTGACAATCGCTGCCCTGGTGGCACAAATGGAGGCTTTGCCTCCGGACGAGGGAGCCGATGACCCAGCCTGACCAGACCCCTGAAGCGATCTACCGCCTGATTGGCCTGGCGCGGCGCGCTGGACGTGTGGTGCTGGGCAGTGAAGGTGTCGAAAAGGCCGCTCGTGCTGGCCAACTCAGCCTGATGATCCTGGCTGATGATGCCGGCCCAAACACAACCGGCCGGATGGAGCAGGTGAGCCGAGTCACCCGGGTCCCTTTGCTGGTAGTCGGTGACCGCCAGGCACTGGGCCATTGGACTGGCCAGAAAGAACGAGTGGTTGCCGGATTGTCCGACCGGGGATTTGCTGACAAGATCCTGTCCCTGGCAGCGGCAACGACCAAACAAGAGAGCGATAAATGACGTTGGAGGATACTGAAACGATTATGGTAAAAAAAGACGGAACTGGATCTGATAAGCAAGTTGGGTCCGAGCAAGATGTAAAGAACGCTGAGCACAAGAAGGGCCATAAGCCTCATGTGGATGCGTCCGTAGAGCAGCACGCCCCCGTTCATCCGGGCGAAATGACGGCTGCCCATGCCCAGGATCAGACTTCTGGCCCGACCATCACCATGCAGGGTGTGTCCGGTAAAAAGATCACAGGCGTCGTCAAAGTGGTCAAAGCAACCAAGCATGAGACAGCTGCTGATCAGACCGGTGCCGAAGAACCCAGACCTGCCCAGTCTGTGCCGGAGGCTGCTGTTGAGAGCAGGCCTGCTGCCGAAACTGTGAAACCTGTCGAATCTGCGCCTGCGCCGGCTCCAACGGGCGCTGCAGCTCCGGCAGAAAAAGCAGCTCCGGCAACCGCTGCAAAACCAGCCCAGGCAACCCCTCCTGGCGCTGCACTTTCCGGTGAAAGGGCTCCCCAGACCAGGACGCCGGCTGCATCTGCCGGTCAAGCTGGTCCCCAGGCAACGGGTCCTGTACAGCGCGGCACCGGTTCGGGCTCGTCCCCGTATGGCACCCCGAACCGTCCTCAGAGCGGCAATTACAACCGCGACCGCGCACCAGGACAGGGTGGACCCAGCCAGTCTCCTTATGGCACCCCGAACCGCCCGCAGAGCGGCAATTACAACCGCGACCGCGCACCGGGACAGGGTGGACCCAGCCAGTCTCCTTACGGTACCCCGAACCGCCCGCAAAGTGGCAACTACAACCGCGATCGTGCACCGGGACAGGGCGGACCCAGCCAGTCTCAGTCTCCTTACGGTACTCCGAACCGCCCGCAAAGCGGCGGCTACAATCGTGACCGCGCCCCTGGGCAAGGTGGCCCTGGTGGCTACAACCGTGGCCCTGGCCAGGGCGGTCCCGGAGGCTACAACCGTGGCCCTGGCGGTCCTGGAGGTCCAGGCGGATACAATCGTGGACCCGGTCAGGGTGGCTACGGCAGCCGTCCACAAGGTGGCGGATTTGGTGGCGGTGGTTTTGACAAGGACAAGGACCGTCCGCAGACCCCCTATGGCAGCCGTCCCAGCGCCCCCAAACCAAAACCGGTCGTTCCAGTTGAACTGCAGGGCAAGGAAAGCACCGTCCGGCCCCGTCCGACCGAGCCGAAGCGCGATGATCGCCGTGAGCCGAAGAAAGAAGCTTTCAAGGGCGGCGGTGACGTGCGTGACAAGCACAATGTCCTGCGCCAGCAAGCCGCTGTGGTTTCCGGCAAAGGTATCAACGAAGCACTCAGCGATGAGACGGTGCTGGATACACTGTACACGGACAACATCAAGGGCAAACGCAGCAAGGGGGGCCGTCGTGTTGCTGAAGCCCCGGTCCGTGCTGTCTTGACACAGGTGTCCCTGCCGGCGACCCTGACCGTCAAGGAATTTGCCGAGGCGATCAAAAAGACAACTGCAGAAATCATCAAGAAGCTGATGAAGTACGGCGTCATGGCCACCATGAACCAGGCCATCGACTTTGACACCGCTTCCCTGATTGCCGATGAATTCGGCATCAAGTGCGAACTGCTGGTGGAAGTGACCGAAGAAGACATCCTCTTCGACGATACCGAGGACCAGGACCAGGATCTCAAACCGCGTCCGCCGGTCGTTGTTGTCATGGGTCATGTCGACCATGGCAAGACCTCGATCCTCGACCGCATCCGCTCGGCCAATGTGGTTTCCGGCGAAGCTGGCGGTATCACCCAGCACATCGGCGCCTACACGGTGCGGGCCAAAGGCCGCCAGATTACCTTCCTGGATACACCTGGCCACGAAGCCTTCACCACCATGCGTGCCCGTGGTGCCCAGGTCACGGACATCGCCATCCTGGTTGTCGCAGCCGACGATGGTGTCATGCCCCAGACAATCGAGGCGATCAACCACGCCAAGGCTGCCAACACCCAGATCGTGGTCGCGATCAACAAGATCGACAAAGAAGGCGCCAACATTGACCGTGTCAAGCAGGAACTGTCCAAGTATGAGCTGATTCCCGAAGAATGGGGCGGCAACACCGTCATGGTACCTGTGTCAGCCAAAGTTGGCACCGGCATGGATGAACTGCTGGAAATGGTCCTTTTGACTGCCGATATCCTCGACCTCAAGGCCAACCCGGACAAGCAGGCCAAGGGTACCGTCATCGAAGCCAAGCTCGACAAAAACCGCGGCCCTGTTGCGACCGTCCTCGTCCAGCGTGGCACGCTGCGCACGGGCGACACTGTGGTGACTGGATCGATCATCGGCAATGTCCGTGCCATGTCTGACGACAAAGGCAGCCTGGTCAAGAAAGCCGGTCCCTCGATCCCGGTCGAAATCCTCGGTTTGCCGGAAGTTCCGGAAGCCGGCGAAATCTTCTATGCCGTCAAGGACGACAAGGTCGGCCGTGCCCTGGTTGAAAAGCGCCGCATCCTGCAGCGTGAAAAACAACTGAAGGCCAGCTCCCATGTCTCACTTGAGTCGCTGTTCACTAAAATGGCCGCCGGTGAAGTCAAGGATCTCAATATCATTGTCAAAGCCGATGTCCAAGGTTCAGTCGAAGCCGTGCGCCAGTCGCTCGAGAAGCTGACCAATGAAGAAGTCCGCGTCAATGTCATCCATGGTGCGGTCGGCGCTGTCACCGAATCCGACATCCGGCTGGCTGAGGTTTCCAACGCCATCGTCATCGGCTTCAATGTCCGGCCAGCTGCCAATGTAGCAGACCTGGCCAAGGAAACGAGCGTCGATGTCCGCCTCTACCGCGTCATCTACAACGCCATCGAGGATGTCGAAGCCGCCATGAAGGGCATGCTCGCACCCAAGTTCAAGGAAAATGTCCTCGGCCACGCCGAAGTCCGCCAGGTCTTCAAAGTCAGTGGCGTCGGCACGATTGCCGGCTGCTATGTCACCGATGGCAAGTTCCTGCGTGCGGCCGAAGTCCGCGTCGTCCGGGATGGCATCGTCGTCCACGAAGGCAAACTGGCTTCGCTCAAGCGCTTCAAAGATGATGTCCGTGAAGTGGCCACCGGCTACGAATGTGGTATCGGCATTGAACGCTTCAATGACCTCAAGGAAGGCGACGTCTTCGAAGCCTTCGAAATGCAGGAAATCGAAAGGAGCTGATCAGCCATGCAACGATCCGACCGAGTCGGGGACGAAATCCAGAAAGTCGTGGCTGACCTGATCCAGAATGAAATCAAGGACCCGCGCCTCCCGCCGATGGTATCGGTGGTCGAGGTGCGGGCTTCCCGCGACTTGTCCCATGCCCATATCTACATCAGTGTCCTGGGCACCGAGCAACAGAAAAAAGACTGCGCCGCTGCTTTGAAAAGCGCGGCAGGTTTCATGCGCCGCGAAGTGGCCCGCCGGGTGCGCCTGCGCATTTCCCCGGAATTGCATTTTGTCTTTGACGAATCGATCGAGCGCGGCATCCGCATGAGCCGCCTGATTGATGAAGCCATGGAGGGAATTTCACCGGATGATTCCGACTCGTGACCGCATCGCTGAAGTTATCCTGGCGGTCATCCGCAAAAAAGGAAACATCGGGATTTATCCGCATGTCGGAGCCGATGGGGATGCACTCGGCAGTGCCATCGGCCTGGCGCTGGCTTTAAACCAGGCTGGAGCTTCGGCCCGGATTTTTGTCGATGAAAAGGTCAATCCCCGTCTGTTATTCCTGCCTGCCCTGGACCTTGTTTCGGTCTATGCCGACCTGGACACACAGAATTGGCCGCAGGACCAGGCACTGGCCATCGCGGTGGATTGCACGGAACCGGAACGTCTGGGTTGCCGCCAGGAACTCTATCGTGATGCGCCGATCCAGGCGGCCCTGGACCATCATGTCTCTAGCGGCGAATCCGGTGGTCTGCGCTTGATCGATCCTCAGGCTTCAGCGACTGGCGAGATCATTTTCGACCTCGTCACTGAGCTGGAAAGCCAGCTCGGCCAGTCCCTGTTGATCCAGGATGCCGCCATGGCGTTGATGACAGCGATTGTCTCGGATACGGGTGGCTTTGTCTATTCCAATACGACGGCGCGAACTTTTGCCATCGCCGCCCATTTGATGGCTTACGATCCTGATTTACGCCAGATTACGTATCGTCTGTTCCATGAGGCGACCAAAACCCAGCTGCGCCTCCAGGGCGAGCTTTTCTCCCAGGCCCAGTTCCTGTATGGTGACAGGCTGGCTTATGCCCGCGTCGACCAGGCATTGATGCAGCGGCTGGTGGCGACCGACACCGATCTCGACGGGATTGTATCCGAGCTGCGCAGCATCTCAGGGGTGGAAGTCGCCTTCTTGTTCCGGGAACTGGCCGATGGCGCCATCAGGATCAACATCCGCAGCAATGACCATTTCCATGCGTCTGACTTTGCCCGTCCCTTTGGCGGTGGCGGACATGCCAAGGCTGCAGGCATGACCATCCGGCATACGACCCTCGATGAAGTGGTGGACTTGGTTGTCGCGAAGGCCGGCCAGTGGCTCAATGGCTGAATCAAACAAGCATGGCATTCTCCTGGTCAATAAACCGCGCGGACTGACTTCTTTTGGCGTCGTCTCCCGTCTGCGACGCTTGATCGGGGAAAAGAAAATCGGTCATACTGGCACCCTCGATCCTTTTGCCGAAGGTTTGCTGGCCATCTGTGTCGGCAAAGCGACGGCTGCCGTCCAATTCATGGATACTTACGATAAAACGTATCAAGTGCGCGTTCTTTTTGGCACCGCGACCGATACAATGGACCTGACCGGAACGGTGACCGGCTCGCATGCCTTTGTACCCGGGGAGTTGTCCCGCCTCGAGGCAGAGGATTTCAAGCCTGTCCGACAGGCGGTTCGCGGTTTGCCAGGAGAAAAACAGCAAATCCCACCGATGTATTCTGCGGTCAAGATCGATGGTCAGCCCTTGTATGCCCTGGCCCGGGCTGGCCAGACAGTCGAACGCCAGAGCCGGCCGATCGTCATCCGCCAGGCGATCCTGGATGCGATCGATTGCCTCGACGAAACAGAACCTGGTGGTCCCAGACTATCGTGTGACCTGACCTTGGAGGTCTCGAAAGGGACTTACATCCGGGTGATCGCAGATGAACTCGGTCAACAGCTGGGCTGGTTTGCGCACGCTGAACGTCTGGTGCGCACCAAGGTCGGACCTTTTTCGTTGGAACAGGCGATGACACTGGATGAGCTGGAATCGCGTTTTGAAACGTTGGCGCTGGACCAGCACCAGAAACACGGACACGATCCGGCAGAACGTTCGGTCCGGCGCCTGATTCAAGACCAGCTCTGGCAGGAGCTTTCTGCATCGGGCCAGATCCATGACTTGACCGAAGCCTTGTCTGGATTTCCCATCCTGCGGTTGCCAGGTGACCAGGTCAAGAAGCTGGTCCAAGGTCAGAAACTGTTCCTGGAAAAAGGCCAGGTCCGGACTCAAACTGTACCTGAAGTCCAACCATACGATGGCCTTCGCCTGGCGATCCATGGACCTGCTGGCCTGGCCGGCATGGGCCATCTCGAACAGGAAACCGGCAGGATCATCGAGACATTTCGAATTGTAACGGAAAGGATTTTCATCCATCATGAACATCTTCTATCCGAATGACACCCTGGATTCATCCCTTGCGCGAGGCGTAGCCCTCGGCTTTTTCGACGGGGTGCACCGCGGCCATCAGGACCTGATCCGGACCATGGTCTACCAGTGCCAGATCAAGGACTTGCGCCCGACTGTCTATACCTTTCCTGAACATCCTCTCGTGACGTTGTCTCCGGAAGGCCAGTTTGCCGGCTACCTGTCCACACTGGACCAGCGCCTGCAGCGAATCGCCGACACAGGCGTTGAAGAAGTCTGCCTGCAGCCTTTTTCACCTGAGTTTGCAGCCTTGCCGGCGGTTGAATTCCTGGACGAAATCCTGGGCGTACGATTGAATGCCCATCTGGTTGTGGTGGGCAAGGACTACCGGTTTGGCCAGGGCGGGGAAGGGGATATTCATCTCCTGCGCAGCTGGGGCGAGAAACACCAGTGTGAAATCATTGTGGTGCCGGAAGTCCGCCTGTATGGGGACAAAGTCTCCAGTTCGCGGATCCGTCGCCTGATTGCCGAAGGCGACACCCGCCTGGCTGAAAGCTGTCTCGGTTTTCCGTTTGCCATGACCGGAACCGTGATCGAGGGCAAGAAATTGGGCCGGAAACTGGGCTTTCCGACCGCCAATATCGCCATTGACGCCGACCTGGCCATTCCGGCCTATGGAGTCTATGCGACCAGGACCCGGGTTGGTAACCGCACCTACGAGTCGATCACCAATATCGGTATCCGGCCGACGATCCAGGACGAAAGTCCAAAGCCCAACATCGAATCCTTTCTGTTCGATACCAGCCTGGACCTGTATGGCCAGGCCATCACAGTTGAATTCCTGTACCGCCTGCGGCCGGAAGCCGTTTTTGAATCCCTGCTGGACCTGGTGGCCCAAGTCAAGGAGGACCTGGCCCAGGCCAGAGCCTATCATCGCAGCTGTGAACAGGGCTATGAGTTTGCCAACGTCCGTGGCATACCAGTCCGGATCATCCGGACGACCCGGTTTGCCCAGGCCACTGCCATCGTCACTTACCGGACCAGGATCGATCGCAGGACCGCCAGCCTCCTGTCATTGCTGTCGCGGGTCCTGTCGGCCAGCTGCCAGGACTATCCCAGCCGTTCCAGTCTGTCTGCCGCCCTCGATAGCCTGTATGGTGCCAGCATCGAAACTGAGGTCAGCAAGGATGGCGATTTGTTCAGTCTCCATATGGCCGTCAACGGCCTGATGAACTGGACCGACCATTCATCTCCTTTTGCGGCGGCCTTGGGTGTCTTTTTCAGCTTGCTGACCAGGCCAGACCTGGACGCGGATGGCCTTTTCCAGGCAGTCCCATTCGAAGCGGAGCGTTCCGGACTTGTGATGGAACTTCTGGCGCGGGAAAATGACAAAGCCAAGTATGCCCATGACCAGTGCATGAAACTGCTCTGTGGTGATCAACCGTTCGGGCTGCTGGCTGCTGGCGATCTGGAAACCCTGCAGGGACTGACCCGGGAAGACCTGACAGAGGCCTTCCACCAGTTGAAGCAGCTCGACTGCCAGGTGGCCATTGCCGGTGATTTGCCGGATCCGCTGCTGGAATCGCTGCTGGAGCATGTCGCCCAGCTGCGGCCGGCATCCCCTGACGGACCTGTTGCAAACAGCCAGCCAGCCATGACTGAGTCCAATCAGGCAGCATCGTTTTACAACCCCACACAGCCCCTGCTTCCGGCCGCCTTCCGTCCCATGCCGCCAGTAGAAAAAGTGGAAAGCAAGAAAGTAGAACAGGCTCGGATTTGCCTGGCTTTCTCCGGCCTGCAACCTTATTTCAGCCATCATTCGATTGTCGACACTCTGATGAACTCCATGCTGGGTGGGGATGTCCATTCCCTCTTATTCGAGGTCGTCCGTGAGCAATTGGGCCTTGCCTACAGTGTCTATTCGGTCAACAGCCGTTATCTGTCCACCTTGCTGGTCATAGCCGGGGTTGCACCAGACCGTGTCAACGAAGCCCGCCAGGCGATGTTCGCCCAGATAGATCATCTGGCCTCTGGCCAATTCAGCGACCAGTTGCTGGAACGTTCCAAGACTCTGGTTGAGAGCCATATCCGGTCCATCCCGGATGATCTGGACAACTTGTTATCACACCTGATGAACGGGGTGAATCTCGGCCGGACCATTTCGGTCCAGGATTCCCTGAGTCTGCTGGATCGTGTTGACCGCCAGGCTGTGATCGAGCGGGCCAGCCAGCTGAAACTCTCTGCCAGCTTCACCCTGACAGCCAAGGAGTCCCCCAATGAATGACCGATTGTCTGCATTTGCTTTGATTGAATCCTTCGATCCTTTGACCGGCCATGCTTTGAAAACCTGGCACCACTCGTGTGGTTTCGTGGTCAAGGTCTTGCCACGTCCCGGATTCTCCCGCCGCTTCGCTGCCCTGACCGTCCCGTATGGTTCGATCCACACCCGATTTGAAACAGCAGGCCAGCAAAATCTCGTTCCAGATGGCACGGCCCATTTCCTCGAACACTGCGTTTTCAGCCGGGATGAAGAGGGCGGACTGCTCGGGCGATTGTCGGCCCTGGGTGCTTCGGCCAATGCCTATACCAGCCACACCCATACCATGTACTATTTTTCAAGTGTGTTCCATTTCGAGACCGCCCTGGACCTCTATCTGGATGCCGTCCTGGCACCCTACCTGGGTCCTGACCGGGTCGAGGCAGAACGTCCGGTCATCCTGGCAGAGCTGGACCAGTATCTGGATGATCCAGACACAGTCTGCTATGTCCAGTTGCTGGATCGACTGTATGAAAACCACCCCGTGCGCCAGGACATCGGCGGTACCGCCGCATCTGTCCGGTCGATCACCAGCGAGCATCTCCAGAAGGTCTGGTCGACCTTCTATCAACCCGGCAAGCTGTCCCTGACGCTGGTCGGCGACATGGATGAAAAGCAGATTCTGCATCGATTGGCGGACCGGCTGGAAAATAGCCGGGAAATCCATGGCCAGGCGATCCTCCCAGATGAACCGACCCATCCAGTCGAAGCGCGGGTCGAAAAATCGATGGACGTCTCAGCCCCTTCCTTTCTGGTTGGCATCAAAGATCCGACAATCCTGCCCCAGACCCCTCTTTATGGCCGTGAACTTGTCATGCGCCAGCGCATGGCCCGCCTGGCCTTCGACACCTTGCTGTCGCCTGCCTCGCCGCTATTCGAGGATCTTTTTGCCCGGGGCCTGATCAATGACTCCTTCGGCTACCATTATGCCTGCGAACCCAGTTTTGCCTTCCTGGCTGCCGGTGGTGAATCCAAGGATCCCCTGGCTGCCGGAAAAGCCCTGGTCGAAGGTCTGCAAAAAGCTTTTGCAGCCGGCCTGGACCCGGATTTGTTCGAAATCCAGAAACGGGCTGCTGCGGGCGATTTTGTCCGTTCGCTTGATTCGATCGACCACAGTGGCCTTGTCCAGGCCCAGTGCAACCAGCATGGACTAGACCTTTTTGACTACCCGGCCCTCTATGATAAGATGGATGCAAAAATGGCTGCCCAGCAGCTTGCCTTCCTGTCCGACCCCAGCAGTTACACCTTGTCGATCATCAATCGTCAAACGGAGGAATAACATGTCTATCGCACAAGCCCTCACCAGTGCTCCGGTTGAAGTCAGTTTCCCCGGACTCGGCATCGAAAATCTCCCGGTCAGCCGGGTCGCATTCTCCCTGTTCGGCGTCCCAGTCTACTGGTATGGCCTCCTGATCGCAATCGCGATTATCCTGAGCTTGTTCCTGGCTTCACGCCAGGCAGACAAATTCGGCCTCAAGTCAGATGACATCCTGGACATCTTCATCTTCCTGATTCCAGCCATGATTGTCTTTGCCCGGATCTACTATGTCGTCTTTGAATGGGATTACTACAGTGCGGACTGGCGGCGCGTTTTAAATACACGTGAAGGGGGTCTGGCTTTCTATGGCGGCGTCATCGGCGGCGCACTGGCCATCATCCTGGTCGCCACGTTCAAAAAGATCAAAATCGCTGACATTCTCGATTTCATCATCGTCTATGTGCCGCTGGCGCAGGCGATCGGCCGCTGGGGCAATTTTTTCAACCAGGAAGCCTTTGGCACCAATACGACCTTGCCCTGGGGCATGATCTCCAGCCAGACCTCTGCCTATCTGGCCAATGTCCCTGGCACCGATGCGTTTGCGCCGGTTCACCCGACCTTCCTGTACGAATTCCTTGGCAACCTGGTGCTGTTTTTCATATTGCTGAAGATCCGCAGCAACCGGCGCTTTTCTTTCCAAGTGCTCCTGACCTATCTGCTTGGCTATGGCATCGTCCGCTTTTTTGTCGAAGGCATCCGCACCGACGCCCTGTTCATCGGTGACACCAGCTGGCGCGTTTCCCAGGTTCTATCCGCCGTCATGGTCGTTGTTTCCGCGATCCTGATCGTCATTCTGGGCCAGAAGTCGGCCCGGACCCAATCGGCTGATGCAGCCGCTCTGGAGGATTTCGTAGAGATCCCGCCCCAGGACACCCCAAATGGCTGATACAGGCGTCACCCAACTTAAACGAGATGGTTACCTCAGCGCGATCGATTATTGGCTGCTGGTCCCGGTTCTTGCCATCACCCTGATTGGCCTGTATGTACTCAACCAGGTTCTCAGCACTGGATTCGAAGACTACCCGCAGAATCTGTACAAACAGATCGGGGCTGTTCTGATCGGTATTGTCCTGGCCCTGGTTCTGGGCCGGATCGAACTGCCATCCTTGCGCCTGGTTGGTTATATCATTTATGGAAGCAGTGTGCTGCTGCTGGCCCTGGTCCTGGTCGATGGGTTCTCCATGGAAAGCACCTGGGGCGCGGACAGCTGGCTCAAGCTTCCGATGCTCGGGACTTTCCAGCCTTCGGAACTGACCAAGATCGGTCTGGCCATGGTCTCGGCCAATCTCTTTGAGGCGATCGGCCAGAAACGTATTGGCCGCTGGACCGGTGCCGCGCTCATGGGTACCCTTTATCTGATCCCGGTTGGACTGATCATGATGCAGCCCGACTTTGGTACGACCATGGTCATCGTCTTCATGTTCGTCTGCATGCTGTTTGTCTTTGGCATCTCCTGGCGTGTCGTCTTGCTAGGCGTCTCCTCTGCTGTCATTGCGATCCCGCTGGCCTGGATCTTCTATTTTGGTGATTACCAGAAAAACCGCATCCTGACCTTTCTCTATCCGGGCCATGATCCGGATGCTTCCTACAACCTGCTCCAAGCCAAGGCCGCGATTGCTTCCGGTGGCTTGGCCGGCAATATGGGCGACGATCCCGTCCATGTGCCGATCAAATGGTCCGACTTCATCTACACCGCTGTATCTGAGCATATGGGTTTCATCGGTACAACAGCCCTCCTGATCCTGATTTTCTACTTCCTCACCCGCAGCCTCTACATCGCCGCCCAGATCAATCCCCATCGACCAGCTGCCGCATACATGGTCGTTGGACTGACTGCTTCTCTTGCCTTCCACTACATTGAGAACCTTGGCATGTGCGTAGGCCTTTTGCCCATCACCGGCATTCCGCTGCCCTTTGTCAGCCTCGGAGGCACATCGATGGTCGTCAATTTCATCGGCCTCGGTGTGATGCTGAACATTTCGATCGAACGGAATCTAATCCGGCGATAAGAAGCTGACAGCTTGGCCCTGCCCTGTGATTGATCACACCTCCATTGGGATAATTGGGTCATCTCCGGCGTGCCTCGGATCTGACTGGCACCATTTGCGAACACTGCGGGAACTTACTTTCAAAGCGACAGCAATCTCGTTCACCGTATATCCCTGGTTATAAGCTTGTCGGGCGAAATCACGTCGCAGTTGGACGATCGCCGCTGTTTTTTGCTCCGACTGGACTTGTTCAGGACTGACCGTGCCTCCCTGACTGGCAAGATAAGTCACTAACTGGGACTCCAGCCGTTGCTGTTTCCTTTTGGCTTGGAAGTCCTTCTGCCGGAGCAATGGACCAGGTTGTGATTGTGCGTGCTGAATCATCTCGAGATAAAAGGTGCGCCCTCTTTCGGGCGTCCGGCCCAGGATCTCGAACAATCGCTGACTGTTGACCAAACGGTCCTTTTTCTGGATCAGATCCAGATGAGCGCTCCACCGGTATTCGCCGATGTTCTGGACGATGCCTGCCCGGACCGGATTCAAAGCCATGTATTTGATCACGTTGCCAAAATAATCGGCTTCACTGATTTCCTCGACCGCATACCGGTTGCCGAAAACAGCCCCGGAGGTGTGGTAGGCATGGGCAAAGTGACGGCCATAACTGGTTTTGAGTCGCTGCATGATCACATGGATGGGTGTCGCATTCATTTCCAGCAGCAGGTGATAGTGGTTGTCCATCAGGACATAATAGAGCAGATGAGCATTTGCCTCCCGCAAGATTTTCCTGAGACTGTCAAGAAAAATTGCCTTGTCAAGGTCGTTTTCAAAAATGTACAACCGGTTGTGTCCTCGATGGGTGATGTGATAAATGCCGCCTGAATGGAAATTTCTCGGCTTTCTGGACATGCTTTGAGTTTCTCCTTTTCACTGGATTTGCTTTTGGGCCAGGCGATCCGTCGACCCCTGGCAGAACTGTGCAAATGAAATGAAGAAACTGAAATGATGTTAATAGTTTAGCGCTTTTCCCAAAATATGTAAGAGCCCGATGGTGAAAGAACGGCCATTATTTAGAAATAAACGCGAGGGGTGGCCCTTTGTGCGGAATGTTCACGATTTGGCGCCAGACTTACGGCCAAG
>DIGA01000040.1 GCA_002419365.1 Mageeibacillus sp. UBA5734 | reverse complement strand
AAGCTGTCATCGGGGATATGAAAATCGCTCCGCTTGGCATCTCGCTGGATAGACGAGAAGCTACCCTGGAGGGTGAGAACGTAGCCATTACATTTGATACGCGTGACGAAGAAGTCATCAATGGCAATTTTGGTTCCCTTGACCTCGATGGCGGGGGTGGCGGTGCAACAGAGTTCTATGATGATTATGTCAATGGCTATGATGGTGAGATCATTTTCAACGATCCCGCCCATTTGATCGAGGGCCAGACGGGTGTTTTATTCGGCAAAGCATTGGATGCTTTTGAAACTCGCTACGGTGCCTGCACCCATTTCCCTGCCCAGGGTGGCTGTACCGTGGACCATTACGTCGAGGGATGTCCCCGGATCATCATCATCATCATCCATCAGCGAGTGACAGACAAACCACCCCACCGGTATCTGCCATTGGGGTATGCCCCCTATATCCTGCAAAAATTTGAGAATAAATCCCTGTATGTCTACCCAGTCAACATGCGTGTCAATGTTGGCAAAACCCAGCAGCTCACCGACATGACCTACGACTTCGGCTTGTTCCGGACCCGGCTGGTCGAATGAATCAGGAGGATGGATTTTGAAAAAGATATACCTGCTATCCTTGCTCATGGCACTGGTCGTTGGCTTGTCTGTCTACTTTTTTGCGGATTCTTTGCAGCGGCAGGCGCTGGAGCAAAACCAGGTTGTCAAAGGCAATGTGGTCTTGGCTACCCGTTTCATCCCGGCAAATACGGAAATCACACCGGATATGCTCTATCTGGCTGACTGGCCGGTCGAGGCGATTAACCAGCTGGCGGCCCGCAAACTCGATGAAGCAGTCGGTGCCATCACCCAGCTGCCAATCGAAGCCAATGAACAGGTTTTTATAACCCGAGTCCAGAAACGGGGTGAAGCAGCAGAAGGACGCCTGTCCTATGTGCTTGAACCAGGCTACAGAGCCATAACGGTTGCGGTCGATGAAATATCTGGCGTCGCTGGCAACATCACCAAGGGCGATTATGTCGATCTGGTGGTCACCATGCGCAACGCAGAGTTGGAAGAAGACAATGATGTCTCCTTTCTGATCGTCGAGAACCTGCTTGTCCTGGCAACCGGGAAAAAGACTATATCCAGCACAGAATCGACCACGCCCCAGGATTATTTCTCTGTGACGCTGTCTGCCAGTCCGGAAGATGCGATCAAGATCAATTACGCGAGCCGTTCGGGCATTCGCCTCATCCTGCGCCCTGTTCTGGATGAAACCATCACAGGTGAAACCTGGTACCCCACGGTTTTCCCAGAATCAACGACTGCTCCGGCCGCTGAATAACGAGACCGGGGAAAGGCAGGTTGAACCAGTATGGCAAAATTTAAAGTTCTGGCTGTTGCCAATAGTGAAGAAAAGCGCCTGATGATCCGCCAGCGCCTGGCCATTGCCGATGATTTGGCGCTGGTTGGTTTTGCTGCGGTCGACGCCGACATCATGTCCAAGATCAAAGGCTATGCTCCGCACGTAGTTCTTCTGGTCCAGGAGCAGGGTGATGCCGGGATCATGGAACTGGCCCAGCGGATTTACCAGGGCTTCCCAGGCTGCGCCATTGCCGTGCTAGTGCCGGAGCTGGACATGGAACTGGTCAGAAGTGCCATGCATTCTGGCGTGCGCCAGGTCATCAGCGAGGACAGCCTTTTCACCATCAACGACCAGCTGGTCCAGGCGGCCTTGTTTGAACAAGGCCGTGCCATCGAGGCAGGTGGAGAGCCCAGAATCATTGCCATCTATAGTGGCAAAGGTGGCGTCGGCCGAACGACCTTGGCTGTGAACCTGGCCACAGCTTTAGCCATGGCCGGGCGTCGCACCGCACTGGTCGATCTCAATCTCAACCTCGGGGATGCTCCATTGCTGTTGAACATCAATGCCAAAGACACGCTGGCAGAATTGGCCCAGGAAAAAACTTCCTTCACAATTGAGGACATCAAAGGGTTTTCCATGCAGCATTCCAGCGGCCTGAGTCTTCTCTGTGCTCCGGCCAGCCCTGAATTTGCCGAATACATCACAGCCCGGCATGTGGAAATGCTCTTGACAACCATGCGGCCCTATTACGACTTCATTGTCCTCGATTTGCCCAACGACATCGCCGACACGACTCTGACAGCACTCGAAAACTCCGACGATATTTACATTGTGGCTAAAAAGGATATTTCCAGCCTGCGGGCGACCAAGGTTCTGATCACAGTCATGACAACGCTGCAGCAGCAAGACAAGCTTCATCTGGTTATCAACTCGGACCGGCCGGGCATTGTCAATACCAAAGACTTTGACCGCATTCTCAATCTGCCAATTGACTACATCCTGCCAGAGGACAATCGCAGTTCTCAGCTCAGCCAGGAGCGGGGCATCCCACTGGTCATTGGATTCCCACGGTCCAGCCTGGCCCATGAAATCAACCAGATGGCCCAGTTCTTGGTCGACCGTTCTGCCAGAAAGGAACTGATCCAGCCAGATATGATGCCCGCTGGGAGCAAGCCTGTGGCTGGAAGCAAAAATACAGCTGGAAAGTCGCAGAAGGACAAGCCTGTAAGGGCTTCAAAAGCTGACAAAAAAGCCAAAACATCCGCCAAACCAGGACTATTTGCCAGGAAGAAGACTGGAGAGAAATCATGAGTCTTTTGCGCAGACTGGAAGAGAAGAAAGGTGACTTTGCCTTGCCAGCAGCCCAGGGACAGCCTCAACCAGCTGCCGCTGAAACCTCAGCCAAACCTGTAGTCACGGATGCCCTGAGTAAGGCCAAAGAACGGATCCGCAATCTGACCATTGCATCGCTCAATGATGTCAAAGATCCAACTGACCAGCTGATCCGGGAAAAGCTGGAAGAGCTGATCCAGACAGAAGGTTCCGAAATTCCCCGTGGGGAAAGGGGCCGCATAGTCGATGAAATCCTCAATGACATCACAGGTTATGGTCCTCTCGAATCCGTCCTGGCAGATCCTGCCATCACAGAGGTCATGGTCAACGGTCCGCAGAATATTTTCCTCGAAGCCAACGGTAGGCTTCGTCCGGCAGATTTTGTCTTTCGCAACCAGGAACACCTGATGACCATCATCGACCGGATCGTTTCCTCGGTTGGCCGCCATGTCGATGAAGCAAGCCCGATGGTTGATGCCCGCCTGCGCGACGGTTCGCGCGTCAATGTCATTCTGCCACCCCTGTCACTGGTCGGACCTGTCCTGACCATCCGGAAATTCTCCAAGATCCCTTTCACCGCCGGCAAATTGGTGGAGTTCGGATCGATTTCACCCAAAATGGTCGCATTCCTCGAAGCCTGTGTCCGGGGTCGACTCAACATCATCGTCTCAGGCGGCACCGGCAGTGGCAAGACTACTTTGCTCAATGTCCTGTCCAGCTTCATCCCGGAAGACGAACGCATCATCACGATCGAGGATGCCGCCGAGATCCAGCTCAACCAGGAGCATGTTATATCGCTCGAAAGCCGGCCGGCCAATACCGAAGGACGCGGTCAAGTCTCGATTCGTGACCTGGTCCGCAATGCCTTGCGCATGCGGCCGGACCGGATCATCGTTGGTGAGGTCCGTTCAGCCGAAGCCCTCGACATGCTGCAGGCCATGAATACGGGACATGATGGCTCATTGACGACCACCCATGCGAACACGCCTCGCGACACCATCGCCCGTGTCGAAACCATGGTCATGATGGCTGGTATGGAGCTGCCTTTGCTGGCGATCCGGTCCCAGATCGCCTCGGCGGTCGATGTCATTGTCCAGCAATCCCGATTGCGCGACGGCTCTCGCCGAGTCACCAACATCACGGAAATCACTGGCATGGAAGGCGATGTGGTCAGTATGCAGGACATTTTTGTATTTGAGACCCAGGGCCAGCTGGATGAACATGGCCGTTTCCGGGGCCGCTACAAGGCAACCGGCATCCGACCGCAGTGCCTCGAGAAAATCCGTAACAATGGTGTGGCCATCCATGAGGACTGGTTCACCTGACCTATCAGCACAGGGAGGTAACAGACCATGATGCCGATCATCCTGGCCGTGTCGACGGGGTTGTACCTGTTTTTGTTTGCGGTTGCGATCCTGTCCATTCTTGCCAAAGACCGCAAGCGGGTTGAACTGAGACTCAAAGATCTATTCAAGGAAGATCTTGATATAAGGAAACCAGTTAAAATCCGCAAAGTTCAACAGCAGAAAATCCCTGTCTCACGGGCGTTTGCCAATGAATTGGTTTCGGCGGACATCCGCATGCGCCCGGAGGAATTCCTTGTCGTCTGGGCTTTGGCGGCATTGATTCCGGCCAGCCTGATGATCCTGCTCCAGGCCCATCCCATCACGGTTCTGGGGGCGGCTTTAATTGGAGCCGCTTTGCCCCCCTATTACATCAATCGGAAAAAAGCCAAACGCCTGATCCAGTTCGAAGCCCAGCTTTCGGAAGCGTTGGTCATGGTTGGCAACTGCCTGCGCTCTGGACTGACCTTCCAGCAGGCCATGGGCAACATCGCCCATGAAATGCCCGACCCGATCGGACGAGAATTCAGCCGTGTAGTCCGCGAAATCAATTTGGGCAGCAATGTGGACCTCGCCTTGACCAACCTGGCTGAGCGGGTTCACAGTACAGACTTAGGCTTGGCTGTTTCGGCGATTCAGATCCAGCGTCAAGTTGGCGGCAATTTGCTCGACCTGCTGGAAAATATTTCTGAGACGATCAAAGACCGGATCAAGGTCAAAAATGAAATCCGGGTCATGACTGCTACTGGCCGGGCCAGTGGCATGATCATTGGTTCCCTGCCCATTGCGCTGGCAGCTGTCCTGATGATGATCAATCCCGAATTCATCCAGGCTTTCTTTGCCACACGGATGGGGATCGGCATGGTGATCACTGGCGCTGTGATGGAGACAATCGGCTTTCTCCTGATCAAGAAAGTCGTCACCATCAAGTATTAGGAGTGTGACAGAATGGTTGCATTGTCTATCAGTTCAGCAATCCTAGCTTTCCTTCTGACCTTGGTTGCCTTTCGCAGCCTGCTGGTTCGTGAGTGGGTCAAATCCCGGCGGCTGGACCATATCAAAGGGAAAACTCGCTACCTTGATGCTGAACTGGAACTCAATTTGCTGGATCGGCTGATTAAACCAACTTGGCGCAAGATCGCGACCCAATTGGCAAAAATGAACAAGTCTCGCCAGAGAGTTAAACGACCTGTCCATGCGGCCCAGTCTGAGCTGGATAAGAGTTTACGTCTGGCTGGGCTGAGGATCAGTGCGCAGGAGTTTTTCATGCTCAGGATTCTCTCTGCGTTTGGTTTCCTGCTGGCAGGGTTCCTCGGTGCTGGACTGATTACAGGGGATGCGGACATCCAGTTTCTGGTCATTCTGGTTGGCATGACGATAGGGCTTGTCTCTCCTACCTTCATATTGCGCTCGATGGTCACCAGTCGTCAGGAAAAAATCCAGAACCAGCTACCGACAGTCATGGATATCCTCAGTGTCAGTATTGAAGCAGGTCTCGGTTTTGATGCGGCTATTTTGAAAGTCATCGAACGCTATGACGGTCCGCTGATTGATGAACTGTCACTGTTGTACCGTGAGATCCAGATGGGTAAACCACGCCGGGAGGCCATGAATGGACTCGTCGAGCGCAGTTCCGTTCCAGAACTGCAGACGTTCGCTACGGCTGTCATTCAGTCGGACCAGTACGGTACTCCGATCAAGAATGTTTTACGCAATCAGGCGATCCAGTTGCGCTTGGCACGGCGCCAGCAAGCCCAGGAAAAGGGGATGAAGGCACCTGTCCGGATGGTCGTTCCCATGGTCTTGTTCATATTTCCCGTGGTATTTATTGTACTTCTGGGCCCGACCGTCATTTCTCTGGTCGAACAATTTGGCTGAGGTTTCCTGATGCTGATCACGCTGCAAGGGTGTATAATCTGGAATAATGTCAGGCTAGCCAACAACCCGTGGGCCCGGATGCGAGGACTCTTGGGACGGCATGGCTTGACTCCTGGAGAAGGTTTGATTCTGACCCCGTGCAACCAGGTACATGGTTTTTTTATGAAATTTCCCATCGACCTGGTTTTCCTGGACTGCGACTATTGCGTCATCTACGTCGAAAGGCTCGATCCATGGCGAGTCAGTCCACTGGTCCAAGGAGCCCGATCTGTTCTGGAGGTTCCTTGTGGAACGGCTGTAGGTCGAATCAACCCAGGGGATCGACTGGAACCAGGAACATGAACCATCAGCGACTGGAGGCACACGATCATGAAACAAGAACCAACCTCGGTTAATGATTCTTTCATCGACGAACTCAGAGAATCAGGGCCCATAGAAAATACACTGGTCAGTAAGTTTGGTTTATACAAAGCCATCGAAGTAGACCGTTACATAGCCCATCTCCAGGATCAGCTCTCAGGCACTGAGGCTGTCTATCAGGATAGGTTTGAGGAAATGCGAACCAGCCTTTTAGGCATGACTCGGGAACGGGATGAGAAACTAGCACAGATCAGGAATTTGGAAGCCAAATTGGCTGAATCACTTGATCTTGAAAAAGTGTTGTCTGAAAAAGGACTGGTATCGCTATCTGCTACTGAAATCGAAGAGATCAAAGCAGAAAACATGCGTCTGAATCAGAAAATTGAACAACTTATGGTCAATGTATCGGAAAATACAGACAAGGCATTGATCATAGAGGATCTCCACCGTGCACAGTCTCAGCTGGAGACTCGGACTGCGGCTGTGGCAGCACTTGAGCGCGAGTTGTCTCTATCGCTCTCTAGCATGACGGTTATGCAAACGACTTTGGATGAACACATTCAACAGATTGATTTCCTTTCAAAGGATAGAGATAAGGTTTTAGAAAAATTCACATCCCTGTCAGAGGCGTACAGCAAACTGGACGAGACATTACAGATCCGAAACTTGGAAACCAGTGAGTTGCGTGTCCGGACTGAAACTTTGGAAAAAAGCAAACAGGAGATGATGGCTGAAATAAATGTATTACGCGATCGGTACCAGTCAAAAAACGAAGAGTCATCTCAGCTTGAACACCGGTTGGCTACCCAGCAACAGGCAGCAGCTGATTTTCAGTTGCAACTGGACACGTTGCGTTTGCAGCTCACCAACCTGACGGATGCACTGGCTCAGTCCCGATCCCAATACCAGCTTCTGGAAGCCCAGTACCAAATCGGCCAGGATTTGGTGAACAAATTGATGATCGAAAAGTCATCACTTGAGAATGAAATCAAAAACCAGAAGCAGCGTTTTGAGTTCCAGCGGGAAGCCATGTCCACTCGATTCCAGAGCATCCTCAACAGCCAGAATGAATTCATGAAAAAATTGCAGGAGAATTTCAACGCATCTGTGAGCTACATGGAAAATCTGACCGAAACGGGCTTGCGGGGGTTTAACGAAGATAATCGCTAGAACATCTGGTCGATCGATTCAACCGAATCATGGAATTCGAAAGGGATATTATGGCTGCGGCAGTACTGGCGCAGCTTTTTCTCGCCATCCGGGCCTCCGAATAACTTTCGCACCAGTGTGAGCAGGTCAGCATCAGACAAATAATCCTGACGCAGACGGTAATGCAGGAATCGAGTCCGTTCCGGCGTGAAGGTGTATGAGAAATCATGTTCCGGTTCACCGTAGAGCTTGATGATGTCAGGCCCCTGGTCGTGACCGATGATCCGCAAGGACCCTTCTTCGATCCTGGCATCAATCGTATAGTCGGCTTTGCCGACGTGCTCGTTGAAAAGAGTGATCGTTTGCATCATCTGCACTCCTCTCTTGTAGTCCTGATATCAGTATACTCCTTTCAACGCACGTCAGGCCATTTGTTTATGCTAGTAAAATGATCAGAATTGACAGAAATTGTCGAAGGAGCGTCAAATCGTTCGGATCTTGACCTCGGCAAAATTGACGTTTCCTGTCAGGCGGACCAGGTAGACAACGTCCGGGCCTTGCCTCGTCTCATCATGGATCTCAGCCGCAAACACGGAGGCCTGGCTTGTGATCCGCCAGTTTGCTGGCACCATCAGGACCACTCCGGCAAAATGGACATTCAAGTTAATCTCGAGACCTTCCGGACTGACCTGGCATTGGTCGAAATAGACCTTGGCTGAGGCAAAATTGCTGCTGATCTGGACTTTTTTCAGATTGCTGGCATGAATGTATTTTGTCTGTTCGGAAAAACTGGCGTCAATGGTCACGGTTTCATTTTCATTGAGGATTTCCTCGGATTTTACCCAGGTGTCAGAATGATCGCTGTGCCAGCGGGAACTGGACTTTTTCCGGAACAGAAGTGACAGTCCAATGGAGAGGAGTAAAGCTGCAAGCAAGAGCAGTCGCACATCCATTTCGGCAATGCCGAGCTGGAACCGCCATAAATAAGCGATCAAAGACAATGGGATGAGAAAGGTGAAGAACTGGTAACGGATCAGGCTGGCCAGCGAAATGCCAAGGAGGACCAGGCTGCCGATGACTCGGAAAGTGCCAAATTCCTCACCGATGCCGAAAGCCTTGAGCAAGAGCAGGATGCCGCTCCCCAGGATCAGGGTGGGCCAAAGGACTTTTTCAAATGATTTCATATAAATGCCTCTCTTCCATTTTCTGGGTCAGAATGGGATGGTACATCCGTGATCCATAGACTTCTTTGCGGGAATTCCGGAAAGCGATCTGGCTGACGCCGGTCAGGCCTTTCTGGATGGACTTGATCTGGAGGGTGTTGACGAGGGTCGAGCGCGAGATCCGGACAAAATAGCCAGGCAATTTTTCGGCCACTTCATAAAGCCGGAGCTTGACTTCAAACGAATCATCCGCCTGGTGAGCAAAAACCCGTTCGCTGTCGGTCTCGAAGAACAAAATCTCCCGCAAGGACAGATAATGTTGTTCTTCGCCTTTGAAGAAAGCAATCGAAGATTTCGCTCGTCCGAGCTCCTGCACCTGTCTGGCCATGGTTTCGATCTCCGGCGTGATGCTCCTGCAGTAGATCACGACCTCCTCGGGCTGGCCATCGGCTATGGTTTCAATTTTAACTCGCATCCGGCTACCTCACAGTTCCATTGTAATAAGTTTTTTCCTGACGAACAGAGGCATCAGGCGAGTGGTTGATTTCTGATGGTCAGTGGTTCGGATGCCGGGGTGTAAATGGAGGATAAAAGCTCAACTCCGTGCTAAGCTTAAGGTAGGATTCAAGAAAGGGTGGATACGGCATGACTGATCCAATGTCTGCAGAAACCCTCGGACCCCGTCGCGGTTTTGATCCTGATGATCGGCAGATGTTTGGCGGGGTTTCCCTGGCTCGCCTGCGTGAGGCACAGAAGGACCTGCAGTGGCTATTGGACCGCGGCTATGCCAAGGTAGGTGCGCTCGACCTTGTCAGCCGCCATTACCAGCTGACGGCCCGTCAAAGCATGGCAATACGGCGTTGTACCGATCCAGCCAGCCGTTGCCAGGCCAGACGGGACAAGCAAGTAGACCTGTCTGAGCTCAAGGGCCGCCAGGTGATGGTTGATGGCTTGAACCAGATCATCCTCCTGGAAGTGGCTTTGTCGCAAAGTCCTGTCTTCCTCGGCCGTGATGGCGTTTACCGCGATTTGGCGGGCCTGCGGGGCACGTACCATCTGATTCCTATGACGGACCTGGCCATTGACCTGTTACTTGCCCGGCTCGAACAGGGATCTGTTGCTTCCGCTCTTTTCTTGCTGGATGCACCCGTGTCCAATTCAGGTCGGCTGAAAACACGCATCCTGGAACATGCCCTTTCTTTCGAGACACCTGTCGAAGTCGAACTTGTTCGCACTGCGGATGCGGCATTGTCTGGACAGGAAAACAGTATCTCAGGTGATTCCATTGTCCTCGACCGGTGCCGCAGCTGGGTCAATCTGGCCCGGGATATCCTGGAAAACCAGATCCGGGAGCCTTGGATCGTGGACCTGTCGGGGTAAGCATGACCAGCCCTGCAGGCGATACTTTTACCCGGATTGTCAGACAATATCACCAATACTATTGCGCGCTTCTCATCCTGAGTTATGCTAAAATGATAATCGAGGGCCCAAAGCCCCCGGTTCATCAGAATATCAGCATTATCGGAGGATTACATGATGAAGAAGTTCTTGTCTCTGGTACTTGTCCTGTCTCTGATCCTGTCCACCGCCGCTCTCCTTGCCGCCTGCAAACCGAAAGATACCTATGAAATCGCCCTCGTCACAGACGTGGGCAATATCGATGACAAGTCCTTCAATGAAGGCACCTGGAACGGCGTCAAGGAATACGCCGAGGCTAACAAGATCACCTATGCCTATTTCCGGCCGAGCGAGGACTCAACGGCTGCCCGCGTCGAGACGATCAAGACCGCCATCGACAAGGGTGCCAAGGCCGTTGTCTGCCCTGGCTACCTTTTTGAGGAAGCCATTTATGAGGTCCAGGACCAGTTCCCCAAGGTCAACTTCCTGCTCCTCGACGGTGAACCCCACACGCCTGACTACTCCACTTACAAGACGTCGCCCAATGTCCACAACATCCTGTACCGCGAGGAGCAGGCAGGTTATCTGGCTGGATACGCGGCTGTCATGGATGGCTACACGAAGCTCGGCTTTTTAGGTGGCATGGCAGTTCCTGCGGTCGTACGCTATGGCTACGGCTATGTCCAGGGTGCTGAGGCTGCTGCCCAGAAACAGGGTCTTGCTCCGGGCTCTGTCGAAATCAAATACTGGTATTCTGGTGTGTTTGCCCCCAACGATGATATCAAAACCAAAATGTCCGGCTGGTATACCGAAGGTACCGAAGTTGTCTTTGCCTGTGGTGGCGGCATTTATTTGAGTGCCACTGCGGCAGCCGATGCGGCCGGCGGTAAAGTCATTGGCGTCGACGTCGACCAGTCCGCCGAATCCCCGACCATCATCACCTCGGCGATGAAAGGCCTGACTGAGTCTGTCAAGCTGGCCCTGGGCTCCCTATATGCCAACAAAGGCACTTGGGATGCTGAGCATTCGGGCAAAACGGCCGTGCTTGGAGCTGCAGAAAATTGCGTCGGCCTGCCGACGGCTGCAAATAGCTGGCGCCTGACGAAATTTACCGTCGACGAATACAATAAGCTCTTTGCCGACATGCAGTCCGGTGCTCTTTCGGTTTCCAATGTTATTGACACACCTCCTGCTGTGAGCATCTCCACAGTGGATTATCAGGGCTGACCGTTAGATTCATCTGACTCCAGTAGTGAAAAGGCTAGACATCGTCTAGCCTTTTCGCAGACGGAACATCTGAGGTGACCATGAACGATTACATCATTGAAATGGAGAACATCACCAAGGAATTCCCCGGCGTCCTGGCTAACGACCGGGTGACCTTGCAGCTGCGGCGTGGAGAAGTCCACGCCTTGCTCGGAGAAAACGGAGCAGGGAAAAGCACCTTGATGAGTATCCTGTTTGGCCTCTACCAGCCAGACAGCGGTGTCATCCGGAAAAACGGCCAGGTCGTCCAGATCAATAATCCCAATGATGCCAATGCACTGAAAATCGGCATGGTCCACCAGCATTTCAAACTTGTGGAAGTGTTTACAGTCCTGGAGAATATCTTCCTGGGGGTTGAACCCGTTCGCCTGGGCGTGCTCAAATACCATGAGGCTCGCCAGCATGTGATCGATCTAAGCCAAAAATATGGACTCCGAGTTGAACCGGACGCCCGGATCGAAGACATTACCGTTGGTATGCAACAACGAGTGGAGATCCTCAAGATGCTCTACCGTGACAATGAGATTCTGATCTTTGATGAACCGACTGCTGTTTTGACGCCGCAGGAAATCAAAGAACTCATGGCAACGATTCTCGAATTGAAAGCAGAGGGAAAATCCATCCTTTTTATCAGCCACAAACTGAATGAAATCATGCAGGTCTCGGACCGATGTACCGTTCTACGCAAAGGCCAATACATCGGTACGGTCGATGTTGACCAAACCTCTGTTGAGGAATTGTCCCACATGATGGTGGGACGGCCGATCCAGTTGGAGCAAGTCAAGAAAGTACAGAATCCAGGCAAGGTTGTACTAGATGTTCAGGACCTGGTTGTTCCATCCAAGCTGCACAAGAACAATGCAGTCCGTGGTGTGACTTTCCAAGTCCGGGAAGGGGAAATTGTTTGCCTGGCTGGGGTTGATGGCAATGGCCAGAGTGAACTTGTCTATGCCCTGACTGGCATTGAAAAACCAGTGGCTGGATCCATTCGGCTGAAAGGACAGGCCATCACAAATGCCAGTATCCGCGAACGTTCTCGGCATGGTGTCAGCCATATTCCGGAAGACCGTCATAAATATGGGCTGATTCTCGATTACAGCTTGGCTGACAATCTAGTCTTGCAACGATACTGGGAGCCTCGGTTCCAGCACAATGGGCTCATCAACCAGGAAGAAGTCCAGATTTATGCTGGCACATTAATCACCCAATATGACATTCGTGCAGGTCAAGGTGCTCAGACAATCGTACGCAGCATGTCTGGAGGCAACCAGCAAAAAGCTATCATCGCCCGTGAAATTGATAAAAGTCCAGAATTGCTGGTTGCCATGCAGCCAACACGCGGACTCGACGTAGGTGCTGTCGAATACATCCTGACACAGCTGATTTTGCAGAGAGATTCAGGGAAGGCAGTTCTGCTTGTTTCATTCGAGCTTGAAGAAGTCATGAATGTTTCAGACCGGATCCTGGTCATGTATGAGGGTGAGCTTGTCGGAGAATTCAATCCACAGGAAACCTCAGTCGAGGAACTTGGACTTTACATGGCAGGGGCTCGTCGTAACCAAATGACAGGAGTGGACAACATGGCGGAGTCGACAGGGGATGACAGGAAAGGGCGGTGCTCATGAAGTCACAGGTCAGGCAATTCCTCCAGAAGAAAGGCATGGATAGCCTGCTGGCATCCATCGCTGCGATTGGCATCGGCCTGGTTTTTGGATTCATTCTGTTGATTGTATTCAAACCAGAAAAATCTCTGTATGGCTTTAGCCAGATTCTCTTCGCTGGGATCAGTTCAGCGGGCAAATTCTCCAAAGTCCTTTATCAGGCCGCTCCGCTGGTCATGACTGGCTTGGCCGTCGGCTTTGCCTTCAAGACGGGTCTTTTCAACATAGGCGCTGCAGGGCAGTACATGCTAGGCACATTCTTTGCTTTGTACTCTGGGATGATCTTGCAATTCCCCTGGTGGGCTGCTCTTCTGGCTGCGATGTTGGGCGGTGCGATCTGGGGTGCGATCCCAGGATTGTTCAAGGCTTTTTTCAACGTCAACGAAGTCATCACTTCGATCATGTTCAACTGGATTGGCCTGTTTGCAGTCAATGTGCTTCTGGCGAACACACCCAGGGTTCTGGCTGACTTCTATGGCGCCTCCAATCCCGACCGCACGGCCAATATGGCAGCAGCCAATCCGGGAGCGATCATCCCCAAATGGGGGCTGGACCGGATTTTTAGTTCATCATACATCAATATCAGTTTTTTTATCGCCATTCTGATTGCCGGAATGGCCTATATCGTCCTCAATCGAACCATATTCGGCTATGAACTCAAAGCGTGCGGCTATAATCGCAATGCCAGCATCTATGCAGGTATCAATGCCAAGCGCAATATTGTCCTGTCGATGATCATTGCCGGTTCATTTTCCGGATTTGGTGGTGGGATCTACTATCTGAGTGGAAATGTGCAATACACCATCGAGAAGATCCTGCCAGCCATGGGGTTCAATGGAATTCCGGTCGCTTTACTGGCGACATCCAATCCGCTGGGTATCATTTTCAGTGCCTTGTTTGTTTCCTATATCCAAGTTGGCGGCGAAGCCATGCAACCGGAATATGCCAAAGAAATTATCGACATCATCATTTCCGTTATCATCTACCTGAGTGCCTTCTCACTGCTCTTGAGAGGCGTTGTCAGCCGGCAATTGCGCAAGCTGGTAATAGCCGAACAGAAACAAAGTCGAAATGAGGAGGCGGCCGCATGATCATTATAGCGGACATCATCGGTGCAACGATCATTTTTGCGATTCCCTTGCTTCTGGTCGCTCTGGGCGGCATGTTCAGCGAACGCAGCGGCACGATCAATATCGCCCTCGAGGGGA
Organism: Mageeibacillus sp. UBA5734; assembly: GCA_002419365.1. GTDB lineage: Bacteria > Bacillota > Clostridia > Saccharofermentanales > UBA5734 > UBA5734. The sequence goes on along the minus strand of DIGA01000040.1, from coordinate 4,176 downwards.
TCATGATCATTGGAGCCCTGTTCAGCAGTTTGTTCCTGCGAGTAGCAGACAAGGGTGGATGGGGAGCAGACCATCCCCAGCTGGCGATGCTGGGTGCCATGGCCATCGGAGCTTTGGCAGGACTGATTTTTTCGCTGTTGCTGGCGGTTGCTTCGGTCAGCCTGAAAGCAGACCAGACGATTGGTGGCACTGCTCTGAATCTTTTTGCCCCCGCTTTTGCCATTGTCCTGACCTGGGCCATCCAGGGCCAGGGACAGACCACGATCAATATCCCGACCTGGATCAAGATCACCCGTGAAACCCTGGGGCTCCAGCCCAGCCAAGATCCAGGTTTCTGGGATGCGCTTCTTTTCAAGAGTACCTACCTGACCACGCCCGTTGCCCTGGTGATTTTGGTTCTGACGGTTTTTGTCATCTACAAGACACGCTTTGGCTTGCGCCTGAGAGCTTGTGGCGAACATCCACACGCGGCGGACTCGGTCGGCATCAATGTCTACCGGCTGCGCTACATTGGGGTCGCCATCTCCGGTTTCCTGGCTGGCATCGGTGGCCTGGCTTTCACGATCGCAGCTGGCTCCGGCTTCCAGTCCACCGTCGCCGGATATGGCTTCTTTGCCTTGGCTGTGATGATTTTCGGTAACTGGCACCCGGTGCGGATTTTTGGCGCTGCCCTGTTCTTTGCCTTGTTCCGGGTGATTGGTTCCTACAGCGGCAGCATTCCTTTTTTACCTACGCTGTCTGGCATCAAATATTCCCAGTATCTGTACCAGATGTTGCCTTATATCGTCACCATGATCATCCTGGTCTTTACATCTGGCAAGTCGCGGGCGCCCAAGGCCGAAGGCATCCCGTACGACAAAGGTTCCCGCTGAGCTGAGGATTGGCAATGGCAGCCATGGACAAGCCTCCCTCATCATGATGGCGGACCAGATCCTTCTGAGCTTGGTCTGGGTTGCCAGTCAGGCTTTTGCCTTGACCAATGGCCTGCACGACGCCGGTGCTGTCGTATCGACGGTGGTTGCCAGCCGGGCAGCTTCGCCCCGCATGGCGGTTGGTCTGTCGGCGGTCGCCAGCCTGGCCGGTGCCATTTTGGGAGGACAGGCCGTGTCACTGACGTTCTCCAGCCTGATCCGAGTCCCTCCTGCTGATCGCCAGCTCTTGCCGATTCTTTTTGCAGCGGTGCTCGGGGCTGTCATCTGGAATTTCCTGACCTGGCGACTGGGGTTGCCCTCCAGTTCCACGCATGCACTGGTCGGTGGGTGTGTCGGTTCGGGCCTGGTGTGGGCAGGACGGGACAGCATTCAGTGGCAGTCTGGTGCAGCAAACGGCAACCATCTTCAGACCCTTGGGATCATGGGGATTTTCATTGCCCTCCTGATTTCGCCGCTGATCGGATTTCTGGCTGCTTTCATCCTCGAGAAATCCAGCAAATATGTCCTGGCCGGGGCTCGCTATTCGCTCAATCGCTGGCTCAACCGGGCCCAATTGCCACTGATGCTGTTACTTTCTTTCAGCCATGGCAGCAACGATGCCCAGAAAATTGCCGGGATTCTGGTTTTGGCAGGACTAGCCTCCGGACATTCCGGACAGGTGTCTGTGGGCTGGTATCTCAGCTGGGCCGGGATTGCCATCTTCTTTGGCACCCTGTTTGGCAGCTGGCCGATTATCCGGACACTCAGCCGGGGGATTTTCCAAGTCCGACCGATCAACGGCTTCAACGCCCAGCTGGCAGCAGCTGCGGCACTTCTGGCAGCAACCTCTCTGGGCGCCCCCGTGTCAACATCTCACATCGTTGTCGGCAGTGTGATGGGAACAGGCGCTGCAGTCCGCTACAAGGCAGTCAATTGGCAGGTTGCCAAGGGCATTCTGGCCGCCTGGGTGATCACGTTCCCTGCTTCTGCGTTGATTTCAGCCTTTATTGCCGGACTTCTCCGTTTTGTGCTGGAAATGTCCGGACGATCAGGTTAGGAGTACAGACGATAGGATGGATAGTTTGCTGGACCGGGTTTTCCCGCCGAAATATGATTTTTATGCCATGCTCAGTAAGCAAGCCCAGTTGAATGCACAGGGTGTCGATGCCCTGTTTAATTGGCTCAAGGATGCATCTGTGATCGAAAGCAGTGCTCTGTGCCAGGAACTCAAGGCTGCCGATGAGATCCGGATGGAGCTTGAGCGCAAACTGATTGATGCTTTTACGACTCCTTTTGACCGTGGCGACATCTATTCCATTTCAATCGGCATGAACAAAGTCATCGAGTACGCCGAATCAACCTTGCTTTCCATGCAGGCTTATGACATGTCTGCCAATCCAGTCATCATCGGAATGGTGGCGATTCTCAAGGAAGGGACCGACCAGTTCGCCGAAGCGGTCGCCAGCCTGAAAGCTGATCCGGTCCAGACGGAAAGCTACATTGCCGGGATTCGCCAGACCCATGACCGGATCGAGCAATTTTACCGGGATGCCATGTCGGCAGTATTTAGAAGTGACAACCCGATGGAAGCCCTGCGTCAGCGCGAGGTCTACCATCACATCAAAGATGCATCGGCCAATCTCGATTCAGCCGTCGATATCCTGCATAAGATCGTTGTGCGGCTGACTTGAGAACTGTTTGAGAAGGAGGAATTCAAAATGAAAATCAAGAATTTCCGGATCAGTGACCAAGAGGGGTTCCATTTGGCTGGTTTTGCCACTGACAAGACCAGCGGCAAGTCCAAGGGCGTCAAGACAGAGCAGGAACTGGCACGTAATATCGAAGATCTGATCCAATTGCAGGATGTCTTGTATGCCCACAACAAATTTGGTGTTCTGGTGATCCTGCAGGCGATGGATGCGGCCGGCAAGGACGGCGCCATCAAACACATCATGAGCGGCCTCAATCCACAGGGTGTCGAAGTGACACCTTTCAAAGTTCCTTCGGCCGAGGAATTGGATCACGATTACCTCTGGCGCAGCCATGAACATCTGCCTGAACGCGGCAACATCGCCATCTTCAACCGTTCCTACTATGAAGATGTCCTCGTCGTCAAGGTCCATAACCTGGTTGAAAAGCAAAACCTGCCAGAAGAGGTGCTTGATAAGGACATCTGGAAAGAACGCTATCGCCAGCTGCGCGATTTCGAGCGATACATGCATGAAAACGGCATCGTTGTGGTCAAGATTTTCCTGCACCTGTCGAAAAAAGAACAGGCCCAACGCCTGCTCGACCGGATCGACAACCCGGATAAGAACTGGAAATTCTCTGCCGGGGACCTGCATGAACGCCAATACTGGCAGCAGTACCAGGATGCCTACGAAGAGATGATCCGGGAGACTGCGACGGAGCATGCTCCCTGGTACATCGTTCCTGCGGACCGCAAATGGTTCTCGCGCTTGCTGATTTCCGACATCCTGGTCCAGACCCTGAAAAAACTGCCCCTGGCCTATCCAGAGCTCAGTGATGAGGAGAAGGGGAAGCTGGCTGAGTACCGCCAGCAGTTGGCAGAAGAGCTGGGATCAGTGAGTGAGTAACTGACAGGTTGACCTTGGCGGTTTGCCAAAATATTCTGAATTCAAACCCAATAAAAGGTGGCGGTTATCGCAGGATAACCGCCGTTTTTCTGATGAAAAGACTGGCTATAACGGATTGTTATTTGCCTTCGCTGAGCCGGGCCAGGACTGCTTCCAGCGCCTGGCAATCTTTGCAACCTTCGGCAGCGCTGCCTTGGTGGCACGTTTTCAGGCAATGGTTGATAGATGTCATCAAAAGTTCAATTTCCTGTTCGTTCAATGTGATGGTTATCATATTGGGTACCTCCATTTATCAGGCGAATGTGGTTGCAACATCATTATACCCCGCTTCAGGATTTTAATAAAAAAGACTCGATTTCTTAACCTCCAAACAAATCTGGGCTGATACACTGGATCGTACAAACTATCTGGAGGTGTCTCGCATGAAAGTCCTGAAAGCTTTTGCTACAACTGTCTATGCGCGTTGGTTGGCTGGTCATCGGCGTCCAGAAACAACCTATTACATTTCGCGCGGACCGCGTATCCTCGCCTGAATGTCAATCCTTTCATAGTTTTGCCCGCCTCTTTATCTACTTCCGTGAAACAGGGGGTATAATTTGATCATCACGTCAAAGGATGATCAAAATGGAGCCGGTATTTAACTTTGTAGACATGTTCGAGAAATCGAT